>JBQCEU010000368.1:0-8107 GCA_051959955.1 Terriglobales bacterium | reverse complement strand
GGGTACACAGGTGGGGGGTTCTTTTCTCTGTTTTTTGGGGGGGGGGGGCGCCCCCCCGGGCCCCCCCCACGACTAATTTTTTCCCCGTCTCCCACCCCTTACGGCCGCGACCCTCACCCCTCACCCCTCACCCCTCACCCCTCACCCCTCACCCCTCGTCTTCTCACCAGCGGAAACTCTGCTTCACCACCTTATTGGAGTCATCCAGCGTCACCTGGGCCCGCAGCGTGGACAAAACGTCGCCCTGGGCGAAGCGCACGTCGGTGATGGAAACCATGGAGAGATTGGCCTCTTCCTGCAGGCTGGTAAGCGGAAAACGCGCAAACCAGGTGAAGATGCCGGCGGTTTGGGTGGCCGCGGCCTCCTGGATTTCAGGTGAAGTGGGGGACTTGAGGAAACTGCGCACCGGCTTGGCTTCCGCCTGCGTCTTGTCCCAGGGGGCGCTGACGCTGGCCACCAGATAATTGCGCGGCAGGTCCACCACTGCCTGCCAGGCAAAGGGGGTGTTGCTGATGGGGAACACCGCCGCCGTGATCGGCTTTTGGCCTTCGTAGGCTTCGGTCATGAGGGTGGAGTCGAGCGTGCCCAGCGCCACCTTGTGCTGACGGGCGCGCAGCCCGATCCAGCCCGCCACCAGCACCAGGGCGAGGGCCGCACTAATGCGGTGGGCGCTTTTGTCGCGGGCGCCGACCTCGTCCTTAACCATGGTCAACAGCATGGGAAAGACCAAAAAGACCGCCAAAATGATCCACACCCAAGGGTCAAAGATCGGCATCCAGTCGAGCGCGTACCAGTGCTGGCTGAAGGGCGCGAACAGGCGCTCGCCGTAGGCGTTGCTCCAGTCCAGAAACACGTGGCTGCCCACGCCCACCAGGCCCAGCGCAAACCCCAGCCACAGGGCAGGCACCCGCTTGTCTTTCCTGGCGGCCCACCAGCGCAGCCCCAGGGCCACCAGCAGCGCCCAAACGGGCACCATCCAGGCCGAATGCAGGATGCCGCGATGGAACTCGAGATAGCGTATGCCCGGCCAACTGTAGACCACGTCCAGGTCGGGAAGGTTGGCGGCCACGACCATGGCCGAAGTGGCATATGCCACCCGCTTTTTAAAGAACAGGCGCGAGAGCGCAACGCCGACCAGGGTGTGGGTGACCGTGTCCATGCTTCTTCCAGATACGTTGGAGAGCAGCATACCATTACAGTCATGGGTCCGGATTCGGCGCTGGGGAGGGAGATCGAACGGCTGCGGGAGGAGATTCGGCGGCACGAGCGGCTGTACTACGTCGAGGACAAGCCCCAGATCTCCGATGCCGAATTTGACCTGCTGATGCGGCGCCTGCAGGAGTTGGAGAAGGCCCATCCCGAGCTGATCACCCCCGACTCGCCCACCCAGCGGGTGGGCGGCGAGCCCCGCGCCGGGCTGGTCAAGGCCCGCCACAGCTCACCCCTCATGAGCCTGGACAACGCCTACAGCGCCCAGGAACTGGCCGATTTCGACCGGCGGGTGCGGGAAGCCGCCGCCGGAGGCGAGGTAAGCTACTGCGCCGAACTCAAATTTGACGGCTTGAGCATGGCCATTCACTACCACAACGGCCAACTGGCTCAGGGGCTGACCCGTGGTGACGGCCAGGTGGGCGAGGATGTCACCGCCAACCTGCGCACCATCCGCTCCCTGCCGTTGGCGGTGGGGAAGGAAGATTTCGAGGTGCGGGGCGAGGTGGTGATGCCGAGGGCGGCGTTCCAGCGCCTCAACCAGGAACGCGAAGACGAAGGCGAAGCGCGCTTCGCCAACCCGCGCAACGCCGCCGCCGGGGCGGTGCGGGTGCTGGATGCGCGCATCACGGCCGCGCGCCGCCTCGATTTTTACGCCTACTCGCTGCTGCGCGGAGGCCGGAACGTCTGCCCCAGCCAGGCGGAGACCCTCACCCGGCTGGCCCAGGAGGGCTTCAAGGTGGGGCGCTGGGAGTTGTGCGCCTCGCTGGAGGCGGTCTGGAATTTCATTGCGGCCTGTGAGCGTGACCGCGATTCGTTGCCCTTTGAGATTGACGGCGTGGTGCTCAAGGTGAATGAAGAGGCCTTGCGCCAGGTGATGGGCGCCACCAACAAGTTTCCGCGCTGGGCGGTGGCTTACAAGTTCGCCGCCCGCCAGGCGGTGACCAGGGTCAACGACATCGTCATGAGCGTGGGCCGCACCGGCGCCCTCACCCCCACCGCCTGGCTGGAGCCGGTGGCGGTGGGCGGGGTGACGGTCAGCCGTTCGACGCTGCACAACCTGGACGAGATTGAACGGCTGGGGGTGCGGGTGGGCGACAGCGTGCGCATTGAGCGCAGCGGCGATGTCATCCCCAAGGTGATCGCGGTGGAGACCGGCCTGCCGCGCGGCCCCCATCCCTACCATGCGCCCACTCACTGCCCGGTGTGCGGCAGCGGCGTCCATCGTGAGGAGGGCGAGGTCATCCTGCGCTGCGTCAACGCCAACTGTCCGGCCAAATTGAAGGAATCCCTGCGCCACTTCGCCGCCCGCGGGGTGATGAACATCGGCGGGCTGGGGCCGGCGCTGATCGAGCAGCTCACCGAAAAAGGCCTGGTGCGCAACCTCGCCGACCTCTACGAGAAGCTCGACCTGGAGACGCTCGCCGCGCTGGAGCGCATGGGTGAAAAATCGGCGCACAATCTGCTGGCTCAAATCGAGCGCAGCCGCGGCAACGAGTTGTGGCGGCTGATCTACGGCCTGGGCATCCGCATGGTGGGCGAGCGCACCGCGCAACTGCTGGCCGCGCACTTCGGCTCGCTCGAAGCCCTGATGGCGGCGGCCGCGCGCAACCCCGCTGAATTGGAGCAGGTGGAGGAGGTGGGGCCGCGGATCGCCGAGTCCATTCACGACTTCTTTGCCGAATCCGCCAATCGCGAGCTGGTGGCCCGCCTGTGCCGGCTCGGCCTCGATCCCCGGCAGGCGCCGCGCGAGGTGCGCGGACCGCAGCCGCTGGCCGGCAAGAAGCTGGTCCTGACCGGCACCCTCGCCCGCCATACGCGCGAGGAGATGAAAACGCTGATCGAAGCCGCCGGCGGCAAGGTGGCGGGCTCGGTCAGCGCCAAAACCGATTACGTCATCGCCGGCGAGGAGGCCGGCAGCAAGCTCGACAAAGCCCGCGAACTGGGGATTACGGTTCTCGACGAAGAAGCCAGCGAGGCCATCCTGGAGGGCCGGCGCCCTGCGTAAGCACACTCACCAAAACGGCTCGGCGCCACCGCAAGCAGGGCTGGGGCGGAGGGGCCCCCGGCCCTGCGCTTTCTCGGACCGCCGCGCGGGCGGCGAAGCCGGGCGCCCGCGCGTTTTAATTTTTGACGCCGATGACACGCTCTGGGAGAACAATATCTACTTTGAGCGGGCGATCGAGCGTTTCTATGATCTGCTCGGCCCGGCGGCCGCCGACCGCCGCGCCGCCCGTGCCTGCATCAATCGTCAGGAGCACCGCGCCATCGCCGAAGGTGGCTACGGCCTGGCCAGCTTTCAGGTGGCGCTGGAGCGCGCCTGCGCGGAGTTGGCGCCGGAGGTTTGGTCCCCAACGGCCGCCACCGCCATCGCCGGGCTGGCGGCCGCCATCGCCGCCCAGCCCATCGAGTTCCTGCCCGGCGCGCTCGACGTGCTCGAATATCTCGCCTCCCGTCACCGCCTCTTCCTGCTCACCAAAGGCAACCACGCCGAGCAGTCGGGAAAGATTGCCCGTTCCGGCGCCCGCCGCCTCTTCGAGCAGGTGCATGTGGTGCCCGAGAAACACGTCGGCATCTATCAGCAGCGCCTCAGCGACTGCGCCGCTCCGCCTGGCGAGTGCTGGATGATCGGCAACAGTCCCAAGTCGGACATCAACCCCGCTCTCGCCGCCGGCATGAACGCCGTCTTCATCCCCCATCCCCATACCTGGGTGCTGGAACACGAAGAACTGACCTATGCCTGCGCCCCCGGACGCCAGTGCCTGGTGCTCGACCGGCTCACCGACCTCCGCAACCACTTTTGATACCATTGCCTGCACATGTCGCGTAAGAAGCGCCGTCGCTACAAGCTGCTGCAACCCGAGCCGGAGTCCGGATTGCCGCAACTCTCGCCGCGCGCCCAGGCCATCGTGATCGTCATCCAGTGGGCCTTCTGGTTCGCGCTGGCGGGCATTCTGGTTGCCTTCCTGCTCATCCTGTCGCTGTTTACCCACTGGCGGGTGAGCGAGCAGGTATGGCTGAATCTCTGGCCCGCCTCCCTGCGGCTGATGAGCGCCGCCAACCTCTCCAACACCGAAATGAGTCACCTGGCCCTCTGGCTGACCATCGAAAATGGATTGCTGTACTGTGTCTTCGGGCTGTTGCTGGGTGGGGTGCACGTCGGTTTCCGGGCGCTGCGCCGCCGTTTTAGCTAGCCTGCTGGTAGTCGCCGGCCGTCGCGGCGTCGTGCGGGGCCCCACGCCAGGGCGGCCCCAGGGGACCAGAATCCGTTATAATCGAGACTTGCCATGAAGCCGTCTATTCATCCTGCGTACAATGCCGTGAAGGTGGTCTGCGCCTGTGGCCACAGCTTCGCCACCCGCTCGACGCACAAGGGCGACATCCACGTGGAAATCTGCTCGCACTGCCACCCCTTCTACACCGGCAAGCAGAAACTTGTGGATACCGCCGGCCGCATCGAGCGCTTCCAGAAAAAGTACGGCCGGGCCGCCAAGTAGCAGCGGCAAGGCGCGCACGAAACGCGGCCCGGTCGGGCGTCAAGCGAGTCGAGTGGCGCAGCCACTCGGGGGCCCGCGCCAATCAAGAAGCTCGCCGCTATTCCAGGTCCTTGGCCAGCGCTTGCGCAATGGCTTGGGCATGGCGTTCGACCGCATCGCGTTCGGCTGCCTCCACCATGACCCGGGCCAGCTTCTCGGTTCCCGAGTAGCGCACCAGCACCCGGCCGGCGCCGGCGAAGTCGCGCTCGGCGCGCCGGATGGCGGCCTGGGCTCCGGCCAACTCCTCCAGCGGCAGCTTGCGCCCCACCTTGACGTTGATGATGGTCTGCGGCATCTCCTGCCAGCCGTCACACAGCTCCCGCAGCGGCCGGCGCCGGCGTGCCATCAGCGCGAAGCAGTGCAGGGCGGTGAGCAGGCCATCGCCGGTGGTGGCTTCGGCGGAAAAAATGACGTGGCCGCTGGGCTCGCCGCCCAGGCGCGCCCCGCTGGCCCGCATCTTCTCCAGCACGTACTTGTCGCCCACCGGGGTGCGCAACAGCTCGATACCCTCCGCCGCCAGGGCGCGCTCCAGGCCGAGATTGGTCATCACCGTGCCGACCACCACGGCGGGGGAGAGCTCGCCGGTGGCCTGCAGATCGCGGGCGGCCATCAGCAGCACGCAATCCCCATTGACGACCCCGCCGGCGGCATCGGCGAGGATGGCGCGATCGGCGTCGCCGTCCAGCGCCACGCCCGCATCGGCGCCGGAGGCGTGGACGCGCGCGGCCATGGTCTCCGGGTGGAGGGCGCCGACGCCGGCGTTGATGTTGCGGCCGTTGGGCTGGGTGGCGAGAACTTCAGCTTCCATGCCCAGGGAGGCGCACAGTTCGGCGGTCACGGCGCTGGCGGCGCCGTGGGCGCAATCCACGACAAAGCGCAGGCCCCGGAAATCGGTGCTGCGGAAGCGGTCCGCCAGGTGGTGGACGTAGGCGGCGCGCAGGTGCTTGTCCACCGATAGCGGGTGCGGCGTCGGCGGGCCCACACTTTCCTCGCCATAGTGGGCGATGCCGCGCTCGATGGCGGCTTCCTCCGCATCCGGCAGTTTGAACCCCTCCGGGCCGAAAATTTTAATGCCGTTGTCCTGATAGGGGTTGTGCGAGGCCGAGATCATGACGCCGGCCTGGAAGCCATGGTGTGCCGCAAGAAAGGCGACCCCCGGGGTGGGCAGCACGCCGGCATGGGCCACATGGACGCCCCGCGTGGCCAGGCCGGCTGCCAGGGTGCCCGCGATCCAGCCGCTGCTTTCCCGCGTATCCTCGCCCAGCACCACGTGCGCCCCGACGCCGAGATCAACGCCCAGCGCCAGCCCCACGGCGTAGACGGTGGCGGCGTCCAGCGGCGCTTCTCCCGCCACCCCGCGAATGCCATCGGTCCCGAAGTAATGTTTCATCGTCCCATCCTGCCCCTATTCGTAGGCCAGGGCGGCAATCGGATCCTGGCTGGCCGCCTTGTAGGCCGGGTACAGCGCCCCCACCGCGCTCGAACCCAGCGCGATCACCGCCGCCCACCCCACCCATTGCCAGGTCCACTCCAGCGTCAGGGTGGGGTAGACCTGTTGCAGCAGCCGCCACAACAGGTACGACGCGACGGTTCCCGTCGCCACTCCGAGGGCGGCCAGCAGCTCACTCTCCCGAAGGATCACACGAACAATATAGCTGCGCGAGGCGCCCAGCGATTTCAGAATGCCAATCTCCCGCGTGCGCTCCAGCACCGTGGTGTAGAGCGACAGGAAGATCACCAAAAAGCCGATGGCCACCGCAATCCCCACCATGACGTGCTGAAAGATGGGCACCGCCGGCGAAATCCGGCTGGCCGTGAATAGCGAAAGGAACTCGTTCAGCGAGTCCACCTTCAGCGAAGGAGCCAGCTTGCGCAAACGCTCCACTACTTCCTGGATCGGCACATCGGGCTGGGTCTTGATGTAAAAAGTGGCGGCCCGGTCGGGCGTGCCGCCCAACTGGTCCAGAACGTCGAGCGGGATGAACACCCGCGATCCCATGCCGTGCTCGAAGATGCCGGTGAGGGTGAACTGCTGCCCGAGTAGCGGAATCTTCTGCCCGATATGGTAATGGTTGCTGGCCGCCTGCAGGTCGTCGGCGATGATCTCGTAACGGCCGGGGTGGAACGGTCCGCCCTGCAAAAAGCGGAAGCCGCCGCTGACCGCGTTGAACTCCTCCAGATTCACCCCGCCGATTGCCTGCGCCGCCTGCCCCAGTTGATACGCCACCGGCGCCACCGCCACCACCCCCGGCACCTGCTGAAACACCGGCGCCAGCTTCAGCGGCAGCGTGTTGCCGCTCAGCTCGGTGAGCATGGAGGCCCCGCCGCCGCGCACGATGATGTCCGCGCCGATGCCCTGCATCCGCGCCCGGTGGTCGTTGATCATCCCGTTCACCAGCCCCACCACCATGAGGATCAGCACCACCTCGATGGCCACCGCCACCACGCTCACCAGGCTGCGCACCGGCCGCCGCCGGAGATTCGCCACGATCATGCGGTTGATCATGCGTAAAACTCCCGCAGCCCGTGGCTCACCCGCTGCACCTCGGCGTCGGTCAACTCCGGGAACATGGGCAGCGCCAGCACCTCGCGGCTGGCCCGCTCGACCTCCGGCAGCGCCCCGCCGGCGTAGCGGCGCAGCACCGGCTGCTGATGCAGCGGAATCGGATAGTAGACCTCGGTGCCGATGCCCCGCTCCTGCAGAAAAGCCCGCGCCGCCTCGCGCCGCGGCGCGCGGATGACATATTGGTGGAAAACATGCCCCGCAACCACCGGGGGCAGGCTGATCTCTCTGACATCCGCCAGTTGCTGGTTGTACGCTGCCGCGATCGCCCGCCGGCGTTGATTCCATGCTGCCAACTGCGGCAGCTTGGCGCGCAGAATGGCCGCCTGCAGCTCGTGCATGCGCCCGTTCCAGCCCATGGTTTCGTGCTCGTAGCGTCGCCGGCTGCCGTGCGCGCGCAGCAGCTTCAGTCGGTCGAGCAGCTCGGGATCGCGGCTGGTGACCAGACCGCCTTCCCCCATCGCGCCCAGGTTCTTGGTGGGATAAAAGCTGAAGCAGCCGATCGCTCCCCAGGCGCCCGCCGCACGGGAGTCCAGCGACGCGCCGATCGCCTGCGCGGCATCTTCCACCACGGGAGTGCCGCCGGCTTCGGCCAACTCCATGATCTCCTTCCTCTTCGCCACCCGGCCGTACAGGTGCACCGGCACGATGGCCGCGATGCGTTCCCGCCGCGGCCGGGCCAGCGCCCTGGCCAGCGCCGCCGGGTCGAGGTTGAAGCTTTCCGGCTCGATGTCCACAAACTCCGGCGTCGCTCCCGCCAGCAGGATGGCGCCCGCGGTGGCAAAAAAGCTGAAGGCCG
>JBQCEU010000367.1:0-12242 GCA_051959955.1 Terriglobales bacterium | reverse complement strand
CCTCACCGTGCCGCCCCTGGTTCCCGGTGGGGATCGTCGCCGAGGAGTCGCCCAATGGGAAAGCCAATCGCCATGTCCACCGCCACTTCGGACACCCCCGCTCCGGCCAAGCGTGCGCCAGAGACGGCACTTGACTGCGCCGCCTTCGAACTCATGCTGGCCGAACACCTGGATCGCGCCCGCCTGCCGCTGTCGGCCACCCTGCATCTGCAAGCCTGCTCCGCCTGCACGGCCACGGTCGTCTCCTTCGAGACCATCGCCGCCGAAGTGCGCCAGGTGCCGCCCCACGCCGCCGACCCCGCCACCGACCTGTGGCCGCAGATCGCCGCCATCCTCCGCCAGGAAGGCGTCATCCACGCCGACGCCGAGGAGTGCCGCGCCGCCTCCGCGCCCGGCCCCCGGCTCGTCCATCGCGCCCCCGCCGCCCGCCGCTAACTTCCGCGGCGGCCGTCCAGGTCGGCAAAGTGCGTGATGCGCACGCTGCCCTCGGGAAAGCGCGCCACCACGTCCAATTCGCCGCCCAAGGCCTCAATGTGGTTGCGAAGCGTGGATAGGTACATATCCGCGCGCTTCTCCAGCCTGGCCACCGACGGCTGCTGAACCCCCAGAACCTCAGCCAATTCCTTCTGCGTCAGGCCACGGGCTTGCCGCAGTTCGTCCAATGGCATCTCGTTCAGCATCGCCTGCGCCCGTAACCCAGACCGCGCCCGCGACTCCGCGCTCATCCGCGCCCGCAGTTCGGCAAATTTCTTAGCCACCGTCGTCCTCCTTTCGCAAATCCTCAAGATGTTCATCGAGGATGCGATCGGCTATCGCAACAAACCTCTCATACCACCGTTTGTCACCCGTCTTGTCGCCCCCGATAAGCAAAATAGCCGTACGCCGTGGATCGAATGCATAAAGGGTTCGCAGCGCGCGACCCGCCTCCTGGGTTCTTAGCTCGCGCATCCCGCCGTGCCGCGACCCGCGGATCGCGCTGCTATGCGGAAAGCCCAGAGTCGGCCCAAGCTCCTCCAAAAGATGCACGGATGCAGCCACTGCTTCCTGCTCGGCCACCAACAGGCCCTCCCACCACGCCTCAAACTCTGCCGTGTATACGACCTCCCACGCCACTTTAATTATACCCTCGAAGGAATATCGCGAATCAGCCCTGACCGATTTCTGCGTCGATTGCGGGGATAGCTGGCTGGGGCACAAGCGACCGAATCGTATTCGCCAGCGCGGGCAGTTGGCCATTGCGCAAGCTTCTACCCAACCAGTTCTCGAAAGTGTCTACACTCCAACTGGTCAGGTGCTTCGCTGCTAGGGCGAAAAATGCTTTACAGTCGATAAGCTCCGCGATTCGTGCCATGTTTCTCGATGCCACGGCCTCGCCGACGTGCTTCTGGAACTCTGCGGCGATTGAACTTGGCTTTTCCCCTGCGCGCGGCTGCCCCCATTCCGTGTCCATCTCTCCGATGCTCATCTGGTCCGTCACTTCCGACGTAGATAAATTATGTGCTCGGCGGCTGCAGTACCGGCGCGTGGCCTTGTCAAGGAACCCCGGTTCGGTTAACTTCGCCAGCACGGCATCCTCAAGCGCCTGGACTGCAACAGCGACTTCAGCAGGGTTCCTCTGGAAAGCCGGTTGCCCGGCGATCTCCAGGGAGATCTCAGGAAGGAGAACCAGGTTCTCGATTTCAGCGACGGGGAGGACCGCCACTCCGTGCGTGCCGGCCACTTCAACTGCCGCGGCGTCGAGGCCATCTCGGTCAATAATGCCGAAGCAGGCGTTCCGGTGCAGAGCCAGATGGTCTCGCATGGCCGCCACGCAGCGTTTGACCGTCTCACACCCGCCGCAGGGAACGATCGTCCAATCCGGGAAGCAGCGCATGTAAAGGCGATCATCTCGCGTTCCCTTACCTCCCTCGATAAACAGCACAGGGTGGCGGCTCCCCAGTACTTCTGCCGTCGTCTCTTCGCTGAAGCCAGTGCCCGCGGTGATCTCCTGCAGCACCCAACTCAGGGGGAAATCGAATTTAATGATGACGAACTTCCTCGCGCTGCGCGAAGAAGCAAAATCCAGGTCATGCGTCACGAGAAGGAAGCTGCAATCTGGCCGGGCGGCTTCCGCCTCGTCCCACAGTCGGCCCAAGATAGAGCGGTGGATGTGAAGCTCGGGCTCGTCAAAGATCAAAAGCGACCCCGCGGGCGCGAGCAGGATCTGGCCCAGGGTATAGAAGACTGCACGCTCGCCGTCGCTTCCCTGGCCGGCACCGTACTTCGCATCGCCAGAGCCGATCTCTATGTCATCGGCGGTGATGGCGAGGCTCCGGCCCGGGAGAAGGCGCCCCCAAATCGCGGCGAGCCGTTGCAGCTTCGTCGCCTTCGGGTCGACCAGAGTCTTGCTCCACGCGGCGTTGTGCGTTTCAAGGGCGATCTTCGACTGTTCGGCGAAGAGGGCCTGCAGTACGATGTCGAAGTCATTTAAAAGTCCGGTCGTCGCATTACGTTGCCACCGAGAATTCTTTCGGTCATCAGGGCCGTTGCCGTTTGGGCCATAGTAAAGCGCGCGATCAGCGATGTCCTGAGGGATCTTCGGAACCCGGGGGTTCAACGCAAGTGCCCTGTGCGCTGCAATGCGATGAGACCGAACTCCAAGCGTCTCTTCCAAGTAAGCCGCGAGCCGCGTTTTGCCTGAACCGTTCGCGCCGACCACCACCATTGTCTCACCTGCCTCCATCGAGATATCAAGCGGCTTGGGGCCTGGTATTGTAAGATTCATGCCAGCGAGTTTTAGCGCCGGTCAGCTTCGACGACAAGGTGCTCGCCCTTCGGTATCCTGTTTCCATGCCTGACAGCGCCCCGCCGTCGCCCCTGGTCCTCCTCGGCTTCATGGGCAGCGGCAAGTCCACCGTGGGCCGGGAGCTGGCGCGGCGGCTGGGCTGGCACTTCTGTGATCTTGATGAGCGCATCGAAAAGGCGGCGGGCGCCACCATCGCCGCCATCTTCGCCCAGCGCGGCGAGGCCGCCTTCCGCGAGCTGGAGCACCACGAATTGCTGAGTGCCCTCGGCGCGGCGCGGCAGCGGCGCACCGTACTGGCGCTTGGTGGCGGCACCTTCGCCCAGGAGCGGAATCACGAACCCATTCGGGCTGCCGGCGGCGTGACCGTGTTCCTGGAGGTTCCGGTCGAAGATTTACTGTTGCGCTGCGCCGGCATGGCCAACCGGCCTCTCTTCCGCGACGCGGCCAGCTTCCGCGCCCTGCACGACTACCGCCTCGGCTTCTACCGCCAGGCGGCCCTCACGGTGGCGGCGGGCGGCGGCGCGCCGCCAGGTGTGGTCAGTGAGCGGGTTCTGGAACAGGTGCGGAGTTGGCGCCCGGCGCCGTGATCTCCTGATCCTTGTACTGCAGTCGGTACAACCGCCAGTAGATGCCGTGCTGCTGCAGCAGCTCCTGATGCGTGCCGCGCTCGCGCAAGCTGCCCTTGTGCATCACCAGAATTTGGGCGGCGCGCTGGATGGTGGACAGCCGGTGGGCGATCAGGATGCTGGTCCGGCCGGAGAGCATGCGGTCCAGCGCCTGCCGGATCTTGATTTCGGTTTCGGTGTCCACGCTGGCCGTGGCCTCGTCGAGAATCAGGATCGAGGGATCCGCCGCCAGGGCGCGCGCGAAGTTCACCAACTGCTTCTGACCGGTGGAGAGCCCCGCGCCGCGCTCGCGCAGTTCGGTGGCATCACCCGCCGCCAGGGTGGCCAGGAACTCCTCGAGGTTGGCGTCGCGCTCGGCCGCCTGCACGCGGGCCGTGGTGACGCGCGGGTCGTCCATGCGGATGTTCTCGGCGATGGTGCCGCTGAACAGGTAGGGATCCTGGAGCACGATGCCGAACCGCCGCCGCAGCTCCTGCACATCCCATTCGCGCACGTCCACCCCGTCCAGCAGGATGCGGCCCTTCTGCACGTCATAGAAGCGCAGCATCAGGCTGATCATGGTGGTCTTGCCGGCGCCGGTGTGGCCGACGATCGCCACGCTCTCGCCGGGTTCGGCCACGAAGCTCACGTCGCGCAGAATCCATTCTTCGTCACGGTAGGCGAACCACACATGGTCAAATTCGATCCGTCCCGCGGCCACCGCCGGCCGTTGCGGCGTTTCCGGTGACTGCAGCGTGACCGGCGTATCCAGCAGCGTGAAGATGCGCTCCGAGCTGGCCATCGCCGATTGCAGGGTATTGTACTTGTCGCTCAGGTCCTGGATGGGGCGGAAGAAACGCTGCACGTACTGGATGAAGGCGAAGACGATGCCGATGGTCAGCGTGCCGTGCATCACCCGCAGGCCGCCGAACCACAGCACCAGCGCCACCGCCAGGATGCTCAGGAATTCGACCGCGGGGTAGTAGAGCGCATAGGCCAGCACCGCCGAGATCCAGGCGTCACAGTGCTCCTGATTGATGCGCTCGAACTCGCGGTAGGCCCGCTCCTCGCGGTTGAAGGCCTGCACCACGGCCATGCCGGTGATGTGTTCCTGCAGGTAGACGTTGATGCGCGCCACCAGCAGGCGGATGCGGCGGTAGCTCTCGCGCACCGCCTTGCGGAAGTAGTGGGTTGCCAGGATGATCAGCGGCAGCACCCCCAGCGTCACCAGCGACAGTTGCCAGTTGAAGCGGATCATCACCACCACGATCATGGTGAGTACGAAGATGTCGTCGAACAGCGCCACCAGCGCGGTGGAGATGGTGTCGTTGAGCATCTCCACGTCGTTGGTCACCCGGGTCACCAGCCGTCCCGCCGGGTTCTGGTCGAAGAAGGAAATCGAAAGCCGCTGCAGGTGGGCGAACAGCTCGCGCCGCAGGTCGTACATGGACTTCTGTCCCACCCAGCGCATGGCGTAGGTCTGGGCGAAGTCGAGGATAAAGCCGACGCCCAGCACCAGCAGGAAAATCAGCCCAATGGTGGCGACGCCGCGGAACGGATCGTTGGGCAACCCGCGGCTCAGCAGGCTGTGGGAATCCGGGGAAGGGAAGAGATAGCGGTCAATCACCACCTTGTTCAGGTACGGTCCCACCACCTGCGTGAACGACTGCAGCGCCGCCGCCAGCGTGGCCAGCACCACCGTGCCGCGGTAGGGGCGCACGTAGTGCAGCAGGCGCCGGATCAGGTTCCGGTCCACGGCTTTGCCGAGTTGCTCTTCTTCCTGTGCCATGCTTACTCCGCCCGCGCCAGCTCCTCTTCCAACAACTGCTTCTCGTACAGGTTGGCGTACAGCCCGCCCTGGCCGATCAACTCCGCGTGCGTGCCCTGTTCCACGATCCGCCCCTGATCCAGTACCGCGATGAAGTCGGCGTTGCGCACGGTGGAGATGCGGTGGCTGATGAGCAGCGTGGTGCGCGCCCCGCCGGTGTGGAAGGCGACGCTCTCCAACTGCTCCAAAATGCGCTCCTCGGTGATGGTGTCCACGCTCGCCAGCGCATCGTCCAGGATCAGGATCCGCGGCTGACGCAGCAGCGCCCGTGCCAGCGCGGTGCGCTGTTTCTGCCCGCCCGAGAGCGTCAGCCCGCGCTCGCCCACCCGGGTTTGGTAGCCCTGGGGAAAATCGGCCACGTCGCTGCTGATGCCGGCGATGTCGGCCGCGGTCCGGATCTCCTCCTCATCCGCCTCCGGCTTGCCGAAGGCGATGTTGGCGGCCAGCGTGTCGCTGAACAGAAACGTCTCCTGGGGCACCCAGCCGATGTGCCGCCGCAGCACCGCCAGCGGGATCTCGCGGATCGGCCTCCCATCCACCAGCACCATGCCCGGCGCCGCGTCCAGCAGGCGCGGGATCAGCGACACCAGCGTGCTCTTGCCGCTGCCGGTCGCCCCCACCAGCGCCACCGTGCTCCCCGCCGGAATGCGCAGGTTGAAGTCGCGCAAAACCGGCTGCCCGCCGTAGGCAAAGTTCAGATGGCGGAACTCGATCTCGCCCCGCACCCCGGTGATCGAGGGGTCAGTCTCCGGTCCGTCGGCGATCTCCGGCTTCTCGTCCAGGATCTCCTGCAGCCTGGTCATCGAAGCCGCGCCGCGCTGCACCAGGTTGATGACGTAGCCCAGGGCGATCATCGGAAACGCCATTTGGGCCATGTACAGGTTGAAGGCCGCGTACCCGCCGATGGTGATGCGGTGCTCCAGCACCGCCCGCCCGCCGAACCACAGCACCAGCACGAAGGCCACGCCCAGCAGAAACTGCAGGAGCGGATCAAAGGCCCCCGAAAGCACCACCAGCCGCAGATTGCGCTGCACGTAGTCGCGGTTGAGCCGGTCGAACTTCTCCTCCTCGATGTCTTCGCGCGCGTAGGCGCGCACCAGCCGCAGCCCGCTCAGGTTCTCTTCCACCCGCGTCGCCAGGCTGCTGAACATGCTCTGGATGCGCTCAAAGCGTTCGTGAATTCGCTTGCCGAACCACTGCACCGCCAGCGACACGAACGGCGCCGGCACGAAGGCGATCAGCGTCAGCACCGGATCCATGTGCCAGAGGATGGTGATCACGTAAACAAACAGCACCACCGCCTGCGCCGAGTACATGATCCCCGGCCCCACCATGTTGCGCACCGCGCTCAGGTCATTGACCGAGCGCGCCATCAGGTCGCCGGTGCGGTAGCGATGGAAGAAGCCCTGCGCCAGCGTCTCGATCTTCGCCAGCAGGGCGTTGCGCAGGTCAAACTCGATCAGCCGCGATATGGTGATCAGGATCAGCCGCTGGTAGTAATTCAGAATCCCGCGCGCGGTGACGGTAATCATCAACAGCACGCAGTACGTCAGCAGCTTGGCGAGGGTGATGCCCGCGCCCAAATCATTGATGGCCAAGTCAATGATGTAGGGGATCAGCACCAGCACCGCGGTGTTGACCAGCAGGATTGCCAAGCCCGCCGCCAGCCGGCCGCGGTAGCGGCCCAGGTACGGCCTTATGGCGCGCCAAACCGCTCGTTGCATGCGCTTACGAACGCTCCTTGTGCTCACGCAGGGCGCTGCGGGCGTGGGCGGCCCACTTGCCTTCGCCCGCCACCTGCATGCATCGGCCCCACTCCGCCCGTGCCGCCGCCAAATGCTTTAATTTCAGCTCGGTATCGCCGGCCCGGCAGTAAGCCTCGGCCAGCTTGGGATCGTTGTAGATGGCGTCGTGAAAGCGCCCCAGCGCCCCCGGATAATCACCCCGGTCGTAATAGAAAGTGCCCACGCTCAGGTCATGGCCCGCCAGCAGCGGATCGGGCGGCGGCGCCTTCACAGTGGACTCCTCCGCCCCCGGCGAAGGTACGTTTTTTAACGCGGGCGGATGGGGCAGCGGCTGCACATCGCCGCGCGGCCCCGGCGGCGCGGGCGGATGGACGCGCTGGCCGGACAAGGCCATGATTGTCCCGCAGACAGCCAAACCGGCCGCTACGCCCAGCATGCGTACCATTCTTCCATGGTACAGCCGGGCGCCAGCGGCCGGTGACGTGGCCCTGAAGCTGGTCGGGCCTATTGCCCGCTGCTCCCGCTGCCCGCCAGCCCGTTGGTGAGGATCTTCAAGTCCACGCGCCGATTCTCTTTCCGGCCCGCCAGGGTGGTGTTGGGCGCCACCGGCTGGTTCTCGCCCAACCCAATCAAGTAAATGCGGTGGGGGGCGATGTTGTTGGCCTCCAGATACCGCACCACCGCGTCGGCGCGCCGCTGGCTTAACTTGTCGTTGTACGCCGCCGGCCCCGTAGTGTCGGTGTAGCCCTGCACTTCCAAAATGCCGTGGCTATCTTGCTGCAGTTGCGCCACCACCTTGTCCAGCTCCGACTTCGCCTCCGGGGTCAGCGTCGCCTTGTCAAAGCCGAAATGCACCGTGGCCTCGCTGGTCTGCTTGTAGTCCTCGAGGTTGGCCACGGTCTTGTCCAGCGCCTCGATCTGATTCGAGGTGTTGGCCAGTTTCGAGTTCACCTGACTGGCTTGCTCCTGTGCCTGCTGGGCCGAGGCCAGCGCCTTGTCGGTGGACGCGTTCACATCCTCCAGCCCCTTCTGGGTGCGCTGGTCGGTATCGCGGATGGCGTTGGTGTTCTTCGCCGTCTCCGCATCCAGTTGGTTGACGTGCTCCATCAGCGGCGCGGTCTGCTGCCGAACGTACTTTTTCGTGGTGCAGCCACCGGCCACGAGCATCGCGGCGGCGAGGGAGCCGATCATCAGCAAACGAGGTTGAGAAAGGGAACGAATGGTTGCGGGCATGGCAGCCTCCACCCTGATTCGATGCACGAGGCGTGCCAAACTACAAACCGGCCATTTCCAGCCGTTTTACGGCGCACTTGCCTCCCAAGGTTGAGGTAAGTCACCTGCTCACGCGGTAAAATTTACTTGTGGACCTGAGTACGAAGTCCCGCCAGCTCCCCACCCAGCCTGGCGTGTATCTGTTCAAAAACGCCGAAGGAACCGTCATCTACGTCGGCAAAGCCAAGGATCTGCGCGCCCGTGTGCGCACCTACTTTCTGACCGGACAGAGCGAGAACGCCAAGACCGGCTCGCTGCTGCGCGAGGCGGTGGACTTTGAGACGATCCTGGTGGATACCGAAGCCGAAGCGCTGGCGCTGGAAAATACCCTGATCAAGCAGTATCTACCGCGCTTCAACGTGCTGCTGCGCGACGACAAGACTTACCCCTACATTCGCCTGACCCGCGAGCCTTACCCGCGCATTTACGTCACCCGCCGGCTTGAAAACGACGGCTCGGAGTACTTTGGCCCCTACTTTCCCGCCGGCTTCGCCTACCGCCTGGCGCGCTTCATCAACCGGCACTTCAAGGTGCCGTCCTGCCGCGTGGACCTCTCCCGCTTCCACCCGCGCCCCTGCCTCGAGTCCCACATCCAACGCTGCCTCGGTCCTTGCGTCCAGGGCCTGGTGGAGCCGGACCAGTACGAGCAGGCGGTGCGCGACGTGCGCCTGTTCCTCGGCGGACGCCAGCACGAGCTGACGCGCGAGCTGCGCCGGCGCCGCGACCAGGCCGCCGCCGCCGAGCACTTCGAGGAGGCGGCCCGCTTTCGCGATCTGTTGACCGTGCTGGACGATATTCACGAGCGGCAGAAGATGCACGCCCTCAGCGGCCAGGATGCCGACATCATCGGCCTGTATCGCGAGGGGGCGCGCGCGGCACTCCATATCTTCCACCTCCGAAACGGCCGCGTGGTGGACCGGCGCGAATACTTCTGGGAAGAGCTGCCGGAGGAGGCGGCTTCCGACGCCGAACTGCTGGGCGCGCTGTTGAAGCAGATCTACCTCGGCCAGCCCTACCTGCCGCCGCGCATGGATGCCCCGCTCGACTTCGATGACCGCGAGGGCCTCGAAACCGCGCTGGCGGCGCAGCGCGGCGGCGCGGTCGAGATCGCGGTGCCACAGCGCGGCGCCAGGAAGGAGATGCTGGAGCTGGCGGCCCGCAACGCGCGTATGTCGTTCCAGCGCCGCTTCCGCGCCCCCTCGCGCGAGCAGCAGGCAACCGAGCACTGGCGCGCCCTGGGCGCTGCCCTGGGCCTGGAACTGGGTGACGAACCTGGACGCATTGAGTGCTTCGACATCTCGCATTTTCAAGGCGCCGAAACGGTGGCCTCGATGGTGGTGTGGGAGGGCGGCGGCATGAAACGCGGCCAGTACCGCAAGTTCCGCATCCGCGAAACCGAGGGGGTGGACGATTTCAAGTCCATGGCCGAAGTGGTGGGCCGGCGCTACCGCCGCCGGCTGGCGGAAAATGCCGCCCTGCCCAATCTGGTTTTGATTGACGGCGGCATCGGCCAGCTCCACGCCGCTCTGAAAGTGCTCGAGGAATTGAACCTGGGCGCGCTGCCGCTGGCCAGCCTGGCCAAACGCGAGGAGCTGATCTACGTTCCCGGCCGCGAATCCGCGCCCATCCGCCTCGACCGCTCCGCGCCCGCGCTGCAAATCCTGCAGCAGATCCGCGACGAGGCCCACCGTTTCGCCATCACTTTCCACCGCCAGCGCCGCGGCAAGGCCAACCTGCGCTCGGAGCTGCTGGGCATTCCCGGCGTCGGTCCGGCCACGGCGCGCAAGCTGCTGGGGCGCTTCGGCAGCCTGGCGGCGGTGCGCGAGGCCAGCCCCGAGGCGCTGGGTGACGTGCTGCCCGCCGCCCGCGCCCAGGCCGTGTGGACGAGCCTGCATACAAGTTGACATTGAATTCACCTCCTCCGGGGTGCTAGCATCGCCACAGTGGAGGCAATATGTCGGAATCCAGAGGCATGTGGTTTTTGCTGGGCGTGACCGTGGGCGCGCTGGTGGGCGTGCTCTATGCTCCGCAATCGGGCGAAGAGACGCGCGGCATGCTGCGCGACAAGGCCGGCGAGGGTCGCGAAAAGTTCCGCGGCAAGGCCGAAGAGTGGCGGCAGCAGGCCGGCGGTCTGCGCACCCAGGCCTCCGACATCGCCGATCGCGGCCGCGCCGCGGTCACCCGCCAGATTGATCAGTTCCAGGCCGCGGTCGAGGCCGGCAAACAGGCCTACCGCGAAGCCGCCGGCATGGAACCCAAGCGCGAAACCGGCCCGCAGCTCTAATTCATTCCCATGTCCGTCACCGACATCCTGCTGGTCATTTTCATCGCGCTCGCCGCCGTGGCCATGGTGGGGCAGTGGCTGGCGATGCAGGGCCTGGCGCGCCGCATCAGCACCCTGGCCGATAAGGTCGAGCCGCTGCTGCCGCAAGTGCAGTCGCTGATCACCGAGACCCGCCCCAAGCTGGATACGGTGGCCACCAACCTGGCGGAGATGACCACCCTGGCGCGCGACCAGATGCGCCGCGCCGACGCTTTCGCCACCGACTTCGGCGCCCGCCTGGAGTTGCAGATGGTGCGGGTGGATGAGGCCCTCGGCTCGTGCCTGACCACGGTGGACACCATCGCCAATTCGGTGCGCCAGACGGTGCTGCGTCCCATGCAGGACGCCAACGCCCTGATGCATGGCCTCCGCACCGGCCTCGACTTCTTCTTCCGCCGCCGCTCCGGTCCCGGCGCCCGTCCGGTTTACCAGGACGAGGAGATGTTCATCTGAGTGGGCGCGACCGCGCCCATCAACATCCCCATAGTCAACGTTGGCTACCGTTCCACCAATTACTGGGTGGTGGGCTCGGGTCACCAGCGCCTGCTGGTGGACTTGGGCTGGCCGGGCGGCATGGCTGCCCTACGCGCGCAGTTGCAGCGCATGGGCGTGGTGCTGAGTAATATCCGCTTCGCCCTCGCCACTCATTACCACATTGACCACGCCGGCTGCGCTCAGGAGCTGAAGCAGGCGGGGGTGAAACTGCTGGTCATGGAGACCCAGCGCGCCGCCAACCCGTTGATGAAGCAGTGGACCAAGCCGCAGGATCACTACCTCGACATCAGCCTCCACGACAATGTTGACCTGATGCCGGCGGCCAGCCGCGGCCTGCTGGCCGGCATCGGCCTGGCGGGTGAGATCGTCTCCACCCCCGGGCACTCCGACGATAGCGTTTCGCTGCTGCTCGACGCCGGGCCTGTCTTCACTGGCGACCTGACGCCCCAAACGATGCTGACCGATGACGACGCCGGCCGCCTCGCCGCCCGCAGTTGGCAGTGCCTCCACCGCCTGGGCGCGCGCATGGTCTATCCCGGCCACGGCCGGCCGTATCCGCTCACCACAAAAGAGGGGGACGAAGCCGCCCCGAACGTCCCATCCGCATCCAAGTAGCAGCCCGGCGGAGCCGTTTCTACCGAGTCCGCAGCCTCAGGGGACGCCGTGCCGGCCATGTGCGGCGGCGGGCAGCTTGAAAATTTAAAAAAGGAGCACCTCACGCAAGTCTCACGCTCGCTGCTTTGTTTTCAGCAGCTTAGCTCCCCAAACGAGACAAATCGCGGAAATTTGGCCGCTGCCGCTGCCCGCCTACGGCCCGCCCAGCGGCGTCGAGCCCGGCAGCTTGAGCGGCGAGTGGCGGGCCACTTGAAACGCCACCAGCGCCCCGCGCGCGGCCCAATCGGCGCCGGGGTAATCCTGCTGCAGCCGCGCCGCGTCCGCCGCCACCTTGCGGGCGAAATCCTCCGCTTTCCCCGCGTCCTGGTTCTTGCCCGGCTGGCTGTAGATGGTCCAGGCGATGCCCTCGCGGTACACGGCATCGAAGGCCGCCTCCGCCGACATCGGTCCCCGCGGATACTTCTTCACGTAATCCTGATACCGGTCCACTTCCTTGCCGATGCACTCCGGCTTCGAAAACCAGTCGCCGCAGGTGAAGTGCTCCACCAGCAGTTGGTACTCCGCCCGCGCCGCC
>JBQCEU010000366.1:0-2022 GCA_051959955.1 Terriglobales bacterium | reverse complement strand
CGAGGCCACGCCGGTCGAGCGTGCCGTCAGCGGCATGCCGGGCGTGGTCTCCGCCCGCCTGAGTCTGGCCAGTGGCGAGTTGCAGGTGGAGTACGTGCCGGGTGAACTGACGCCGGCCGACCTGCAGCGCGCGCTGCGGGCCCGTGGCTTCGACGTGGCTGCCCCGGCGCCCGGCGCTTCGCAGGCGGAGTCCGATGACCGCCGCCGCGCCACCGAACTGCGCGGGCTGCGCGTCAAATTTCAGGTCAGCCTGGCCGCCGGCATCGCAGTCATGCTGCTGGCCATGCCGCTGGACCATCTCTCCGGCGGCGCCACTCCCGACCCGCTGCTGCGCTGGATGGCGCCGCTCGACCATCTGCTCATGCTGGCGGCGCCCTTCCTGTTCCATCTCTCCGCCCCGATGCTGCGCTGGTTGTCGCTGGCCTGCACGCTGCCGGTGGTGCTGTGGGCAGGGCGGCACTTCTATGTGCGGGCATGGAAGGCGTTTCGTCACCGCAGCGCCGACATGAACACGCTCATCGCCCTCGGCACGGGCGCGGCACTGCTGTTTTCGCTGCTCACCACCCTCGCTCCGCAACTGTTTCTGCGCCACGGCATGCCTGCCGGCGTGTATTACGAAGCCGTGGTCTGGATCATCGCGCTGATTCTGGCCGGCAACTTCATGGAAGCGCGCGCCAAGGGCGAAACCTCCACCGCCATCCGCAGCCTGCTCGCCCTGCAGCCGAAGACGGCGCACGTGCTGCGCGGCGGCGGCGAAGTCGAAGTCGCCATCGAAGAGTTGGCGGTAGGGGACCGCATCCGCGTTCGCCCTGGCGAGCGCATCCCTGCCGACGGCATGGTGGTAGAGGGCGCCAGCGCGGTCGATGAGAGCATGCTCACCGGCGAGCCGGTGCCGGTGCAAAAGCATCCCGGCGATGAGGCTGTGGGCGCCACCATGAACGGCGCCGGCGCGCTCATCATTGAGCTGACCCGCGTCGGCAAGGATACCGCCCTGGCCCAGGTCGTCCGGCTGGTGCGCGAGGCGCAGGGATCGAAGGCGCCTATTCAGCGCCTGGCCGACCGCGTTGCCGGCGTCTTCGTCCCGGTGGTGATCTCGCTGGCCCTGGTCACGTTTATTGTGTGGTTCGATCTCGGCCCGGCTCCGCACCTGCTGTGGTCGTTCCTCACGGCGGTGACGGTGCTGGTGATCGCCTGCCCCTGCGCCATGGGGCTGGCGGTGCCCACTGCCATCATGGTCGCCACCGGCAAGGCGGCGGAATCGGGCGTGCTGATTCGCAGCGGCGAGGCTCTGGAACGCGCCCAGGCGCTCACCACCGTCGTGCTCGACAAAACCGGCACCATCACAGCCGGCAAACCGGCGGTGACCGAAATTCTTCCGGCCGAAAACTGGAGCGAGACCGAAATCTTGACGCTGGCCGCCGCCATCGAGCAGAACTCCGGGCATCCGTTGGCCGCCGCCATTCGCCTCGCCGCCGCCGAGCGCGGCCTGCGTGGGGATGGCGCGCAGGAGTTCGTCAGCATCACCGGCAAGGGCGCTCGTGCCGTCGTCGCTGGCCGCGCCGTGGCCATCGGCAATCTCGCCCTGCTGCAGTCGCTCAACGTCCCGGTCTCGGGGTGGGAGGAGCGTGTCGCTGCCCTGGCGGCGCAGGCACGCACCGTCACCTGGCTCGCCGTCGATGGTCAGCTCGCCGGACTGATCGCCATCGCCGATCCGGTCAAGCCCTCCGCCGCGGCCACCATTCGCCAACTGCGCGCCATGGGACTGGATGTGGTGATGTTGACCGGCGACGCCCAAGCCACGGCGCAGGCGGTGGCCCGTCAGGTCGGCATCGATCACGTCTATGCCCAACTCCTGCCCGGCGACAAGGTTGGGCAGGTGAAGCGGCTGCAGGGCGAAGGCCGTGTGGTCGCCATGGTGGGCGACGGCATCAACGACGCGCCCAGCCTCGCCCAGGCCGATGTCGGCATCGCCATCGGCGCCGGCGCCGACATCGCCACCGAAGCCAGCGACGTCACCCTGAT
>JBQCEU010000365.1:0-9422 GCA_051959955.1 Terriglobales bacterium | reverse complement strand
CTGCGACTTCCGCTCGCGGCGCAGGTCGAAGTAGAACCGCGGCGCCGTGGAGGCCTCCAACGCCGCCCACCCCCGCTCGCGGACGCACAGGGACGCCAGCCCTGGCGCCAACATCACCGCCTTCTGGGAACCGCCCACCACGATGTCCAGATCCCAGGCGTCAATGTCGAGCTGCTGGGTTCCCACACCCGTGATGCCATCCACCAGGATCAGGACATCGGACTTCTCCGCCCGGGCCGCGCGCGCGATCGCGGCAATGTCGTGCTTGCAGCCGGTGGACGACTCCGAAGCCTGCACCATGAGAATGCGCGTCGCGTTGGCGCCCAGGAGCCTCCCTTTCACATGTTCGGCCCCGAAGCTCTCTCCGTACGGCAGTTGCACCAGATCCACGCTGCATCCATACGCCTTGGCGAGCTTGTCCCAGCGCTCACCGAACTTGCCCGCCGACATGACCAGCACCCGCTCCCCTGGCGATGCCAGGTTCACCAGCGCCGCTTCCATCGCCCCCGTACCGGACGACGCCAGCAAAATCACGTCGTTCTTGGTCGCCAAAAACGCCTGCAAGCGCTTCAGGGTGGCCGTGACCACGGCACGAAACTCGGGCGTGCGGTGATGCATGGACATCGCCGCCATGGCGGCCTGCGCCTGCGGCAGCAGCGCCGTCGGGCCAGGGGTGAAGAGGCGTTCTTTTTTCAGCAGCATAGGTGTCGCTCCGTACTCTTTTTAGTGTAGCTCGGAGCCCGGCGCGTGCACCGCCCCGCCCTGCCGCAGGACCCGGTCAAAGAAATCTCCCGTGGCGCCGAATACCCGGACCCATGTCCTCCACAGCAGCGAGTCATGCACTTCGTCGGGGATCACCATCAACTCATAGGGCACCTGGTGCTGTCGCAGCCGCTTCACCAGGTCCACCGTCTGGGCGAAGGGCACATTGTGGTCGTCGTCGGCCTGGATCAGCAGCACCGGTGACTTCCAACTGGCGATGGCACCGACTGGCGACGAGGCCACCGCCGTCTGCCGCGCCGCGCTGTTCCCCCCGCCCAGGAAGGCGCTCCAGTCATGCACCCCGGCGTAATCCACCCCGGCCTTGAAGACGTCCGAGTTGCGCGCCAGCCCCATGGCGGTGAGATAGCCGCCATACGAGCCTCCCCACAACCCGATCTTCTGCGCGTCCACCTCCGGCAGCGATTGCAGATAACGCGCCCCCGCCAGCACGTCCTGGTACTCCGAAGCCCCCTGTGCCCCGGCGTGCGCCGGCTCGCGGAAAGCCCGTCCATAAAAGATGCTCAGCCGGTAGTTCACCGACAGCACCACGTACCCTCGGCTCGCCAGGTATTCGTTGGCCGCGTACATGTAGTTGTAGGCGTCCATGGGATGGAAACCGAGCAGCATCTGCCGCGGCGGACCCCCATGGGTGAATACCAGCCCCGGATGCTTCTCCCCCGCTTGCCCGCGGGGCACAAACAACTGGCCGTGAATCTCCAGTCCGTCCAGGCTCTTGAACACCACCTGCCGCGGCTCGACCATCCGGGCCGACGGGTAATCGGCCGGCAGCTCCGCCGCCGCGACCATCTCCCGGCCCTGCGGCGTGATGTGGTAGGGCATGGCCGGCTGCGTTCCGGTCGAACCCAAACACAGGTAGGCCTTCCCATCGCCCGTCACCACCGGAGCCCATTCGATCGTCGCTCCGCGGGTCAGGGCCGCGGTTCCCGGCCGGTCCACGCGGGCCTTCCAGATATGCCGCCGGTCCACATCGTTTTCGTTGGAGGCGAACAGCACCGACTGGCGGTCGGGGGTCACCGCCACGCCTTGAAAGGCATAGCTGCCGGGCGTCAGCAACAGCGCCGCCCCACCGCTGGCCGGGATCGAGTACAGATGCGGCCAGCCGTCCTGCTGGGACGCAAACAGGATGCGGTCGCCCGCCACGAACTGGAAGGCATCCTCTTCCCATTCCCCCTCATAGGGATAGGACCCGCCCGGACCCGCCGGACTATGCCAGATCTCCCGTGCCTTCCCACTGCGCGTGTCCCAGACCTCAATGCCCCAGGGCTGACGGCTTCCTGAAAAGAACCCGCCGCCGCTGTACACCCGTACAAAGGCAAGCTGCGAGCCATCCGCCGACCAGCGCGGCAGCCGGTCATAGAAGACGCTCGGCGCCACCCAGTTCAGCGTCTCGTCGCCAACGCGATACACCCCAATCCGCGCGTGGGTGCCCCGATTGCTCACGACGGCAATCGCCCGCCCGTCGGGCGACCACTGCGGTTGCGAGATATTGCCGCGGATATAGGCCAACGACCGCGCCGGCGTAACGCCCGAGACCGGCGCCAGCCACAACTGCCCCCCACCGCTCCACACCGCCTGGCTCCCGTCGGGTGAAATCTGGATGTCCTCGCATCCTTCCGGCCGGCAGTTCATGGCCCCCAGCAGGCGCGGGGCGCCCCCCGCAACATCCACCGCCCACACCTGCTGCTGCGGCCGCTGCACGTTGCTGGTGGGGTCGGCAACCTCTCCCTGACCGTTGGTCTCGCTTCCCCGCGCGTAAACCGCGGTGCGGCCGTCGGGCGTAAGCCTCAAGCTGGCGATCGGCATGCCATCGTCGCCCGCATAGTGCGTCACCTGACGTGCGGCAAACGATGGTCCATCGGCGACCCAGACGTTTCTCGCCCCGCGCAGATTGAACACCCAGGCCACGCGCTCACCCTGCGCTGCCGCGGTCAAACCATCGGGGAACGGATAGCTGAGCGCCTGTTCAATGGAGAACCCCTGGCCCGCGAGAGGCGCCAGCAACAGCAGCGCCAGCCCGGCGAGAGCCGCCAACCGCCAAACACGCATGAGCATAGTGCCTACTACTCTACTGCTGAAGCAGCCGTCCCACTTGCGCTGGCGGGGAAGGCGCGATGGCGGCGGCCCGCAGGTTGGCGGTCACATGCTCGGGTTGCGCCATCCCCACCAGGCCGGAAGTGATACCCGGAGTAGAGCGAACGAACTGCAGGGCCAACTCGGCATCGGAGGAACCTGCGGGCAAAAACGGCTGCAGATAAGACCGGGCATCGTCGGGCAGGCTATGCAGATGGCCGCTCATCAGACTGGCCGAGGCGATGGTATGCAAGCCCAACCGAAACGCGGCGTTGAGGGGGGACACGTACGGTGGCTTTTCGACCGTCTGGTTGAGCAGCGCGTAGGCCTCGGGCATGCCCAGGTTGTAGGGCATCTGCACAAAACGGAAGTGGTGCGCTTCGCCGGCCAAGCTCCGGGCGATGGCCACCATGCGGTTGAGGTCGAGGTAATCCGCAGCATCGGGGGGCACCCGCAGGCCGCTCCAGGTGGCGATTCCGTAGCTGCCGATTCTGCCCTGATCGGCCATCTTCTCCAGCACCACAAAGGCGGCTTGCACCCGGCGGTAGAACTCCTCGCGGCTGAGTTCGGCCTGCTGAGTTTCTGGATTGTGCAGGTAGAAGACATCCACCGCCTCCAGGCCCAGGTTGTCAAGGCTGGTTTGCAATTGGTGGGCCAGGAACACCGGCGACATGCTATGGCAGCCGGCCACCAGATCGCCCGGCCGGATCAGCCCCGCCGGCAGCGACATCCCTTCCGGGACAAACCCGGCCTTGGTGCAAACAAACACCTGCTCGCGCGGCAGAGGCGAAGCCGCCAGCACGCGCCCGATCATCCTTTCGCTGCGTTGGCCACGGTAGTTGATGGCCGTGTCAATAAGATTGATGCCGCCGGCCAAAGCCGCCTGCAGGGCAGCCGCGTAGGTCTCATCGGCAGCCTCAGTGGCCGGCCCCAAATAGGTGCCGATGCCCAGCGAGGAGACCTGAACCGTGCCGGGCAAGCGCAGCTTACGGAAGTGTTGGGTACGGGCTAGTTGGGGAAACTGGGCGGCGTAGGCGGCGGTTCCCTCGCCCGTCGCCCGCCGAAAACCCGTCTGAAGGATGCCTGCCTCTGGAATAGCGGCCACGCTCCATGCTAACGTACAAGTTCCCACCCGGAGAACGCATGAGCAACAATCCTGCTCCCGCCGCCAGCCCGATGCGCCGCACCGCCCTCTATGACGCGCATCGCCGGTTGGGCGGCAAGATGGTGCCCTTTGGCGGCTGGGAGATGCCGGTGGAGTACAGCGGCATCATCCCCGAGCACCGCGCCGTGCGCGAACGCGCCGGCCTTTTCGATGTCAGCCACATGGGCGAAATCGCCGTCCAGGGCCGCCAGGCCCTCGATCTCGTCCAGCACGTCACCTCCAACGATGCTTCCAAGCTGCACCTCGATCAGGCCCAATACAGCGGGCTCATGACCGCCCAGGGAACCTTCGTGGACGACCTGCTGGTGCACAAGTTCACCGACCAGCACTACTGGCTGGTGGTGAACGCCGCCAACTGTGACAAAGACTTCGAGTATATCTGCCGCCAGAATCACTTCGACGCGCAGGTGACCAACGTCAGCGACGGCTACTCCCAATTGGCGATTCAAGGCCCGAAGGCGCTTTCGATCCTGCAGCCGCTCACCTCCATCGCCCTGGCCCCCATCAAGTACTACTGGTTCACCACCGGCAAGGTGTTGGGCGTGGAGTGCATCATCGCCCGGACCGGCTACACCGGCGAGGACGGCTTCGAGCTCTATTTCGACCCGGAGCACTCGGAAGCGATCTGGAACGGCCTGCTCGATGCCGGTCGCGATGCCGGTATCCTGCCCTGCGGCCTCGGCGCCCGCAATACGCTGCGCATGGAGGCCGCCATGGCGCTCTATGGCCATGAAATTGATGACACCACCACTCCTCTGGAGGCCGGCTTGGCGTGGATCACCAAGCTGGGCAAGCCCGAGTTCCTGGGCAAAGCCGTCCTGGAGCAGCAGCAGCGCGACGGCCTCCAGCGCAAGCTGGTGGGCTTCGAAATGATGGAACCGGGCATCGGGCGCGACGGCTACCCCGTGCTCCATCAGGGCCGCGAAATCGGCCACGTCACCAGCGGTGGACCCGCGCCCTTTTTGCAGAAAAACATCGGCATGGCTTACGTGCCGGTAGCCTTGTCTGCGCCGGGTACTGAACTGGAAATCCAGATTCGCAACCGCACGGCCCGCGCCCAAGTTGTCCCCCTGCCTTTCTACAAGCGCTCAAGGTAACCCGGAGACTGCGTCATGGACTACCCCAACAACTTTCGCTATACCACTGAACATGAATGGGTTGCCCCAACGGGCAACACCGCAAAAATCGGCATCTCCGATTTTGCCCAGCAGCAGTTGGGGGACATCGTGTTTGTCGAACTGCCGGCCGTGGGCACGGTCCTCAATGCCGGCCAATCGCTCGGCACGGTGGAGTCGGTGAAGGCGGTCTCGGAGGTGTTTGCTCCGGTCAGCGGCAAGATCAAAGCCATCAACGAGGCTTTGGTCAAGTCTCCGGAGCTCCTCAACCAGGACCCCCACGGCGCCGCCTGGATGGTGGAGGTCGAACTGACCGACCCCAGCCAAGCCACCAAGCTCATGGACGCCGCCGCTTACACCAAGTTCGTTGCCGAAGCCGAAAGCCACTAGCTCAGCCCACAGACAATGCGTTACCTACCGACCTCGGATGCCATCCGCCGCGAGATGCTGGCGGAACTGGGACTCAACTCGGTGGATGTGCTCTTTGAACACATCCCGGAATACTGCCGCCTGCAGCGCCCGCTGGATATTCCCACGGGCCGCTCGGAGGCCGAAATCATTGCCTGGTTTCAGGACGCGGCGCGCGACAATGCCCCCGGCTTCACCTCCTTTCTTGGCGCCGGCGCCTACCACCACTTCCGGCCCACTCATCTCGATCAACTGATCAGCCGGGGCGAGTGGTTCACCGCCTACACGCCCTACCAGCCCGAAATATCCCAGGGCACGCTCCAGGCCATCTTCGAGTTCCAGACCATGATCTGCCAGCTCACCGGCCAGGAGGTCGCCAACGCCGGCATGTACGATGGCTCGACGGCGCTTAACGAAGCCTGCATGATGGCGGCGCGGGTCACCGGCCGCTCGGGCCTGGTCGTGGCCCGCAGCGTTCACCCACAGTACCGCGAGGTGCTCACCAGCCTGACCAAGCCGCGGGAGTTCCCCATCGCCGAGGTTCCCTTCCTCGCTGATGGCCGCCTCGACCTCAACGCGCTCAAATCCGCCGTCACCGGCAACACTGCGGCCGTCGCCCTGCAGAGCCCCAACTTCTTCGGCACGATCGAGGACTGGGAGGCCGCCGCCGAAATCGCCCATGCGCAGGGCGCCCTGCTGGTGGCGGTCATCGCTGAGCCGGTTTCGCTCGGCCTGCTGCCCGCTCCGGCGGCCGCGGACATTGTGGCCATGGAACTGCAGGGATTCGGCATTCCGGTCGGCTTTGGCGGCCCCTATGCCGGCATCCTCGCCAGCCGCGAGAAGTTCGTGCGCAGTTTGCCGGGCCGCCTGGTCGGCGAAGCACGCGACAGCAATGGCGAGCGCGGCTTCGTGCTGACGCTTTCCACCCGGGAGCAGCACATCAGGCGCGAAAAAGCGACCTCCAACATCTGCACCAACCAGGCTTTGTGTGCGCTCATGGCCAGCATCTTCATGGCCACCTACGGACGCCAGGGTCTGCGTGAGCTGGCAGAACAGAACCTGGCCAAGAGCGCCTATCTGGCCCGGGCTTGCCAAGACGCCGGACTGGAAGTGCTCTTCCCCGCCCCTCGCTTTCACGAGTTCGTCGTGCGGCTCCGCCGCCCCTTGGCGGAGGTCGAGACCAGGCTGAACCAGGAGAAGATCATTCCCGGCCTGCCACTCAAGCGCTACTACCCGGAGCTGGGAGAGGCCTTGCTGGTCTGCGCCACCGAAACCATTCCCCGCGCCCGCCTTGACCGGCTGGTGTCACTGCTGAGCGAGGTCTAGGTCCATGCTCGAAGACAACGACAACCTTTCCAAGCCAGCCGGCACCCGAGCCGCCCGGCACCTCGTGCAGAACGAAGCCCTGCTCTTCGAGGTCTCTTCTCCCGGCAAGCGCGGCTATCAACTCCCCGACCTCGACGTTCCCACCGCGCAGCTTCCAAAATCGCGCACCGATATCCCCGACTTTCCCGAGTTGAGCGAACTTGAGGTCATCCGCCACTACACCCGGCTGAGCACCTGGAACTACGGCGTGGATACCGGCATCTACCCCCTCGGCTCCTGCACCATGAAGTACAACGCGCGGGTCAACGAGCACGTCACCCGCATCGAGGGCCTGGGCGACGGCCATCCGCTGCAGCCCGAATCGCTCTCGCGCGGCGCGCTGCGCATCATGCGCCTGCTTTCGGATTACCTGCTGGAAATCACCGGCATGGACGCCATTACCTTGCAGCCTGCCGCCGGGGCCCAGGGCGAGTTGACCGGCATCCTGCTGGTGCGCTCCGCGCTGGCCGCGCGGGGCGACCGGCGGCGCAAGGTCCTGATTCCCGACTCCGCCCACGGCACCAACCCCGCCACCGCCGCCATCGCCGGCTACCAGGTCGAGAACCTCAAGTCCAACCCCGACGGCACGGTGGACATGTCCAGCCTCGACCGCCAGATGACCGGCGACGTCGCGGCCCTCATGCTCACCAATCCCAACACCCTCGGCATCTTCGAGGAAGACATCCACCGCATCGCCGATCTGGTCCACGAGCGCGGCGGCATGCTCTACATGGATGGCGCCAACATGAACGCCCTCGTTGGCCGCGCCCGCCCCGGCGACTTCGGCGTGGACGTCATGCACCTCAACCTGCACAAGACCTTCTCCACGCCCCATGGCGGCGGCGGTCCTGGCGCCGGCCCGGTGGCGGTCAAGCGCGAGCTCGAGCCCTACCTGCCCATTCCGGTGCTCACGCGGAAAGCCACGCTCGACTACGACCGCCCCCAATCCATTGGCCGCGTGCGCGCCTTCTACGGCAACTTCGGCATGTTCACCCGCGCCCTGGCCTACCTCATGGCCAACGGCAGCGACGGCCTGAAGCAGACCACCGAGGACGCGGTGCTGAACGCCAACTATATCCGCAAGAAGCTGGAAGGCCACTACGCTCTCCCCTATTCCACCCCCTCCATGCACGAGGTGGTCTTCAGCGACTCCCTGCAGGCCCAGAACGGCGTCCACACCGGTGACATCGCCAAGCGCTTGATTGACTACGGCTTCCACCCCTATACCGTCTCCTTCCCCTTGGTTGTCCGCGGCGCGCTCATGATCGAACCCACCGAAAGCGCCAACCGCCAGGAGATGGATGAGTTCATCGCCGCTCTCCGCGCCATCGCCGAGGAGGCCCGCACCCAGCCCGAGCTGGTCACCGGCGCTCCCTACACCACCAAAATCCGCCGCCTCGACGAGGTCGCCGCCGCCCGCCAGCCGGTACTGCGCTGGAAACCCAACCGCTAGACTCGCCGGAGCGCGCATGCGCTGTTTTTTTGCCCTGCCCGTCCTCAACCCCGTGCAACAAAGGTTGGCGGAAGCCTTGGCAAGCTGGCAGCGGCAGTGGCCGGAGGTGAAGTGGGAACATCCGGCCGCACTCCATCTCACCCTGCAATTCATCGGCGATTGGCCTGCCGAGCGCGCCGCTGAATTGGCTGCCGCGGCGGCCAATGTCCGCTGGGCGGCGTTTCCGCTGATGCTGACTTCCGTTGGCGCATTCCCAAGTCTCCAGCGGCCGCGCACCTTGTGGGCCGGCGTGGCGCCCACGCCGCTGCTGCGGAAGCTGGCCGACGATCTGGGTAGTGAACTTTCGCGGCTGGGCATCCGCCCGGACGAGCGGCCCTTCACCCCCCACGTCAGCCTGGGACGGCTGCCGCACGGAGAGAGGCTGCCGGGCTGGCGTAGCCTTGCGGCAGTGGAGTGCGGGCCATGGCAGGCGGCTGAGTTCTGTCTGTTTGAATCCGTGGCTGGCCTGCCGCCGGCCGATCGCTATCAGATCCGTGCCCGCTTCGCCGCCTGACGCCCCTAGGCCTGCTCCAGCCAGTTGAGGTAGGCGGCGCAGCGTGCCTCCACCGCCAGCACAATGATCTCAGGCACCTCATAGGAGTGCAGCCGCCGGATGGCTGCCTCCCCCTCCGGCCAGCGGTCCCGCCGCGCCTTGAGCACCAGGGGGATTTCCGTAGAGGTTTCCCGTTTGCCCTGCCAGTGGTAGTGGGACTCGACCGGAGCGCCGATGGAGGCGCAAGCCACCAAGCGCTGATCCAGCAGATCCGCGGCGATGGCCTCCGCTTCCTGGCGCGAAGCGCATTGGGTCAGGATGAGGACGGCGTTGGTCATTTCTGAGTTCAGGCCAGTACCAAACGGATACTCCCCTTGTTTGGCCGAAGTGTCAATTCTAGACTGGCCATGTGCAGTTCAGCATTCAACCTTTGAAGCAGCAGTTGAAGTTTTCCCGGCAAAGTTCGGTAAGACGGCTGTGCCTGCTCGCCATTGTGCTCGCCGTGGCTTGGTTGGGCGTTCATGCCGTATT
>JBQCEU010000364.1:0-16969 GCA_051959955.1 Terriglobales bacterium | reverse complement strand
GGGCCCCCGCGCGGGGGGGGTCGGTGGGCCCCCCCTCAGCCGTGTGCTCTGCCTTTCTCGCCTCCGGGTGGGGGCGGCAGCGCAGGCCCGAGGCCCCCCGCGCCAAGTAATTCTTATGCTGTCGTGAGCCCTCGCAGACGCCGCACCCCGAGCGCGATGCTCCGCCGCGTCCTCGGCCTCGCGCCGGGCTGGGGCGATGGGGCCCCCAGCCCGGCATCTCTGGAAGTTCGGGAAAAGCGGGGTGGCCGGCGCAGCCGGCCGAGGCCCCCGCGCCAATAATTTGACATTTCGTATTTTCTTCGCCTATGCTCAGGCCCATGGTTCTGACCAAGCGCCAGCACGACACGCTGCGGTTCCTGCAGGATTTTCTGGAAGACAAGGGCTACTGCCCCAGCTACGAGGAGATCGCCGCCGGTCTGAACCTTACTTCGCTGGCCACCGTGCACGCGCATTTGACCGCGCTCGAGAAGAAAGGCTACCTGCGCCGCGGCTACAACCAGAGCCGCTCGATCGAGCTCCGCCGGGCGCACGCCAAGCGCCCGCCGTCTTCTCATACGCTGCCGCTGGCCGGACGCATCGCCGCCGGCAAGCCGGTGGAAGCGGTCGAGGGCGCCGAGGAGATTTCGCTCGCCGACATCACCCGCAACCGTGCCAGCTTCGTGCTCGAAGTCCGCGGCGACAGCATGATTGAGGATCACATCCTCAACGGCGACTACGTGCTGGTCGAGCGCCGCGAGCAGGCCGACGACGGCCAGATCGTGGTGGCGCTGGTGGATGGCGTCGAGGCCACCCTCAAGCGCATCTACCATGAAAAGGGCGGCATCATCCGCCTGCAGCCCGCCAACGAAGCCATGCCGCCCATCCGCGTGCCCGCCGCCCGCGTGCAAATACAGGGCCGTGTCATCGGCGTGTTGCGCAAATATTAGGTTTCCTGCCCGCCCCCGCGTGCTATATTCAGGACTCGACGCAATGACCTTCGCCGCTGCATTCCGATTTAGCTATTGGTATTACCGGAACAGCGGGAGGGGTCTGCCTTAATCCATATCCACAGGACAGATTGATACCCACCCCGCTGAATCGAACTTCAGCGGGGTTTTTGTTTGCCCACAGGAAAACTCCGATGTTGATCCACATGCGAACGCAGGCCAGCCCGCAGCAAACCGGCGCGGTGCGGCGATTTCTGGAACGTATGGGCTACGAGACGGCGCCGCTGCCCTATCTCGGTCCGGGGGTGTTTGCCGCCCTGCCCGGAGAGGATCAATCCTGCCTTCCCGACCCCGATCCGCTGCCGCGTCTGCGGCGCGAATGCGAGGCCGCGCTGGCCATTGCCCGCCTCGAGCCGGCCGCCTCTCTCGCCCTCGCCAGCCGCGCCCGCCGCCCGGCCGGCACCGTGGTGCGCGTTGGGAATGTGGCCATCGGCGGTGAAGAGGTTGTCGTGGTGGCCGGACCCTGCTCGGTGGAAAGTCTCGATCAGCTCTGGGAGACCGCGCTGGGCGTGAAGCAGGCCGGCGCCCATCTGCTGCGCGGCGGGGCCTTCAAACCCCGCACTTCGCCCTATGCCTTCCAGGGCCTTGGCCGCCATGGCCTGAAGCTGCTGGCCGAGGTGGGCGCGCGCGTCGGCATGCCGGTGGTGACCGAGGTGATGAGCGCCGAGGATGTGACGCTGGTCGCCGGCTACGCCGACATGCTGCAGGTCGGCGCCCGGAACATGCAAAACTTCCCCTTGCTGAAGCGCCTCGGCGCGGCCGGCAGGCCGGTGCTGCTGAAGCGCGCCCCCAGCGCTACCCTCGACGAATGGCTGGGCGCGGCCGAGTACCTCATGGCCCGCGGCAACGACCAGGTGGTGCTGTGCGAGCGCGGCATCCGCGGCTTCGACTCCCACACCCGCAACCTCCTCGATCTGGCTGCCGTGGCCGCCCTGCGTGAGCTGACGCATCTGCCGGTGCTGGTGGACCCCAGCCACGCCACCGGCCGCCGCTCGCTCATCGCCGCCACCGCCCGCGCCGCCGTGGCCTGTGGCGCCGACGGCGTCTGCATCGAGGCCCACATCCGCCCCGACGAATCCATCTCCGACCGCGAGCAGGCCATTGCGCCTTCCGACCTTGCCGACCTCATGCCCTCGCTCGCCGCCATCGCCCAAGCCGTCGGCCGCTCTTTGCCACCTCCACGCCCTCAGTCAGCGCTCGTGCCGCTCACCCCCGACCCCTCACCCCTCACCCCTGCTCCCTACTCCACCACATGCCGGGCGGTATAGGAGTCCCGATAATCCAGCGTGTACTTCAGCTTCTTCCCCTTCGGGTCCACCAACTGCAGCGGCTTGCCGTCGGGGGCCACCAGCTCGACCTTGATCTTGCGCTCGGTGCCGTCCAGTTTCTTGTTGGTGGGCACATAGCTGAGCATGTACTGGCTGCGCACGTCGGCCGAAATGTCCTTGAACACGTCCGGGAAACCGCCCTGGAAGCGGGGCTGGTAGTACCGCCCGCCGGTGGCGCTGGCGAAGTAGCGCATCTCGTTGGCGCCCTGCAGCAGCGGCATCTGCGCGGCGCCCGTCATGCCCATCTCGTCCAGGTACTCTTCCAGAGCCCAGCTCATGTTGACGCTGAAGATGGTGATGTTCTGCGTCTGGCTGATCTTTTTCTTGAGCTGATCGAAGTTCATATGGCTGAAGGTGTTCAGCCCGCTGGCGATCAGCACCAGGGTCTTGCGCCCCTTCACCCCGTCCAGCCGGTCAATGGTGTCAGAAAGCGCGTCGAACAGATCGGCCTCGCTGTAGTTGGCCACCTGCAGCGAGCGCAGTCCGGCGTAGACGGAGTTCTTGTCGTGGGTGAAGTCCACCACCACGGTGGGCTTCAGGTCAAACGTCATCAGCGCCACCCAGTCCTGCGGCTGCAACTGGTCGGTGAAGGCGTAGGAGGCCTGCAGCGCGTTGTAGATCACCGGAATGATGCCGTTGCGGAACTCCACCAGCATCACCACCGTCATGGGCGCGTCGGTGGTCACCGCCACCTTGTCAATCTTCTGCCGCACCCCGTCTTCGTAGAGCGCGAACTGCGCCGCGCCCAGCCCGGGCACGAACATGCCGTTCTTGGTCTCCACCGAGACCGGAATCTCCACCTCGGGCACGTTCACCGAGAAGCTGAACTGCGGCTTCTCCGGCTTGGGCGGCGGCGGAGGCGGCGCGGTGGGCTTGGCCGGTTCCACTTTCTTCTTGGGAATGATGACCGGCCCGGTCTGCTGCTGGGTGCCTTGCGCGGCCAGCCCGAGAGCCAGGGCGAGTGAAACGGCGGCGAGAAGAATCGAATGGCGAGGCATGGCGGCGAGCGCGCGCGGCGCGCGGTACTGCTTCCCCTGATGGTAACTCACTCGCCGACGGCGAGGGTGCGTGCACGGTAGTAGGTGACCGAGCCGGATCCGGCGACATTGCGGAGCCGGGGCGCAGGGGCCCCCGGCGGAGCGTCCTCGGCGGTGCGTGAAAAGCGGGATGGCCGGCAACGCCGGCCAGGGGCCCGCGCCACGAAAGCCACTCACTACAGTTCCTTGAGGGCGGCCTCGGCCGCTTCCCAACCGGGAAACCGCCGCTCCTCGGCGCGAAACTCCGCCGAATGGACACAACGGCGGCTGCCGCGCATGCGCACCGGAAAACGCAGATGCAGCATCTCGTGGTACATCACGTACTCCAGCAGGGTGCGCGGAACCCGCGCCGAGTCGAACACGCGGCTGATGAGGATGGCGTTGTGCGCCGGATCGTAGTGCCCCAGGTTGCGGCGCGCCGCCTCCGCTGCCCAGCTCAAATTGGGCCGTGCCATCCAACCCTGAAAAAACCGCTGGTTCAGTTCTTCAAAAATCTCATCCAGATGGTAGTGCTCGCCTTCCGGCCCCTCCAGACGCTTGCGCCCGCGGATCTGGCGAATGAGGTGCGACTGCTGCACGATCGCCTTCTGGCCGATGAAGCGGCGGTAGCGGGCGTTGTAGGTCTCCGGAATCGGCCGCCGGTACAGCTTGCGCAGCAGGATGTGCGCCAGCGCCTCCATCACCGGCTCCGGCGCGGTTTGCAGCAGATCGCTGAGCCGCACCAGGATGCGCCCCTCGCGCAGCCGGATGGTGTGGCTGAGCTGCGTGAAGGGATAAAACGCAATCTCCATCTCCGGCAGCGGCGTGCGTGGTTTCAGTTCGCGGAACACCGCCAAAAAAGTCGGCTCAAGGTCGCGCATCACGAAGGCTTGATCAGCCCTTGGGCATTTTGCAGGCTGTCCTGGGTGGCATCAAGGCAATTCTGCAGCTCGAAGTGGTAGGTGGCCAGATCGGCGGCCGAGGAGCTGCTTTGGATGTGCTGCAGCAGGGCCTGAAGTTGTTGCAGATCGGCAATCGCCTTGCCCAGCACTTTATCCACTTTGTAGTGCGGCCCGTTCTTATCGTTGCGGGTGTCAGCCAGGTCGTCCACGGCATCGTCCAGCTCGGGCAGGATGGCGGCGTACTGGCGCAGCAGGCCGTAAAGCTTCTCGGCGCGGTCCGCCGCCGCCGGAGCCGCCGTGCGCACCTGCTCGAACTGCTGCAGGCGTGCGCCGGCAAACTGCAGCAGCAGCGGCACGCGCTTGTCCAGCTTGTCGGCGGTGTCGCGTACCTGGTCGGCCTCCTGCGGCGTGAGCGGGTCGCGCACCTGCGCCGCCGCGCTCAACCCCAGCACCGCCAGCAGCAGCGCCCCCACCGCCGGCTTCCATTTTATTTCGGGGCAAACAGCCATTGCAGCACCTGCGCGCGCAGGTCGGCGAAGTGCGACTGCGCCGCCTCGACCCGCGCCCGATCCTCGAACCTCACCGTCTCTGTCAGCCCTTGCAGCCCGAAGCCGATGGCCTGCAGCGACTTCTCCACGTTCTTCATCCCGTCTTTCTTGTGCCGCGCCGCCTCTTCCTGCAACAACGCGCAGGCATGATCGGCGTGGCGGGTGGCCTCGTCCAGATGCTCGGCGCCTTGGGCGGCATCCCGGTCATGGTAGCTGGCGCGGGCAAACGAAAAATCATATTCCGCCATCCGCGCCAGCGTTTCGGCCAGGTCGTGCCCCTGCTGCCGCGCCGCCTTGGCGTTGAGCTCGGCATATTCGCGCAGCCACTTGGGGTTGATGCTGCTGCCGGCCGCCGCCTGGGTCTGCTGCGCCTGGAGGCCGGCGGCCAGCAGGCAGGCCATGGCCAGCATACCGACCCGACTTGTGCGCCCAGGGAGCATTCCGCTTCTCTTCTGCTTAAGGATGCCGCTTGCGCCGCCGCGTGACAACATCCCGCGGCGGTTTTGCCTCTGCCAGGTCCGGCAGCAGCGCCCGCAGGTAGGGTGCGGTGCGCGATTCCTTTACCCCCGCCAGCAGTTCCGGCGGCCCTTCGGCCACCAGCCGCCCGCCTTTCGCCCCCGCCTCCGGCCCCAGCTCGAGAATCCAGTCCGCCGTCTTGATGATTTCCAGGTTGTGTTCGATCACCACCACCGATCCGCCCGCCCCAATCAGCCGCTGCAAGGCGGCCAGCAGCTTGGCGATGTCATCAAAATGCAGCCCGGTGGTGGGCTCATCGAACAAGAACAGCGTGCCCGCCGCCGACCGCGGCTGCGCCAGGTGCGCGGCCAGCTTCAACCGCTGCGCCTCGCCGCCCGAGAGTGTAGTGGCCGATTGTCCCAGGCGAAGATAGCCCAGCCCGATCTCTTGCAGCAGCTTGAGCGGCCGCACGATCCTGGGCTGATCGGCGAAAAAGCGCAGCGCCGCATCCACGCTGAGCTGCAGCACCTGATGGATGTTCAGCTCCTTGTAGACGACCTCCAGAATGTGCGACTGAAAGCGCGTCCCCCCGCACTCTTCACACACCAGCTCCACGTCCGCCAGGAACTGCATGTCCACCGTCACCACGCCCTCACCCTGGCAGGTTTCGCACCGCCCGCCCGGCACGTTGAAGGAAAAGTGCCCCGCGCGCAGGCCGCGGCGCCGCGCCACCGGCTGGCGGGCGAACAGCTCGCGGATGCCGTCCCAGGCCTTGATGTAGGTCACCGGATTCGACCGCGGCGTGCGCCCGATGGGTGACTGATCCACCAGCACCACATCGTGAATCTCCGCCCAGCCCTCGATGCGCGCGCAGCCCGTGCTGGCCTCGCTTTCGCTCTCCGGATCGCCTTCATTGCTGGTGCCATGCAGCAGCTTCTGCAGCGTGCGGTGCAGCACATCATGCACCAGCGTGCTCTTGCCGCTGCCCGACACCCCGGTGACGGCCACCAGCATTCCCAGCGGGATCTCGACGTCCAGATGCTGCAGGTTGTGCGCGTGGGCGTCGCGGATGGTGAGCAGCTTGCGCCCCGGGTGCCGGCGCTGGCTGGGCACCGGAATGCTGCGTTCGCCCCGCAGATACTGGCCGGTCAGCGACTGCGGCGCGGCGCTGACCTCCTGCCAGGTGCCCGCCGCCACCAGCTCGCCCCCCTGCTCGCCCGCCCCCGGCCCCAGATCGAGCAGGTGATCGCCGGCGCGCATCACCTCCGGGTCGTGTTCCACCACCAAAATGGTGTTGCCCAGATCACGCAGCTCGCGCAGGATGGCGATCAGCCGCCCGGTGTCGCGCGGATGCAGCCCGATCGAGGGCTCATCCAGCACATACAGCGCGCCCACCAGTTGCGAGCCGAGGCAGGTGGCCAACTGGATGCGCTGCGCCTCGCCGCCCGACAGCGTCGCCGCCATGCGATCGAGCGTCAGGTATTCCAGCCCCACCTTGATCAGAAACTCCAGCCGCCGCAGCACCTCGGCCAGCACCGTCTCGGCAATGGCCGCCTGCTGCGGCCGCAACTGCAGTTGGCGGAAGAAGGCGTGCGCCTGTTCCACCGTCAGCGCCCCCGCCTGGGCGATGTTGAGCGCCGCCGGCGCCGCCGCCGAGCGCAGCACCACGGCCAGCGCCTCCGGCCGCAGCCGCGCCCCCTGGCACTCCGGGCAGAGCGAGTAGCCGCGGAAGCGGGCCAGGAAGACGCGGATATGGACGCGGTATTTCTTCTTCTCGAGCAGCGCGAAGAAGCCGCGCACGCCGGGAAACTTCCCGCCCCCCTCCCATACCCACCGCCGCTGCTCCGGCGTCAGCTCGCGCCACGGCCGCTCGGTATCCACCCCCGCCGCCGGCCCCAGCCGCAGCAGCGCCCGCCGCCAGCGCGCCCCGCGGGTGGTGTTCCAGGGCGCAATCGCCCCTTGCGCCAGGCTCAGCCCGGCGTCGGGCACCACGCGCTCTTCCGCCAACTCGGTCGAGCGCCCGAATCCCTGGCAGCGCGGGCAGGCGCCCAGGGGCAGGTTGTAGGAGAACAGGCTGGGTTCGGGCGCTTCCAGTTGGCGTCCGCAGTGGGCGCACGCCAGGCGATGGTGGACCCGCAGCGTCTTTCCCGGCGTGTCGGGAAATTCCAGCACGGCCTCTCCGGCTTCCCGGTAGGCCGCCTCCAGCGCCTCGGCCATGCGCGTGCGCTCCTCGCCCGCGATCGCCAGCCGGTCGGCCAGCACGTGGATGGGCTGCGCCAGGTCCAGATCGAGCAGCGACTCGGGCGTGGAAAACTCCACCATCTTCCCCGCCTGCCACAACCGGTTGAACCCCCGCCCGCGCAATTCGCCCAACCGCTCCGTCAACGGCGTCGTGCTCCCCGCGCTCTGCACCGGAAACAGAAACAGGCACCGCTCGCCGGCGAACTGATCCAGTAGCCGGGTCAGGACGCTGTCCACGTCGTCACGCTCCACCGCGCGGCCGCAGTCCGGGCACAGCAGCTCCCCCACCCGGGCATAGAGCAGCCGCAGGTAGTCGTGGATTTCCGTGCTGGTGGCCACTGTCGAGCGCGAGCTGCGCGTCGCCGCCTTCTGGCGTATCGCCACCGCCGGCGCGATGCCCTCGATGGCATCCACGTCGGGCTTCTCCATGCGCTCCAGAAACTGCCGCGCATAGGCCGACAGCGACTCCACGAACCGCCGCTGCCCTTCGGCGTAGATGGTGTCAAACGCCAGGCTGCTCTTGCCCGATCCCGACACCCCGGTGATCACCGTCCACCGCTCCAGCGGCAGGCTGACGCTGATGTTCTTGAGGTTGTGGACGCGGGCGCCGTGGACCTGAATCGAGTCCGCCATAGGGAGTTTCCGGCAGGGTGCGGAAACTCTCAGTTTAGCAGCCCGCCGCCGCCTGCACCTGCGCCACCAGCCCCTGCACCGCTTCCACCGGAGTGGCAGGCAAAATGCCGTGCCCCAGGTTGAAGATGTAACCCGGCTTGTCCCGCATCGCCTCCAGCAGCCGCGCCGTCGCCGCCTCCCGCACCGCCGGCGGCGCCAGCAGCAGCGTGGGATCCAGGTTCCCCTGCAGCGCCCGCGGCGGATGGGGCAGCGCCCGCACCCGCTCCCACGCCGCCGCCATGTCCACCCGCCAGTCGAGGCTCAGCACGTCGGCGCCGCTCGCCCCGAGCAGCTCCAGGTAACCCGTCGTGCCGGTCGAAAAATAGATCACCGGCACGCCGCTCGCCTGCACCAGCGCCACCAGCCGCTGCACATGCGGCAGCACGCTCTGCCGGTACTCGGCCGGCGCCAGCGTCCCCACCCAACTGTCGAAGAGCTGGATCGCCGCCGCCCCCGCCGCCGCCTGCTCGGCGCAAAAATCCGCCAGCCCGTTCACCAGCTTGCCCAGCAGCGAGTTCCACGCCGCCGGCTCCTGGCGCATCAGTTGGCGGGTGGCCAGGTACTGGGTCGAGGGCCCGCCTTCGATCAGGTAGCTGGCCAGCGTGAACGGTGCGCCGGCAAACCCCAGCACCGGCATCGCGCCCGCAAAGTGCCGCTCCACCAGCGCAATGGCTTCGCTCACATACCCCAGCGCCCCCTCCCAGTCGTCCGGCAGCGCGGCAATCTGCGCGGCGGTGCGCAGCGGCGGGGTGATGCGCGGACCCTCGCCCGCGGTGAACTCCAGCGTCAGCCCCAGCGGCGCGGTGGGCAGCAGCAGGTCGGCGAAGATGATCGCCGCATCCGTCCCCAGCCGCTCGGCGGCGGTGATGGTGACCTCCGCCGCCAGTTCCGGCCGCCGGCAAATCTCCAGCAGCGAGTGCTGCGCCCGCACCGCGCGGTACTCCGCCATGTAGCGTCCCGCCTGCCGCATCAGCCACACCGGCGGCCGGTCCAACCGCTCGCCCCGGCAGGCGGCCAGAAACCGCTCCTTCCGCGTCACGCCGCCCCCGCCTTCACCGCCAGCCGTTCCGCCAGCTTCAGCACCCGCTCGACGTGCTCCGGCCGGGTGCGCGGGTTCATCACCACCAGGCGCAGGCAGCGCCGGCCGTCGAGCACGGTCGAGCTGATGTAGCCGCGCCCCGAGGCGTTCACCGCCTCCTTGACATCCCAGTGCAGCCGGTCGCCCTGCGTCCCCGCCGGCGCCCTCCGGAGACGGAAGCAGAAAATGTTGCTCTCCGGCCGGTGCAGCGGCGCCAGCTTCTTCGAGGCAAGGCAGTACTTATATCCCGCCTGCGCGCTCTGGCAGGCGGCTTCCGCGGCCGCGGCAAACAGCCGTGGCCCGTACGCCTTCCAAACCAGCCAGATCTTCAGCGCCTCGAAGCGCTGCGAGCAGGCCAGCGTGAACGGCCCCACATCGGCCACCTCGCGCCGCACCGGGCTGAACAGATAGGGCGCGTCCTGTTCGAACGCCCCGCGCAGGTCGCCGCCCCGGCGCAGCAGCACCGCCCCCGCGCTCAGCGGCATGAACATCATCTTGTGCGGATCGAACGCCAGCGAATCGGCCTGCGCCAGCCCGCGCAGCAGCGGCCGCAGCCGCCGCGAAAACGCCATGCCGCCGCCATGCGCCGCATCCACGTGCAGCCACGCTCCCAGCCGCCGCGCCGCTTGGGCAAACGCCTCGAAATCATCAAAGCTGCCGGTGGGCGTCGAACCGCTGGTGGCCACCAGGATAAACTTGCGGAACCCCGCCGCCCGCGCCCGCCGCGCCGCCGCCGGAATCGCCGTCGGATCGGCGCGATACTCGGCGTCGAGCCCGATCGGGAATACGCAATCCGCCCCCAGCCCCAATATCGCCGCCGCGCGTTTCACCGAGTAATGGCTGTGCGCCCCCGCCAGAATGGCGATCTTCGCCCCGCCGCTGCCGGACTTCCACGCCCGGGGCGCCAGCGCCGCCCGCGCCGTCAGCAGCGCCGTCAGGTTGGCGTAGCTGCCCCCCGGCGTCAGCGTGCCGTCGGCCCCGGCCGGTAGCCCCAGTAGGGCCTTGAACTGCTCCATCACCTGCCGGTCCACCAGCGTCCCCGCCGGCGACATCTCCCACACCGCAATGCTCTGGTTCAGCGCCGACACCAGCGACTCCACCAGCGCCGCCAGCGGCAGCGGCGCGCTGATCTGCTGCGCCATGGCGCAGGGATGGCTCAGGTGCAGGCTGGCGCCGGCCAACTGCCGCAGCCACTGCGGCGCCTGCCGCGCCCCGCCCCGCACCCGCAGCAGCGCCTGGGTGCGCGCCAGAAACTCCGGATGCCGCACCGGCCCCCCGTCGCCTTGGGTCAGCTCGGCCACCGCCAGGTCGCTGCACGCCCGCCCCAGCCGCCGCAGCGCGGCCACATCCCAGGCCGCCGCCAGCGTGGAATCTGCTTGTCGCATGCGCATCAATGATACCGTGGGCATGGTGTCTTCACGGGTTGCCCCGCTCGGCAGGATCGCCGAGCTCGACGGTCTGCGCGCCGCCGCGGTCGCGGCCGTCATCTGCTTTCACTACACCCTGGGCACGGCCTTCGCCAACCCGGTGACGCGCCTGGGCTGGGCGGGCGTGGATCTGTTCTTCGTCCTCTCCGGCTATCTCATCACCTCGATTCTGCTCTCCAGCCGCGAGAAGCCCGCCTACTTCGCCACCTTCTACGCCCGCCGCACCCTGCGCATCTTCCCCGTCTACTTTTTGCTGCTGGCCTTCTACGCTTTGGCAGCCCGCGCCGCCGGTCCCCAGCCCTGGTCCTACTGGGCCATGCACGCGCTCTTTTTTTCCAGCATCGCCGAGCATTATCACTTCTGGATGTTCCCCGCTCCCGCCTTCGTCTACGCCGGCGTCACCGTGCTCTGGACGCTCTCCATCGAGGAGATGTTCTACCTCGTCTGGGCGCCGGTGGTGCGCTGGGTGCGGCCCCGGCGGCTGTGGTTCGTTCTGGCCGCGGCCATTCTCGGCGCGCCGCTGCTGCGCGCCGTACTGCACCGCTCCACGTTCCCCGAGTACCGCTTTCTGCCCGCCCGCTGCGACAGCCTTGCCTGGGGAGCGGCGCTGGCGCTGCTGCTCTGGCAGGCGCGCGCCGGCCTGCGGTCCCCGACCCTCCGCCCCCGCTTCGCCGTCGCCGCCGGCGGCCTCGCGGCTCTGCTGGCGCTGCTGCTGGCCGCCACCGGAGGCCATCGCTCCAACCTGTGGTTCGCCATTTTCGGCTACTCGCTGCTCGCCGCCCTGGCTGCCGCCGTCATCGGATGGACGGTGCTCTCCGCCGGCCGCGACCACCTCCTCTGCCGCGCCCTGCGCTGGCGCCCCGCCCAGTTCCTCGGCAAGGTCAGCTACTGCCTCTACCTCATCCACTATCCCCTGTTGCTGCTTGTCGGCGCCGTCATTTCCATCGCCGCGCCACGGGATGCCGTCGCCCTGGCCCTGGCCTTGGCCCTGGCCGCGGCCAGTTGGCGATGGCTCGAAGCTCCCATCCTGAACCTCAAGGACCGCTGGCGGCCGGCGCTGGCCAAGGTAGGCGAACTGCCCGCCATCGCCATGCGTAAAGTACCAACAGGTAGCCCGGAAGTCCTATAAGATGTCGCTTTTAAGGGGAACCAGCCATGTTCTGTAACCAATGCGGAGCCCGTTTACAGCCCGGCGTCACCTACTGCACCCACTGCGGCAAAGCCGTGGGCGCTCCCGGCACTCAGGCCCCGGCCGCGCCGGTGGCCGCTGTCCCGCTGCCGCCCGCCGCCGCCGGCCGGGTGACCAAGCACCGCAACGTGCTGGGCGTGCTGTGGATCGTTGCCGGCGTGATCACTCTGCCCGGAGCCATGGTGCTGATGGGCATCAGCAGCATGCGCTACGGCTACTTCGGCTGGGGCAGCCCCTTCGGCGGCATGCCGCCTTTCCTGGCCCCGCTGTTCGGGTTCATCGGCATCTGTCTGCTGGCCTTCTCCGTTCTCAGCATCATCACCGGCGCCGGCCTGCTCAGCGCCCAGTCCTGGGCGCGCCTGTTGGCCATTGTCCTCGGCATCGTCCGGCTGATCAACATCCCGCTGGGCACGGCGCTGGGCATCTACACGCTTTGGGTGCTGCTGCCCGAGCAGTCCAATTTGGAGTACGGCCAGCTCGCCCAGCAGCGCGCCCGCGCATAGAAATTAGCCCGTCAGTTGCCGTGCCCATTCGCGGATCTGGTCGGCCACGGTTTCGTGGCCGTCCTCGATCATCAGCATGTGGCCGCGGTCGTGCATCTGCAGCGGGCAGCGGTAAAACTCCGCCAGCCGTTGTTGCTCGCTCGCTGGAATAAGCCGGTCGTCGCTGCCGCCCACCACCAGGCAGGGCGAGTGAATGCGGCGAACGTCCACGCTCACCAGCCCTACCGTCATCTGCATGGAAGCCCGCCCCGAGTCGGGCACATCCCGCAGGGCGATCTCGGCGCGCTGGGCCGGCGTGAGGCGGTTGTTCACCAGGTCGTCCTGCAGGGTGGAGTCGAGCACCACGGTGCCGCCGCACAGCGGCCATACCACCTCGCGCCAGGGATGGCGCAGCAAGTGCCGCCACATCGGCACATAGGCCTTGCGGAACATGTGCCACGGCGGCGCGCTGGCCATAAACACATACCCCAACTGGTGATGCGATTCCGCCAGCTTCTGCGCCACCAGCCCGCCCATGCTGTGGCCCACCACCACCAGCCGCCGCCCGATCGCCGCCATCGCCGCCGCCACCCACAGCGCGTAGGTCTCGACGCTGTAGGTGCCCATGCGCTCCGCCGTCTCCCGGTCGTTGTCGTTACCGTGACCCGGCAGCTCGAGCGCGTAACTGGCGTGACCGTGTTCGGCGAAGCGGCGCTGGAACGGCTCCCATCCCCAGATGCCGCCGCCCAGTCCATGGATGAGCAGCAGCGGCGGCCCGGTCTCCGGCCCCTCCGGTTCCGCCACCAGACAGTTGAGCTGGCCAAATCGCGTCCGCAGGGATTGCATCACGCCTGCTCCTATTTCCTAAGACGATCTTAGCAGGCCCTTGGGCTGCAACTGAAGGCGGTAAAATGTCGCCATGCGTTCTCGAAGTCTATTGATGCTGCTCTTCGCCGGGCTGTTGGTCGCCCTCGCCTGCCACTCTTCCGCGCCTCTCGCCGGCCCCTCGCCCGCTCCGGCTGGCCAGTACACGGCCGACATTCAGACCGACTTCGGCACCATCACCGTCGCCCTCTTCCCCGACAAAGCCCCGCTGGCAGTAGGCAACTTCATCGGCCTGGCGGAAGGCACTCAGGCCTGGCGCGACCCCCGCACCGGCGCCATCGAGCAGCACAAGCGCTTCTACGACGGCCTCACCTTTCACCGCGTCATCCCCAATTTCATGATCCAGGGCGGCGACCCCCTGGGCAACGGCAGCGGCAGCCCCGGCTACCAGTTCGCCAACGAGACCTCGCCCGACCTCCTCTTTGACCGCCCTGGCCGTTTGGCCATGGCCAACGCCGGCCCCGACACTAACGGCTCGCAGTTTTTCATCACCGTCGCCCCCTACCCCTCGCTCAACGGCAACTACACCATCTTCGGCCAAGTCCTCAGCGGCCAGTCCGTCGCCGACGCCATCAGCAAAGTCCCCACCAACCCCGCCAACAACCTGCCCCTCACCCCGGTGCACATCGTCAAGATCACCATCCACCGCAGCTAGCTGCCTGTGCCCTGCGATCGAATCCATCTACAATGAAGGCAGACGGAGTGCCCCGCAGCCCAGGGCTCTGCTATGCCGCGTGCCGCCGCCATGCTGGTTTTGCTGTCGCTCGTGGCTTCCGCCCAGCAACGCGGCACCCGCGGACGTAGCCTCAATTCCAATCCAACCGCGACGGTGGACCCCGCCCTGATCGCCGCCCTCTACCAGGACGCCAAGCAGGCCATCGCCGATGCCCCGGCGCTGATTGGCCCGCGCCTGCTCACCGACATCGCCCGCGACGAAACCCGCCCCATGTTCCGCGGCCGCGGCAACGCCACCGACGCCCCGCCCGACCCCGGCCTTGCCGACTTCGCCGCCGCCTTCGAGCTGGCCCGCGCCTTGCCCCTGCCCGCCGATGGCGACCCCGCCCAGGCGGCCGCCCTCTCCATCAAGACCAACGCCGAAAGCGACGCCGTCGCCGAGCTCGCCCGCCGCGGCCAACTGACTCAGGCCCTGCAGCTCGCCCGCCGTGCCGATGTGCCCAAAGGTCCGCTCTACGACCAGCTCATCATGTCCACCGACCGCGCTTGGCGTCGTGATAACAGCGATAACAATAATGACAACGCCGGCGACGCCGCTGAAGAATCCACGACCGACTCGACCGCGGACGCAGCCAACGCCGCCCAGGCCGAGCAGGATCGCCTCGATACCGTCTTCACCCTGGTGCAGGAGTGCAAGCGCGCCGACGGCACCTACCCCTACCGCGGCATGGCCTTTTTCCTGCGCGGCGAAGCCCCGGCCTCGCTCGAACGCACCGCCCTTATCCTCGACGGCTATCACTGGGCGACGGCCGAGTCCGACCGCGCCCGCCTGAGTGCCGCCGCGCAGTTCCTCGCCGCCGGCCATCGCGCCGCGCCCGGCCTCGACCCGCAACTGACCTCCGCCCTCACCACCCTGCTCGACCACCTCGGCAACACCACCCAAGGATCCTCGCGCCCACTCCTCAACCTGCTCCGCACGGTGGATCCGCAACGCGCCGACGATGAAGCTCAGCGCTGGCCCGCCCTCGGCACGCTCGCTGCCGAGCCGCCGGCGCCCGAGATCAGCCTCTCCGCCCTCGGCTCGGCTCTGTCCTTCAGCGGCCCCGGCGGCAACCGCTTCGTGGTCGGCGGATCCTTTGCACGCGGCAATCGTGGCGGCAGTGCCCAATCCGGTACGATTGAAGTCGTCGTGCCCCAGGGTAGCCAGTTCAGCATGTCGGTCAACGTCACCGCACCTCTCCCCGATCCCAGCGATCAACCCGCCGGTGCGGCCCAGTTCCGCATGTTGCTGGCTCGCGCCGAAATGGCCGCGCGCCGCTTACCCGCCGAAGCCCGCTCCTTCGCCGATCAGGCCGCCGGCCTGCTTGACGCCGGCCTGTGGTCGAGCCAAGCCGCCGTCGCCACCCGCCTCGCCCAGGTCTATCAACAGTTGAGCGACCGCCCCGACGCCGCCCGCATCCTCGCCCGCGCTCTCGATCAGGCCGACGCCGACGCCCGCGCCGCCGACCAGCAGTACCTCGGCGACAGCAGCCGCCAGCCGCAACTGGCGCAGGATCTCGAAAAACTCGCCGCGCCGGTCATCGAGATCTACAGCTTGGCCGCAAGGGTGGATTTCGAAACCACCGCGCGCCGCGCCGAACAGGCCCAGTACGTCATCCTCAAGCCCATGGTCCTGGCCCGCATCGCCCTCGTCGGCCAAATCGGCCAATTCCGCGGCCGCGGAAACTGACGCCGGCCTCATACCGCACCGCTGAGCTTGACAGCAGCGCTCCCCAGCATCTACTGTCAGCCTGCTATGGTCTACGCCAAGAGGCTCTTCTGGCTGCCGCTGTTGCTGGCCGCCCTCGCCGCCGCACAAGCCATCCCCACCCCGCAGCAGTACTTCGGGTTCCCCATGGGGGCCGACCGCAAGCTGGCCCGCTACGACAAGATCGTGGCTTATTTCCAGCAGATCGCCAAACAAAGCGATCGCGTGCGGGTGGAGGATCTGGGGCCGACCACCGAAGGCCATCCCTATGTGATGGCCATCATCACCAGCCCCGCGAACCTGAAGAACCTCGACCACCTGCGCGCTCTCGAGCGCAAGCTCTACTTTCAGGGTGGCGCGCCCACCGCCGCCGAGCAGGCCGAGATCTTCAGCCAGGGCCGTTCCGTCGTGCTGATTGACAACAACATCCACAGCACCGAGATCGGTTCCTCGCAGATGGTGGTGGACCTCATCTACCGCCTCGCCACCACCCAGTCTCCCGACGATCTGAAAATCCTCAACGACGACATCCTGCTGCTCATCCCCTCGCAGAACCCCGACGGCCAGATGATGGTCACCGACTGGTACGACAAATACCTGGGCACGCCCCAGGAAGGCGGCCCCATGCCGTTCCTTTACCAGAAGTACGTCGGCCATGACGACAACCGCGACATGTATCTGTTCTCGCAAAACGAGACCAAAATGCTGGGCAAGGTGCTCTGGCACGACTGGTTCCCCTCCGTCTGGCTCGACGAGCACCAGCAGGGCGACACCGGCCCGCGCATGTTCACCATGCCCGCCACCGACCCCATCAACCCCAACGTGGATCCGCTGATCTACCGCCTCAACAGCATCTATGGCCAGTCCCAGGCGGCGGCCATGGAAGCCAAGGGCATGACCGGCATCATCTATAACGCCACCTACACCAACTACTGGGAGGGCGCGCTCGCCTGGGCGGGCTGGTGGCACAACCAGGTCGGCCTGCTCACCGAAGCCGCCAGCGTGCGCATCGCCACCCCCACCATGCAACAGATGGCCGATCCCAACCACCCGCCCGCCCCCGAGGCCGGCGGACGCGGCGGCCGTGGCGGCTTCGGCGGCGACCGCGGCCCCAACGCCATCCTGCCCGCGCCGCGCGACATCGCCTCCCGCACCGAGTACCCACGCCCCTGGCTGGGCGGACGCTGGACGCTCAAGGACATCGTGGACTACGAGATGACCGCCACCATGGCCCTGCTGCGCACCACCTCCAACCGCCGCGAAGAGCTGCTGCACAACATCTACGGCGTCAACGCCCGCACCATCGAGCTGGGCAGCAAGGGCGAGCTGGGCTTCGG
>JBQCEU010000363.1:0-30240 GCA_051959955.1 Terriglobales bacterium | reverse complement strand
GATTCCCGACGTGATGCAGACCCGCAAGTCCGACGAAGAGCTGCTCAAGGAGTCCCTCGGCGGCAAGTCGGAGAAGGATTTCCAGAACAGCGGCCGTGGCCGCGGCGGGGCTCCGGTGGGTCCGCCGCCGCGCATCATCGTGCGCTTTGTGCCCCAAGCCAACGACCTGCTGCTCAGCGGGTTGCTGACCGGCGGGCGCGAGATCGCCGGCCAGCCGGTGGTGGTGGATGCCCAGCACGGCCAGGTGCACATCCTGCTGTTTGCCGCCAATCCCTTCTGGCGCAACGAAACCTCGGGCGAGTTCTCCCTCGTGCTGAACGCCGCGATGAACTATAAAAACCTGGACGCCGGCAGCAAGCCCGCCGCACCCGCCGCCGGCCGCGGCCGCCGCGGCGGCCCAAAGCCGCGTAGATGAAGACCTGAGCCGGTGGCCAAAGGTCACCGGCTCAGCTATTCTGATGCCATGTTTGAAGAGGACACCTCTCCGCAGCCCGTCCCCAACTCATCATCCCTAAGCCGTACCGCAGTTGTCTGGCTGGCGCTGGCCCTCGTCGCCGTCGCCGCCGGAGGGTTTTTCTGGGTGCGGCAGCAGAACCAGGCTTTCACCGCGCAAATCGCCGCTCTGCGCCAGCAGACGCAGAAACAGGCTGACGACCTGAGCGGCCTGCAACAGAAGCTGCACATCTCCAACTCCGAGCTGGAGCGGCTGTCGTCGGTGGCGGCCGAGACGCGCCAGAACGTCAGCCAGGCGCAACAGCAGTTGGCCTCCACCCAGCGCCAGGCGGCCACCCTGGCTCAGCAACAACAGCAGACGGTGCAGCAGATCGCCGCCGTGCAGCAGGACACCGGCAGCAAGCTGGGCGCCATCAACGGCGCGCTGACCGGGGTCAAGGGCAACGTCGAAACCAACACCACCGACATTGCCAAAACCAAGGCCGATCTCGACGCCACCCGGGCCCAGCTCAAGTCCACCATCGGCGATCTCGGCGTCCAGAGCGGTCTCATCGCCACCACGCGCGACGAGTTGGAGGCGCTGAAGCGTCAGGGAGCCCGCGCCTACTTCGAGTTCACGCTCAACAAGCACGACAAGCAGCCCACGCGGGTGGGTGCGATCTCGCTCAAGCTCAAGAAGGTGGACACCAAGCACGCCCGCTACACGCTGGATGTCTACGCCGACGATGCCCGCATCGAGAAGAAGGACAAGAACCTGAACGAGCCGGTGCAATTCCTGGTGGGCAGCAAGCGGGCGCTCAACGAGCTGGTGGTGTACCAGATGGACAAGAACACCGTCACCGGCTATGTGTCGGCGCCCAAGTTCGCCGACGCCGCCGCCGCGCCGGCGGTGAAGAATCCAACCCGATGAATCTTTCCCGCATTGCTGGTTTCTTCGCGGCCGCCGCCGTGATGACGGCCGTCGCCGCCGCCCAAACCCCGGCGGAAAATCCCAACGCCGCCTGCCGCGCCTGCATTGAGGCCCACGAGCAGTTCCTCTCGAGCGACGCCCTCCACGGCCGCGGCAGCGGCACCAACGACGAGCTGCTGGCCGCCACCTACATCGCCAGTGAATTGCACGCCTACGGCATCGCGCCCGCCGCGCCCGGCGGCGGCTACCTCGAGATCGCGCCCGCGCCCGAGCGGCCGCCGCGCGCGCCGCGCCCCGGCGCCGCGGCGCCCGCGCCCCCGCCGCCGCTGCCTCCGGGATCGCCCCGGCCCTCGCCCAGGCTGGGCACCACCGCCAGCGTGGTCGGGGTGCTGCAGGGCAGCGACCCCAACGCCAAGGTGCTGGTCTTGACCGCCCATCTCGACCATCTCGGCATCAACCCGCGACGGCCCTTCAACGGCGATGTGATCTTCAATGGCGCCGATGACGACGCCAGCGGCTGCACTGCGGTTCTGGAACTCGCCCGCATGTTGGCGCTGGGGCCGCAACCGAAGCGCACCGTGTACTTCGCCTTCTTCGGCAGCGAGGAGGACGGCGGCTTCGGCGCGCGCTACTTCATCGAGCATCCCCCGGTGCCGCTGAGCGACATGTTCGCCAACCTGGAGTTCGAAATGATCGGCTGGCCCGATCCCAAGTCGCCCCCGCACACCCTCTGGCTGACCGGATGGGAGCGCAGCAACCTGGGGCCGCACATGGCCGCACAGGGCGCCAAGCTCGTGGCCGATCCCTATCCCGCGCAGCACTTCTTCTGCCGCTCCGACAACATTCAGTTGGCCATGGCCGGGGTGGTGGCGCAGACGGTGTCCAGTTTTGGCCTGCAGCCGATGTATCACCGCGCCGACGACGACTACTCCCATCTCGACTTCGGCCTGATGACCGAATCCATCACGTCCATGATCCAACCGGTGCGCGATCTGCTCAACTCCAGCTTCGTGCCCGCCTGGAAGCCCGGCGGCCAGCCCCAGCAGGGCGAGCGCTGCCACTAGGGAGACGCCATGAAACTTGCCCCCGCCCTCCTGCTCGCGGCCGCCTGCGGCACGGCCGCGGCGCAGTGCCCCCGGAATTCCTACGCCATCAAGAACGCCACCGTGATCACGGTTTCGGGCGCCAAGCTGGCGGGTGCCAACGTGGTGGTGTGCAACGGGATCATCACCGCCGTGGGCACGGATGCCGCCATCCCGTCCGACGCCGAGGTGCTGGACGCCACCGGACTGACCGTCTATCCCGGTTTCGTGGATGGCTTCAGCCAGTACGGCCTGCCCGCCGAACGTCCTGCCGCGCGCGGTCCCCGCCCCGACGGGGCGCAGATCGCCGCCCAGCAGGAAGAGGAGATCGCCGCCACCCTCGACGGCATTCCGGTCAACGATCCCCGCCGCTATCTCGATCCCCAACCCTCCGGGGTCGAGTCCAACCGCCGTACTGCCGAGCTGCTCGATCCCCCCTCCAGCCTGAATGCCGTGCGCGACAGCGGCATCCTCGCCTCCCTCGTCGCCCCCGCCGACGGCATCTTCAAGGGCGAAGCCGCGCTCGTCAACCTGGTCGGCCCCGATGCCGCCGCCATGCTCATCCAGCCGCGCGCCGGCCAGGTCATCGAAGTGCGGCCGGCCGGCCGCGGCGGCGACAGCTATCCCGCCTCGGTGATGGGCGCGGTCGCGGTCTACCGCCAGACCCTGCTCGATGCCCAGCGGCTGCAAACCGAGATCGGCATCTATCAGAAGGCCGGCGAGAAGGGTCTGCCGCCGCCCAGCTACGATCCCAAAACCCGCGCCCTGATCCCGCTGCTCGATCATCAGCAGCCCGCCTACTTCGTGGCCAACGACTGGGATGCCATCCTGCGGGCCCTGAATCTGGCGGATGAATTCCACCTGGCCCAGCCCTCCATCATTGGCGGGACCGAGGCCGCCAAGGCGATTCCCCAACTGCAGGCCGCCCACGCCGCCGTGCTGGTGTCGCTCTCGTTCGCGCCGGCGGGCGGCGGCGGCGGCTTTGGCCGCGGCGGCGCCAGCCCCGAGGTGGAAGCGCGCGAACGCACCGCCGCCGAGGCCGTGCCCGCGGCTTTGGCCCAGGCAGGCGTCAAGTTTGGCTTCTCCACCTACGGCATGACCGCGCGTCAGGATGTGGTGGCGCAGGTCAAGGCGGCCATGAAGAGCGGCCTGAGCGAAGCCGATGCCTGGAAAGCCTTGACGCTGTGGCCGGCGCAGATCGTCGGCGCCGGAAATCAACTGGGCTCGATCGAGCCCGGCAAGATCGCCAACCTGGTCATCGCCAGCGGCGACCCGCTGGCCGGCGAAAGTGTGAACAAATGGATCGTGGCCGATGGCCGCCTGCTGCCCGTGCATCCGGCGCCACGCTCCGGCCGTGGAGGTCAACAATGAACCGCTTCCTGCGCCTCGCCGCGCTGGCCGCGCTGGCTGCCCTGCCGCTCGCCGCCCAGGCCTATCCCACGCCCCAGCAGGCTGCCGGGCTGGCCGCGCCGGGCGACATGCTCATCGCCAATGCCACCGTGCTCACCGCTTCGCACGGCCGCCTCGAAAACACCTCCATCCTGGTTCGCGCGGGCAAGATCGCCGCCATCGGACCGAAGCTCACCGCCCCCGCCGGAACGCCGGTGATAGACGGCGCCGGCAAGTTCGTCATTCCCGGCATCATTGATGAGCACTCCCACACCGCCGTGGACGGCGGCGTGAACGAGGGCGCGCCTTCGGTGAGCGCCATGGCGCGCATCAAGGACGTCATCAACCCCCACGACATCAACATCTACCGCCAGCTCGCCGGCGGGGTGACCATCATCCACATCTTCCACGGCTCGGCCAACGAGATCGGCGGCGAGGATGCGGTGGTGCGCCTCAAGTGGGGCCTGCCGGTGGACGAGATGCTCTATCCCAACGCCCCCCAGGGCATCAAGTTTGCCCTCGGCGAGAACCCCAAGCAGACCGCTAACCCGCACGGCCGCTACCCGGCCACCCGCCAGGGCGTCAACGACGCCATCCGCACCGCCTTCCTGGCGGCCCAGGCGTACAAAAAGCGCTGGGATGATTACCACGCGGCGGTGGCCCGCGGCGAGACCGTCTATCCGCCGCGCACCAACCTCAACCTCGAGCCCATCGTCGGCATCCTGGAGGGCAAGGTGCTGGTGCACTCCCACTCCTACGTCTCCGCCGAGATGCAGGGCCTGATTGACATCAGCGACGAATTCCATTTCCATATCGCCTCACTGGAGCATTGTTTGGAGGCCTACAAGATCGTCAACGAGATCAAGGCCCACGACATCGGCTGCTCGACCTTCGCCGACGACTGGAGCTACAAGATGGAGGCGGTGGACGGCATCGCCTACAATGCCGCCCTGCTCGAGCACAAAGGCGTGCGCGCCGCCATCAACTCCGACTCCGACGAGCGCGCCCGCCGCCTCTACCAGGATGCGGCCAAGGTGATTCACTACGGCGACGTCACCGAGCAGCAGGCGCTGCAGACCATCACCCTCAATCCCGCCTGGATGCTGGGCATTGACAAGACCGTCGGCTCGATTGACGTCGGCAAGGACGCCGACTTCGCCATCTTCAACGGCGACCCGTTCGGCCCCGACGCGCTGGTCGAAAAGACGATCATTGATGGCCGCGTGTTCTTCGATCGCGCCCAGGATATGGCCAATCGCAAGCCGGTGGCCGTGTACGAACAGTTGTTCAAACCGCCGCTCAGTCTGGGGCTGGCGGATGACGGCGGAGGTGCGCAATGAAGACGCAACTTCTCGCGGTTCTGACTTTCGCGGCCGCTCTGGCGGCGGCCCAGGCGCCGCAGCCGCGCCCGGTGGCCATCGTGGATGCGCGCATCGTTCCGGTGGGCGCGCCGGTCATCGCCCAGGGTACCATCGTGTTCGAGCACGGCAGGATCACCGCGCTGGGAGCGCACGCCCCCGTTCCCAAGGGCGCCGAGGTGATTCGCGGCAAGGGCCTGTCGGTGTACCCCGGCATGTTCGACGCCGACACCACCGTCGGCATCGCCGAAATCTCGGGCCACGCGCCCGGCACCATGGACGTGAACGAGCTGGGCGATTTCAACCCGCAACTGGTGAGCAGCAAGTCGGTCAACCCCACCAGCGACATTCTCGGCACGGTGCGCGCCAACGGCGTCACCACGGTGCTGGTGGCCATGCGCGGCGGCCGCATCTCGGCGCAGGCCTCGCTGGTGGATTTGGGACTGTACACCAATGATGAAATGAGCCTGGAGCGCAAAACCGCACTCTGGATCAACTTTCCCTCTTCGCGCGGCGGCCGCGGTGGCCGCGGCGGGGCGGCCAGTGGAGCATCCACCGCCGAACAGTTGCAGCAGTTGGCCGACTATTTCGATGCCGCCCGCCGCTACGCGCCCATTGCCGATAAGACGCAGTTCCCCCAGCCCGCCATGGCGGCTATGGCGCCCTATGTTACCGGCAAGTTGCCGGTGATCTTCTCCGTCAGCGCCGCGCCCGACATTCGCGCCGCGATCAAGTTCGGACAGGCGCAGCACCTGAAGTTCATTCTGGCCGGGGCGCTCGATGCCTGGCAGGTGATTCCCGAGATCAAGGCCGCCGGCTGCCCGGGGCTCTACGGCCCGTTGACCAGCATGCCGTCGAGCGAAAACGACCCCTACGACGCCATCTACACCACCCCGGCGGAGTTGGCCAAGGCGGGGATTCCGTTTGCCATCGTCACCGGTTCGGCCGCCGACAGCCGCAACCTGCCGTACAACGCCGCCTTGGCCGAAGCCTATGGCCTGGCGCCAGAGGCCGCTCTCCAGGCGATCACCCTCTCGCCCGCCAAGCTCCTCGGCGTGGACAGTCAGGTGGGCTCGCTGGCGGTCGGCAAGCGTGCCAATCTCATGGTCACCAGCGGTGATCCGCTCGATCCCCGCACCCAGATTCAGTCGGTCTACATTGACGGCCTGCTGATGCCGCCCAGCAAGCACAAGCGCCTCTACGATCAGTGGATGGCCCGCCCCGACGGAGGCAAGTAGCCATGCGCCGCCCCGTAGCCTGTGCATTGTTGTCATTGGGGTTGGCGGCCGCGGCACTTGCGCAACAGGGAAGAGGGCCGGCCATGTCGCCCGGCGCCCGCCAGGCCACGGAACTCGATCTCGCCGGCAAGGGCGCCGAAGCGCGCGCCCTCTGGCAAAAGGAGATTGAAGCGGCGTCAACCCCGGCCGCCCGCGCGGCGGCGGAGCGCAACCTGGCCATGTCCTGGGCCTTCAGCGGCAACTGCGCCCAGACCGCCGCCTACGAGCAGAAGGTCATTGCCTATTGGCAAACGCGCCAGGCCGCCGAACCCGCCAACGCCTTCTACCAGCAAGGCGAGATGGCCGACGAGGCCGCGCGCGTGTGCATTGATCTCGGTGAGCTCGACGCCGCCGCGCGACTTTATAAGCAGGGCCACGACCTGGGCCTGAAGGAGCCGAACATCCCCGCCGGCCGCCGCGACCTGTGGGAATACCGCTACCAGCACGCGCTGGCGCGCCTCGCCGCCCGCCGCGGTGACCAGGCCCAAGCCCGGCGTCAGGCGGCCGCCGCCCGCGCCACGCTCGATCAGTTGCAAAAGGACGACGCCAAGCTCTACCAGCAGCAGGTCGGCTTCTTCCCCTACCTCGAGGGCTACGTCGCCTTCTACGCCGGCGATTACCCCACCGCGCTGGCCGACTTCCAAAAAGACGAGCGCCACGATCCCTTCATCGCCTGCATGCTGGGCATGACCTACGAAAAACTCAACCAGCCCGCCCAGGCCCGCGCCGCCTTCGAGCAGGCCGCCAAAACCCGCGCCCACAATCCCCCCGCCGCCTTCGCCATCCCCTTCGCCCGCAAAAAACTGGCCGGCCGCAGTTAATCCCCATCCCAGCACAGGCCGGTACTGAGCAGGTTATCGCCCGGCTGGAACCGCAAATCCGGCACCGAGCCGATCAGTGCCCGCGGGTCCTCGGGCAATTCTGTGACTCTGGCCACTGGCCGGCCAGCGCGCGTAATCAACAGGCCACCTGCCGGAAGCCGATCAATTACCCCTGGCCACGCCCGCCCGAACGCGGAGATGTCCATCTTCTCCATATTCATGACATTAGATGCCCCGCTCCGTCGCGGGAACCGATTTTGCCGCTGGTGCGTAAGATGACTCATGCGGGATTTTCGCCTGGCTTTTCGGCGTTTGGCGCACCAGCGCGGCTTTGCCCTGGTGGCGATTTTGACCCTGGCGGTGGGCATTGGCGCCAACACAGCCATCTTTTCTTTGGTGGACGGCGTGTTGCTCCGCCCGCTGGCCTTCCCCCAGCCCGAGCAGTTGGTGTCGCTCGACGAGTCCATCCCGCAGTTCGTCGGCAAGTACCCGTTTTTCCCCGTTAACGCCGCCTCCTTCCATGCCTGGGAGCAGCAGTCGAAGCTGCTGGCCGGGGCGGCCATCCTGCAGCCCAATACCTGGGTGATGACCGGCAACGGTGAACCGCAGCAGGTCCACGGCGCCATCATTTCGGCGGGTATGTTCAAGGTTCTGGGCGTACCGCCGCGGCTGGGCCGTGACTTTCTGGCCAGCGAAGATGTGCACAACCAGAATCACGTAGTGATCCTTTCGGACGCCTTCTGGCAGTCCCAGTTCCATGCCGACCCGGGCATCCTGGGCCGGACCATTGACCTGGACGGCACCGCCTGCCAGATCGTGGGCGTCATGCCGCCGAATTTTCCCTTCCCCTACGGCGAGGAGTTGGGAACGTTTTTCGGCAGCGGCCTGAGCGGCGGGCCGATGCAGATCTTCCGCCCCGCCGGAGTGGATTTCGCCTCGGCGCCGGTGGTGGGCAATTTCAACTACCTCACTTTTGCCCGGCTGAAGCCGGGTGTCACCGCCGCCCAACTGCGCGCCGAGTTGGACGTGATCACCGCCAACCTGCTGGCCGCGAAGCATGCTCCGGCCGGGATCACCGTGCATGCGGTGGTGACGCCCTTGCGCGACATGATCGTCGGCGATCACGGCCTCGGGCTGTGGATGCTGCTGGCCGCCGTCGGCGCCATCCTGCTGATCGTCTGCCTCAACCTCGCCAACCTGCTGCTGGTGCGGGTGCACGGCCGCGGCCATGAGTTGGCCATTCGCCTGGCGCTGGGGGCCAGCCGCGGGCGGCTGATCCGCGAGACGGTGGCGGAAGGCTTGCTGCTTTCGATCACCGGCGGCGTGCTGGGCATTCTGGGAGCCCAGGCGGCGCTGCGCTGGCTGGTGTCAGCCGCACCCGCCGGCATTCCCCGCTTGAATGAAGCCGGCTTGAACCCCACGGTGCTGGCCTTTGCCGTGGTGGTGGCGCTCATCTGCGGCGTGCTGTTCAGCCTCTGGCCGGCGCTGCGCTCGGCCGGCGCCGACCCGCAATCCGCCCTGCGTTCCGGCGGCCGCAGCGCCAGCGACAGCGGCCAGCGCCTGCGCGCCCGCGCCTGGCTGGTGGGGGCGCAAACCGCGCTGGCGGCGCTGATCCTGGTCGTGGCCGGCCTGCTCACCGCCAGCTACTGGAACCTGCTCGACGTCAACAAAGGATTCCAGCCCCATGACGTGGTCACTGCCGAGATCGAGTGGGAAGGCAACCACAGCCAGCGGGTGCAGTTCTTCAAGAACGTGCTCGATAAACTCGGCACCCTGCCCGGCGTCCAAGCGGCGGGGTTGATAGACACCATCCCCACCCAGGGCGTCACCGATACCGACCTACTGTCGCGCCCCGGCGACACGCGCCAACTGGTGGACCGCCCCCTGGCCGCCTTCAGCGCCGTCAGCCCCGGCTACTTCGAGGCGATGGGCATTCCTCTACTCGAAGGCCGCACCTTCACTGACGCCGAGGTGCAGGCGGCAGGCGTGCCCGCACCCAAGACCGGCGCCGCGCCGCCCATCGCCGCCGTGGTCTCCGCCTACACCGCCGCGCAGCAATGGCCGGGGCAGGATGCTCTCGGCAAGCAATTCGGCCAGAGCGAGCCCGAAAAGCAGTTGTTCACCGTCGTCGGCGTGGTGGCCGACGTGCGCGCCCAGGGACTGGAGAAGTCGCCCGGCCTGGCCGTCTATCTTCCCTATACCTACAACGTTCCCAGCGGCATCGCCGTGGCCATGCGCACCGCCGCCCCGCTGGCCGCGCTGGCGCCGCGCGTGCGCAGCGCCGTCTGGAGTGTGCAGCCGGCCGCCGCCATCCCGCGCATCGAAACCATGGGCAGCGTGGTTTCCGCCTCGGTCGCCGGCCGCCGCTTTCAGCTTTCGCTGGTGGTGGTGTTCGCCTTCTGCGCCTTGTTTCTCGCGGCCCTGGGCATCTATGGCGTCATCGCCTATTCCATCGAGCGCCGCACCGGCGAGATCGGTATTCGCATGACCATGGGCGCCAGTACCGGCGACCTCGTGGCCATGGTGATGCGCCAGGGCCTGATGCCGGTCTTCGCCGGCCTGCTGGTTGGCCTGGCGGCGGCGCTGGCGCTCGGCAAGGTCATGGCCAGCCTGCTCTTCGGCATTCACGCCGGCAATCCCTGGGTGATCGCCGCCATCAGCTTGGTGCTGCTGGCGGTGGCGGCGCTCGCCTGCGCCATCCCCGCGCGCCGCGCCACCCAGGTCAGCCCGGTCTCGGTGCTGCGTTCATGAAATGGAAGCTCCTCGCCCGGCTGCGTCACGACCGCGGCTTCGCCTTGATCGCCGTCGCCACGCTGGCCATCGGGATCGGCGCCTGCACCGCGGTATTCACCCTCACCGACTCGATTCTGCTGCGGCCGCTGGCCTATCCCGCACCGTCCCAGCTCATCTCCATCCACGAGTCCGTTCCCGAGTTTGCCCAGCAGTATCCGGTGATCCCCGTCAACGCGGCCTCGTTTGCCGCCTGGCGCGCGCGCTCCCGCACGCTGGAAAGCCTGGCGCTGATCGAACCCGATACCTTCGATATCACCGGCGCCGGTGAGCCCCGCCAGGTGGTGGTGGATTCCGTCTCGGCCAGCCTCCTGCACGTCCTACGCGTTTCCCCCCGCTTGGGCCGCGACTTCACCGCCGCCGAGGATCAGCCCCGAGAAAACCACGTCGTCATCCTCTCCGATGCCTTCTGGCGCGCTCAGTTCCATGCCGATCCGGCGGTGGTCGGGCGCAGCCTCGACCTGAACGGCGTCCCCAACCAGATCATCGGCGTCCTGCCCGCCGGCTTCCGCTTCCCGCAGGGCGAGGAGTTCGGCCCCATGGTCGCCGGCAACGCCAGCGGCCCCATGCAGATGCTGCGCCCCATCGGCCTCGATCTCGTCCATCCCGAGATGGGCTCGTGGAACTATGCCGTCTTCGCCCGCCTCAACCCGGGCGTGCCGGCGTCCCGGGCCCGCGCCGAGCTGCAGGGCATCACCAACGCCCTGCTGACCAGCACGCAGGCTCCCATCAAACGCGTGAACGTGCTGGTTACCTCGCTGCGCGACCAGATGGTGGGCGCCAGCGCCTTCGGCCTGTGGTTGCTGCTCGCCGCCGTGGGCGCCATCCTGCTGATCGTCTGTCTGAATCTCGCCAACCTGATGCTGGTGCGCATGCAGGGGCGCAGTCACGAGCTGGCCATCCGGCTGGCGCTCGGCATCCGCCGTGCGCGGCTGCTCCGCGAGGCGATGGGCGAAGGCGTGGCGCTGGCCCTGGTGGGCGGGGCGGGGGGGCTGATGCTGGCCTGGTGGGCGGTGCGCGGCGTGGTGGCGTTGGCGCCGGCCGCCCTGCCGCGTCTGGCGGAGGTCTCGATCCATCCCGAGGTCGTGCTCTTAACCTTGCTGCTGGCGGTGGCGAGCGGGGCGGCGTTCAGCCTGACGGCGGCGCTGCGCGCCGCCCGCACCGATCCGCAGATGGCGCTGCGCGCCGGCGGCTGCGGGCTGAGCGAGGGGCGGGAGCGGCTGCGGGCGCGCTCCTGGCTGATCGCCGCGCAATCGGCCTTGGCGGCGCTGCTGTTGATCGTCGCCGGGCTGTTGGCCTCGAGTTATTGGCACCTGAGCAATGTTCCCACCGGTTTCGACCCCGGCCACGTGCAGACCGCCCAGGCGGAGTGGGCGGCGGGATCGCGCACGCAGCGCAACAGCTTCTACACCGCGGCGCTGGAGAAACTGGCGGCTCTGCCCGGGGTGGGGAGCGTGGGGCTGGTAAGCCGCTTGCCGTTGCAGGCCTCGGGCGACACCAGCGTGCTGGCCATGCCGCACGATACCCGCCCCATGTCGGAGCGCCCGCTGGCGCAGCGCCGCGCCGCCAGCGCCGGCTACTTCGCCGCCATGGGCATCCCGCTCCTTGAAGGCCGGGTATTTACCGGTGCCGACCTGGCCGCCGCTGGCGAACGCAAGGGCCTGACGCCGGCGATCATCAGCGCCCGCATGGCCGGCCAACTCTGGCCCGGCCGCGATCCGCTGGGGCAACAATTCGGCTGGAACGACAACGGCAATCCGCAGGACACCGTGATCGGCGTGGTGGGGGACATCCGGTCGCGTGACCTCAGCCTGGCCCCGGAGTTTACCGTGTACCAGCCCTACACGTTGAACGGAGACACTCCGGTGGAGTTCGTTGTGCGTGGCTCGACCGCAACCCCGGCGGCGAAATCCCTGCGCCAGGCCTTGTGGAGCGTGCAGCCGGCGGTGGCCATCCCTCAGGTCGAAACCATGGAGGCCGTCATGGCCGCCTCCGTCGCCGCCCGCCGCTTCGAACTGTGGCTGGTGCTGGGCTTCGCCATCTGCGCGCTCCTCCTGGCCGCGCTCGGCATCTACGGCATCCTCGCCTACGCCGTGCAGAAGCGCGCCGCCGAGATCGGCATCCGCATCACCCTCGGCGCGCGCGCCGCCGGCCTCGTCGTCATGGTCATGCGCCAGGGCCTCACGCCGGTGCTGGCCGGCCTGGCCGCGGGAGTGGCCGCCGCCTTGGCCGGCGGCCGTCTGCTGGCCAGTCTGCTCTTCGGCGTTCCTCCCTCCGACCCCGGCGTGATAGCCGCTGTCAGCCTGCTGCTGTTCACCGTGGCGGCCCTCGCCTGCGCCCTCCCCGCCCGCCGCGCCACCCGCGTCAACCCCGTCAGCGTGCTGCGCCCTTAGTGCCTCGAACCCCTTTAGTCGGCTGCTCTGGCCGGGCCTCGTCCGACCATCCTCCCGGTTTGATCAGCCCGCGAAGGTCCAGCGGGTTCATACGCAACGGCCCCTGGCACGCTTCGGCTGTCGCATTGAAAACGGCAGCGCGGACGAATGGGAAGAGAATAACCGGCGCATTCTCCTGGGTGAAGCGCTTCAATTGCTCCACCGTGCCATCTTTGGTCGAAAATCGGCCCAGCACTTCGATGCTCACTTGGTAGGGGTGCTGCTCTGGCGGCGGGAGCAACGAGAGCATCATCCGAAGTTCAGATCGCTTGGCCTCCTCGTCTATTCCCATGCGCAAGGCGATGCCGGCTCGCTCGGGCTCCGAAGCTGAGTCCTTCGTAACGGGGATGCTGCCGCCATCTGACAGGTCCTTGAACTGGACGCTCAAAATACAGAACTGATCGAACGCGAATCGGGCCGCGGGCTCTTGCGTATTGGGCTTGCTGGTTTGACGTAGCCTCTGCGATGCGGGGGTTTTTGCCATGGCGCTATGCCACCCCCATCCCATCGCCAAGCATTTTCGTCGTGGTCTGGACCTCCTCGAATCCCCCTCGCAAGGGCAGGGTTGCGGTTGCACTTTCCCATCCCGCCACGACCTGCTCACCCTGATCGTCATGATTCACAACGATTCCCTTGAGCTGCAATTTTGTACAACTCGAAAACATCAATCCCCGGTCCCACCAGTGGGCCAATCTGAGCGCCGGGCACTCGGCCGGTTCGATGGAAACCAAAAAACGGCCCTGCAGAGCCTCCACAAGTCGTTGTAGCGTGCTTAGCGTGACGTTGGCGTCACCACTCTCAACGCGTGCGACAGCGGGTTGGCTGGTTTGTGCATTGGCCGCCACCTCAGCCTGTGACATCCCTCTAAAAAGGCGTAGGTGAAGCAGGTTGTCGGAAATGTGATAAGCCACCTGGTTGTCCCACTGCAATTGGAATTCCGGCGATTGATACAGATCAAGCAGCGGGGAAGGGGAATTCTGCAATCTGACCACTTCGGGCGAAAAGCTTGCCGAGGCGGGCCGCTGCAGTCCGCGCGTCCTGAGCGTCTTCCTTGTCCTTTTTTTTACACTTCGCGTGGAGGAAGACGAATCGCGCCTCATTCTGGTCAACATAGAAATAGATCCTCCAGCAGCTTGTCTTGCATTTTAAGAGCCACACGCCGTCTTCGCCAGTCTTCACCACGCGCCGTTTGCCCTCAAATTTGTACTCCAGCTCGGCACGGGGCCAGCCAAAGGTCTCCAGTCGCTGCATGATCCGTAAAGCCGTTGTCGCTTCACCGCCCGCCTTTACAAGCGCTGCTGATACGGGCCTCTTTCCGGTAGCCGCCTCCAGAACTTCAAAGCATCGCCACTGTCTTGCTTGGATGCCCATAGTTTTGGACGCTGGAACTACATTATACCGTTAAAAGTATAATCGTGAACTGTCGCCCCAAAGAAGGCCTCCACTTCGGCCAGGTTCTCTGCCCGCGCAAAATCCGGCAGGCTGCGCAGGAACTGGGCGCCATACGCCTTGGTGCGAATGCGGCAGTCGAGCAGCGCCAGCACGCCGCGATCATGCGTCGAGCGGATGAGCCGTCCAAAGCCCTGCTTCAGCGCCAGCACCGCCTCGGGTATTTGAAATTCCGCGAACGCGTTGCGGCCGTCGTTCTTGAGCGCGGCAATGCGCGCCGCCACCACCGGGTCGTTGGGTGCGGCAAACGGCAGCCGATCCACGATCACCAGGCTCAACTGCTCGCCCTGCACATCCACGCCCTGCCAGTAGCTGCTGGTGGCGATCAGCACCGCGCCCGGCGTGGCCCGAAACCTTTCCAGCAAGGCGTGGCGCGGCGCTTCGCCCTGGGTGAGCAGCGGGAAGGGCGTGCGGCCCTCAAGCGCCTGCCGGAAGGCCTGCATCTGCCGGTGGCTGGTGCACAGCAGAAAGGCGCGGCCGCGTGAGGCGTTGAGCAGCCGCGCAATCTCTTCCGTGGCCGCCGCCGTGAAGTCGGCGGCGTTGGGCTCGGGCAGGTGCTGCGGCAGATACAGCAGCGCCTGCCGCTGGTACTGAAACGGCGAGGCCACCGTCAGCTCGCGGGCATGGTCCAGGCCCAGGCGCTCGCGGACATAGTGGAACTGGCCGTCCACGGTGAGCGTCGCCGAGGTGAGGATCACCGTGTCGGTGGGCTCGAACAACAGCTCGCGGATGCGCGGGGCCACGTCAATGGGTGAGGCGGAAGCATGTACGCCGCGGCCGCGCCGCTCCACCCAATAGACCACGCCGTCTTCCTCGCTCTCCAGGATGAAGGCCAGCGCCCGGCGCATCTCCTCCAGCCGGCGCATGAGGTTGTAGATCTCTTCCGGCTTTTCGGCGATGGCTTCCAGGCCCGATTGCACATGCCCGGCGGCCAGCATGAAGCCGTCGTAGGTGTCGGCCTCCTCCATCAGAAACTGTTCGCGGTCGGTGAGCGGCGCGCGGCCGTCGCCGCGTGCCAGCTTCATAAAGAGCTTCTGGGCCGCCATGCGCAGCCGCTCCAGGCGCTCGATCAACTCGGTTTGCGGGCTGGGAAGCACTTGCAGGCGATGCCGGGCATCGCGCGCCCAGTCCTCGATCTGATGGCTGCTGACGCTGACGCCGAAGTACTGCGCTGCCGCGCCCTCCAACTCGTGCGCTTCATCGAAGACCACGGCTTCGTAGGGCGGCAGCACGCCCGGCAGCTCCTGCCGCTTCAGCACCAGGTCGGCGAAAAACAAGGCGTGGTTGACCACCACCAGCTCGGCCTCGGCGGCGCGCTGGTGCAGGCGGGTGACGAAGCACTCCTCAAACAGCGGACACTTGCTGCCGGTGCAGGTCTCGCGCCGGGCGTTGAGCCGGTGCCACAGCGGGGCGTTTTCCGGCAGGAAGTCGAGTTCCGCCTGGTCGCCGGTTTCGCTCTGCGCCGCCCACTGGCGGATCTTCTGGTACTGCTCCAGGCCCTCCAGTTCGAGCAGCACCGGCTGCGACTCCAGCTCGCGGATCTTCTGCTTGCAGGCGTAGTTCTGCCGGCCCTTCATGCTGATGATATTCAGCTCCCGCCCCAGCGCCGCCGCCAGCAGCGGGGCGTCCTTGTTCACCAGTTGTTCCTGCAGGTTGCGCGTGCCGGTGCTCAGCAGCACCCGCCGGCCGCTCTGCAGCACCGGCAGCAGGTAGGCCAGCGTCTTGCCGGTGCCCGTCCCCGCTTCCACCAGCAGGTGCCGCCGCTCAGCCAAGGCCTCCGCCACCGCCTTGGCCATCTCCAACTGCCCCGGCCGGTGCTCGTAGGCGGGGTGGGCTTTTTGCAGCAGTCCGCCGCGGCCGAAAAAGTCATAGAGGCTGGGCGGGGCCATATAAGCAGTGTAAGGGTGCGGCGGCGCACAATTCAGCTATCATTGATGTTTATGGCCAAGCCGTCGTCCCAGAAAGCACCGCGGTCCGCCAAGCCGGTCAAAACGGCCAAAACCTCCGCTGCCAAGCCCAAGAACGGGAAAAACGGCAACCCCAAGCCGGCTTCATCTCCCAAAAACGGCAAAGAGGAGTCTGGAAAGGCAGCCAAGCCGCAGGCTCAGGCAGCGAAACCGCAGGCTCCCGCCAAGGCGAAAGCCAAAGCCCTGCCCCCGCCGCCCAAGCCGGCGCCCGTAGACAAGAAAACGAAGCAGCAGCAGGAGTTCGAATCCAAGATGCTGCACATGGTGGCCGAGGAGATGGCGATCGAAGAGGCCGAGCTGACCCTCAATGCCAATTTCCGCGAAGATCTCAAGCTGGATGAGATTGATATCGCCGAACTGCTGATGCAGGCGGAAACCACCCACAATATTGCTCCTTTCAGCGAGGCCGACTGGGAAGCCTGCGTGACCGTGGCCGATTTCCTGCGCATGGTAGGCAAGCGGGTAGAGGCCAAGCGCGCCCGCAAGGGCAAGTAGGCGATTTGGCGCGAGCCCGCAAGTCCAAGCCCGGTCGTGGCGGCCGCTGGTGGCTTCTGCTGCTGGTGATCGTGGTGGGCGTATGGGGGTGGTTTTACCTCCTGCACCGGCCTGCCTGGAATCACATGGTGGCGGATCTGCTGGGTTCCCGCCGCACCGCCGTCAATCCCTGTGGGACGCAGTTGCCGGCGCTGCCGGGAGGGGCGGTGGCGGCTTCGCGGACGGGCAAGCTGGTCACCATCGAGGAACTGCGGCGCGCGGCGGCATCCTCGCCCGGTATTTATAAGGTCCAGGCCAAGCTGCTCGGCCTATCCCAGGACGGTGCCCAGGTGCGGCTTCATCTCGGTTCCCTGGTCAACCCCAGCCTTACCCTCGACGCCTGGATCCCCGGCCATGGCTGCGGCGCCGGCGAGGACGCCGCCCTCTACGACGAGCTGCGCGAGATCGCTTCTCTCCGTTTCGGCCCCTTGCAGCCCACGCCCCAGGCCCCGAAGGAGCCCACCCAGGTCCTGGTGACCGGCGCGCTCTCCCAGGCCGGCGGCAGCCTTGGCCTCCGGCCGGTGCTCGATCTTCACGTTCAGTAAGATCTGGCGAAAAAACCCAGGTAACCGGCTGTCCTTCGACCGGTTTCCGCGTATAGCCTTTCTGGGAGGATTGTGCCCGTGCTGAAGGATATCCGCTTCGCCCTGCGCATGCTGCGCCGCTCGCCCGGCTTCACCGCCATGGCCATCGTGGTTCTCGCCCTGGGCATCGGCGCCAACACCGCCATCTTCAGCCTGGTGAACGCCATCTTGTTGCAGCCGCTGCCGTTCCGCAACCCCGGCCAACTGGTGCGCATGTACGAAACCGAGCGCGCCCCCGGCAACTATCCCCTCTCCGGCCCCGATTTCCCCGACTGGCAGGCGCAGAGCAAGCTGTTCGCCGGCATGTCGCTCATCAACTACGCCCGCAGCATGAACCTGACCGGCAGCGGGGCGCCGGCGCGGGTGATTGTGCAGCCGGCTGAAAGCAACTACTTCTCCCTCCTCGGCGTGCAGCCCGCCTTGGGCCGCCTGCTGCAGCCGGCGGCGGATGAAAAAGCCGCGCCCGCGCGCGAAGCGGTGCTCAGCTACGCCACCTGGAAATCCCGCTTCGGCGGCGAGACCGCGGCCATCGGCCGCTCCATCACCCTCGACGGCGCCGCCTACACCGTGGTCGGCGTGGCGCCCGCCAATTTCAATCTCGACCCCAGCGTACAGCTATGGGTACCGCTGGCCATGACCGCCGACGGCCTTGGCCAGCGCGGCACTCACTCCTTCATGGCCATCGGCCGACTCAAGCCCGGTGTTACTCTCGCTCAGGGCCAGGCCGAGATCGCCGCCATCGCCGCCCGGCTGACGGCCAAGTATCCCCATTCTAATAACGACACCGGCGCGCGCATCTTTCCGTTGCGCGACCGCCTGGTGCGTGACTCCCAGCGCGCTTCGCTGCTGACGCTGCTCGCGGTGGTCGGCCTGGTGCTGCTCATCGCCTGCGCCAACCTGGCCAACATGCTGCTGGCCCGGGCGCTGGGACGGCAAAAGGAGATCTCGATCCGCCTGGCCTTGGGCGCAAGCCGCGGCCGCATCCTCCGCCAGTTGCTCACCGAGGCGGTGCTGTTGGCCCTGGCCGGCGCGGCCGCCGGAGCATTGCTGGCGGAAGTGGCCGTGCGCGCCGTCATCGGCCTCAAAGCCTTCACCCTGCCCCAGTTCAACCCCATCCATGTGGACGCCACCGTGCTGGCCTTTACCGCCGGCATGGCGGTGTCGGCCGGCCTCCTCTTCGGCCTGGCGCCCGCCTGGCAGCTCTCCCGTCCCCGCCTCAACGACCAGCTCGGCGGCGCCGGCGCCCTCGCCGGCGGCAACCGCAAGCGTTGGCTCAGCGACGGGCTGATCGTCGCCGAAGTGGCCCTTTCGCTTTTATTGGTGGTCGCCGCCGGGCTCTTCATCCAGAGCTTCGCGCGTCTCCGCGAAGCCGACATCGGCGTCCAGCCTGAGGGCGTGCTCACCGCCGCCATCACCCTTCCCCAGGCAGGCTACAAGACCCCCGCCCAGGTGGAACAGTTCGGGCGCTCCCTGCTTGACCGCTTGCAGGCCATCCCCGGAGCTGCCGCCGTGGCGCTCACCAATACCCTCCCGCTGGAAGGCCAGAGCAACGGCTATATTACGTTGCCCGGGCAAAGCCACGAGGAACAAGCGCTGGTCGAGTGGAACAATGTTTCCCAGGGATTCTTTGCCAGCTTCCAGATTCCTTTCCTCAAGGGCTCCGGTTACACTGACGCCGACCTGAACCTTTACCGCCGCGTCTATGCCGCCTACCAGGATCATCCCGGCGATCAGGCGTCGGTGAGCGGTACTGAGCTGCCGGTAGTGGTCAACCAGGCAATGGTCCAGCACTTTTTTCCTGGCCTCAATCCCATCGGCCAGCGTTTCCGCCGCGGCGGCTTTGGTGGCTGGCTGGTGATCAGGGGAGTGGTCGCAAACGTTGCGGTGGACAGTCCGGGCGAGGTGCCGCCTCCCCAGGCGTACTTTCCCTTGGTGGGTTTCGACAACTCCTTTTATATGGTGGTGCGTTCGTCGCTGCCTCCCGCCGGCGTGGCCGCCAGTATGCGCCGCGCGGTCGCCGCTCTCGACCCCAGCCTGCCGCTCTACGGCATCCGCAGTATGGATCAGATCGCCGACGCCTCGGTTGCCGGCCAGGCTTTTCAAGAGTGGCTGATGACCGGCTTTGCCGGCTTGGCGCTGCTGCTCGCCATCGCCGGCATTTATGGCGTCATGGCCTATCTGGTGGCGGCCCGAACCCGTGAGATCGGGGTGCGCATGGCTCTGGGCGCCTCCCGCGGCTCGGTGCTGCGTCTGGTGCTGTCGCGCGGCCTGGCGCTGGCGGGCGTGGGCATCGCTGCCGGGTTGGTATTGGCTGTACTGCTGGGAAAGCTGATCGCCAGCCAACTCTACCAAGTCCGCCCCGCCGACCCGGTGACGCTGGCGGCCGCCGTGGTGGTGCTCCTCGCCGCTTGCCTGCTCGCCTGTTACCTCCCAGCCCGCCGCGCCGCCCGCGTCCACCCCGCCGACGCCTTGCGCACCTCCTAACCCCTCACCCCTCACCCCTGGCGCTTAGCCTTCAAACCCCAATTTCTCGCCGCCGTGAACCGGGGATATGGGGTGCAGACGATCCAGCCAGGCGAGCAATCCCAGCCCCAACACCGGCCACCACAGCGCGTGCAGGCCCCAGGCGGATTCCGCCACCGCGCCGCTGAAACCGCCGATCAGGAACAGCAGCCACAGCCCGCCGGTCACAATCGTATGACCGAGCAGGTTGTGGCGCAGGGCTTCACGCGGCCAGCCGGGGCGGCCGCTGCGGATGCGGTTGGCAAGCCAAAATCCGTAGCCGGTGACCGCCTCGGCGAACTTCGAGAGGCTGCCGGTCATGTAGGTGGAGTAAACGCGTTGGTCGCCGATCTTGGTGATGGTGACCGTCTGCATACCCATGGCGGCGGCCGGAAGCCACAGCCACCCCAGAGTGGCTGCGCTGCCACGGGGATCGAGAGCCGCCAGCAGCGCCAGGAGCACGATCTCCACCCCCAGCACCAGCGACAAACGGGAATGGTGGTGGCCGCGGCGGCCGATTTCCATCAGGGTGGCGCCCACCATCAAACCTGCCAGGAAAGCCACCAGCGGCCAGCCATGGGCGGCGACCTCGCGCCAGTCCTTTGCCGAAAGGAAACGTCCCAGCGCCGCCGTGTTGCCGGTCATATGCGAGGTGTAGACCCCGACCAGCGCCAGGTACCCGGCGCCGTCCACAAAGCCGGCGATCCAGGCCAGCCCCCAAACCGCCAGCAGGCGTTGGCGCGTGGCCAGCGGATTGGCCGGTGGAGGCATCCAACTCATTCTTGCAGGAGGTGTCACATGCCACGAGGGAAAAAAGAAGAGATCGAAGGCGAATTGGAAGATGTACAAGGCCGGATGGGTCGCCAAACCGGGGAGTGGACGGACGATAAGGAGGCGCAGGCCCGGGGCGCCGCCCAGCAGGTCAAGGGCAAGGCCAAAAAGGCCATCGGCAAGCTGAAAAATCAGGCCGATCGCCTACAAAGCCCCATCAAGAAAAAGGCCGCCTAGGTATCGGCCAACCGCTAGCGTTAACTGGCAACTGGCAACTGGCAACGCTACTGCAATCCCCAACCGGCTTGTAGCTGCTGCAACATTATAGGCGAGCCGGTGAACAGGTTCTCGGGGAAGCGCCGGTACCGCTCCATCTGCCCATAGATCCGGTTCTCGTCGCTCAGGTTGAGCGCCAGCCCCGCGAGGTACTGCAAGCGCAGGTCGCCATCGCGGTTGATCGCCGCCCCTTGCAGCCAGGGAGCGAGGTCCCGATGCTGCCCGGCGTAGGTGTCGAAGAGAGCCAGAGCCGAGCCGAATCCCACTTGGCGCAGGGATTCGGCCGCGGCGGCGTTCTCGGGCGAAGCCAGGCGTTGCTGTACCGTGTCGAGGTTGATCCGGAGCGGGTCCTTGCTGCCCAGCAGCACCAAATCATACCCTCCACCGTTGATGTCATTGGCCCATACCGAGCCGTTGGGAAACACGCTGAAGAAGGTCGCGATCTCGCTCTTCACCACCTCCGGGCTGCTCTCGTACAGCGGCACCCATTGCGTCACCAGCCCGCCCGGGTTGAGGTGATCGCGCACCATCTGGAAATACTCCTTCGAGTACAGCGTGGCGCTGCCCTTCACCCAGGGATGGATGGGGTCGCTGGTGATCAGGTCGAAGTGCTGCGGGGTGGTGAGCACGAAGTGGCGGGCGTCATCGTAGACAATGCGCGTGCGCGGGTTGTGGATGACGTCGTAGTTCTGCTGGTCGAAGTAGCGGGTGGATGTGGGCGGGATCAGCGGCTCCATCTCGCAGATGGTGATGTGCTGGACGGACGGATAGGTGACAAACGTGCCCGCCGTCACCCCTGCGCCAAAGCCCACGATCAGCACCGACTTGAGATCGGGATGCAGCAGCGCCGGCAGATGCCCCAGCATCCGCTGCAGCCGCATGTCGAAGGGCTCGGTCGAGGCTTCAACCTTGCCGCTGACATGGAACTGGATCGCGCCGTCGTTCCACTCCGAGATGGCGATGGAGGCGTTGCGCCCTTCGCCGGTGTAGAGAATGCGTGACTGGCCAAAGTTGGTGGCCACGCGGCGTCCGTAGGCGATGAGCTCGCCGGGAACTCCGGGGGCGGCGGCCGCCATCCAGCCGGTGAGGGCCAGGGCCGCGGCCGTGGCCGCCCAGGCGCGCCAGCGCACCGGCCGCAGGAACTCGCCCAGCACGAACAGCGAACTCACCGCCGCCACGGCAATGAGGATGCGCTGGCAGTCGCGCGTGCCCACCAGCGGGACCAGTTCCAGGCTGAACAGCAGCGCGCCCGCGATGGCGCCGACGGTGTTGGCGGCGTAGATGCCGCCCACCCGCGCGCCCGAGTCATCGCCGGGCTGGGCGGCAGCGGCCAGGGCGAGTGGGAAGCTGGCGCCCCAGAGAATGGTGGCCGGCAGGAGGGCGAACAGGCAGCGGGCCAAATCCATCTGCAAAAGCGTCCACGGCCCGCTGGCCAGCATGGGGTTGATGGGCCAGTAGGGGAGGGAATCGCCCAGCATCCAGGCTGTCCAGGCGACGCCGGCGGCGACGCCCCACTGGCTGAGGGCCAGCGCGGTGCGGGGCCGGAACCGCTTGCCCCAGGCCGCTCCCCAGGCCGAGCCCGCGCCCAGGCCGATGAGGAACACCGCCAGAATCAGCGAAAAACTATAGACGGTGGCGCCTAGCAGCAGGCTCATGAGCCGCGTCCAAACGACTTCAGCCCCCAGCGCGGTGAAGCCGGAGAGCGCGATGGTGACGTACACGCCGCGCGGCGCACGGTTTCGTTCCGCGGTAGCCGCCGCCTTGGTTGCCGTGCCTGGGCCGCTTCGGGAGGCCACCAGCCAGCTCCCGGCGAAGACGGCCAGGTTGACCCCCGCCGCCACCAGCGTCGCCGTGGTCAGGTCATAGAGGCGCAAAAGGTAAAAGCCCGCCGCCAGACAACCCACCACCGCGCCTGCCACGTTGGCGGCGTACAGCCAGCCCCACCAGGCGACGCCCTGGGGCGAACTCTCGATCCAGCTCACGATCGCCGGCAGCGAGGCCCCCATCAGGATCGTCGGCGGCAGCAGAATCAGCCCGCACAGCCCGCCGCGCAGCAGCATCGAGGGCAGCCCATGGGCCGCCGCCGCCACGTAAACCCGGTCAATCAGCGGAATGAAGCCACGCGCCGCCAGCCCCAGCGCGCCGGTGGCCAGCTCCAGTCCGGCGTAGACGCGCAGCGGATGGACCTTCCGTCCCCGCATCCACCGCGGCAGCGCCAGGCTGCCGATGCACAGCCCGCCCATGAAGGTCGCCAGCAGGATGCCCAGCGAAACCGCGGTCGAGCCGATCACCAGCTCCAGCATCTGGTACCAGACGACTTCGTAAATCAGCGCCGCGCAACCGCTGCCGGCAAACAGCAGCAACAGCCAGGGCAGAAAGCGCGCCCCGGCGCCGGATGAAGCTGACACTCGTGCCGGTGACGCCACGGTTGTTACCACGTTTATTCCGGCTCGGCCGTTACATCCAGGAAGCGCTGCAGGATCTGCCGCCCGGTGGTCCCGATGGCCTTTACCTGCGCCGCGGTCAAATCCAGCCCCCGCGGCCGCCACGCGGCCGCCAGCGCCTCGTCCACCTCGATGTGGAACTGCAACCCATAGGCGCTGTGTCCGGCGCGAAAGGCCTGCTGCGGGTAAAGCGCGCTCGAGGCCAGCAGCGCCGCGCCCGGCGGCTGCGGATAGGTGTCCTGGTGCCAGTGGGCCACCGGCAGCCGTGCCGGGCCGAAGCCCAGCACCGGATCCTGGCGGCCGTCCTCGGTCAGCATCACTTCGCCCGCGCCGATCTCCATCACCGGTCCCCGTTCGACGGTTGCGCCCAGGGAGGCGGCCAGCAGTTGCGCCCCCAGGCAGATGCCCAGCACCGGGATGTCCTGGGCCACGCACGCCCCCAGCAGCTCGATTTCTTGTTCGAGGAAGGGATACTTGTCGGTCTCATAGGCGCCCATCGTGCCGCCCATGACCACCAGACCCTCCACCAGCCCGATGTGCGGCACCGAGCCGCCTTCATCGAGACGAACGATCTTGTACCCGAGGCTGCGTTCGCGCAGCGCGGACACCACCAGGCCTGGACCTTCCCAGGCGACGTGCTGAAGCACCCACCACATGCGGCATATTGTACGTGGTTTTACTCCGCGCGCAATGCCGCCGCCGTGTCCACCTGCGTCGCCCGCCAGGCGGGCAGCAGGCAGGCGGCCAAGGCCACCAGCAGCAACAGCCCCGCCGCCGCCGCCAGTGTCGCCGGATCATTGGGCTGCACCCCCGCCAGCAGGCTGGCGAGCAGCCGTGCCAGCGGCAGCGCCGCCGCCAGTCCCACCGCCACCCCCAGCGCCGCCAGCCCCAACCCCCGCCCCACCACCTGCCGCAGCACCAGCCCGCGCGAGGCCCCCAGCGCCATGCGGATGCCGATCTCCTGCCGCCGTTCCGCCACCGCATAGGCCAGCAGCGCATAGATCCCCACCGCACTCAGCAGCAACGCCAGCAGCGCAAACCCGCCGCTCAGCCGCGCCTCAAAAAGCTGCTGCGCCAGCGTGGTCGCCACCACGTTCTCCATCGTGGCCACATCGCTGACCCGCGCGCCCGGGTTCACCGCCGCCACCGCGCCGCCCAACTGTGCTTCACTCAATCCCTGCCCGCGCAACACGAACCAGCTCGCGCCGTCGGCGTCCTGCGCGGCCGGTACGTACACGGTGAGCCGCATCGGCTGGTTCACCCGCTGCGTGCGTACGTCCGCCACCACGCCGACGATCGTGCGCGGCCGCGCCATCGCCTCCGGCACCCACGTCTTCCCGCCAATCACCCCGATGCGTACCTGCCGCCCGATCGCGTCCCCCGAGAACCACTTCTTCGCCAGCGATTCGCTCACCACCGCCACCAGCGGCGCGCTGGCCGAGTCCAGCTCCGCCAGCCCCCGCCCGCGCCGCAGCCGGATGCCCATGGCGTCGAAGTAGCCGGGGCTGGCGGCGCGGTACTCCACCGCCGTGCCCGTCTCCGGCCGCCCTGCCGCCTCGCCCGGCAGGTTGCCTTGGCCTTCGAGCGGCGGCAGCGAGACCGCCGCGGCCGCCGACACGCCCGGCAGCCGCCGCAACTGCTCCAATACCTGTTGATCGAAGCGCCAGGCGCCGGCGGCATCGCTCACCGCCCCCTTCGGCAGTTGCGTGTTGAACACCATCCGCCCCGCCGGCTCGAAGCCCAGCGGCTGATTCTCCAGCCACAGCAGGCTGCGCACCAGCAGCCCCGCACCCGCCAACAGCAGCAGGCTGAGGGCAATCTCCGCTCCGACCAGCACATCCCGCCCCCAACCCCGCCGCCGGAAGCGTCCGATGCGCAGCGGCCGCGCCGCCCCCTGCCAGGCGGCTGAGACGGCGAACACCACGCTCGCCCCCAACGCCACCGCCAGCGTGTACAGCAGCACGCGGCCGTTCAGGGTCACCGGCATGGGCACAGGCAGTTGCGCCGCCAGCGTCTGCATCACCATCGCCGCCAGCCCCAGCGCCGCCGCCGCGCCCAGCAGCGCCAGCACCAGGCCCTCGGTCAGGAACTGGATAAACAGCCGCCCGCCCCCCGCCCCCAGCGCCCGCCGCAGCGCCAGCTCGGGCTGCCGCGCCAGCGTGCGCGCCAGCAGCAGCCCGGCCACGTTGGCGCAGGCAATCAGCAGCAGCAGCCCCACCGCCGTCAGCAGGAACCAAAGCATGGTGCGAACGTTGGCGGTCATCTGCTCCTGATAGCCGTCAACGCCCACGCCGGTGGCCCAGCGCGGCAGCAGGTTGCGCGCCCGCAGCGGCGCGGTCAGCGCGGCCGCTTCCGCCGCGGCCTGGGCGCGGGTCACCCCCGGCCGCAGACGGCCGAAGATGGCCGTGTTCAGGCCCTCCTCCTCCAAACCATGGCCGGGCTGCATGGCCACGAAGAAATCCGGGCTAGCGTAGTCGCCCTGGGCGAAGGTGAAGCCCGGAGGGAGAATGCCGACCACCGTATAGCTGTCTCCATCCACCACCACCGGCTGCCCCAGCATGGGGGCGGCGTTGAAATCGTGCCGCCAGGCGGTGTCGGTCAGCACCATCGCGCCGGACGAGCCCGCCTGCTCATCCTCCGCCGTAAAGCCGCGGCCCTGGCGTGGCTCGACGGCGAGAACGCCAAAAAAGTCGGCGGTCACGCGCATGCCATTCTCCCAGGCGATGGTGTTGCCGCGGCGAACCTCGGCCGTGCCCATGCCGCGGAAGCCGGCGAGCGCCGTAAACGAGTGCAGATGCGCGTGCAGGAACTGAAACTGCGGCATGCCGAAGCTGGGCTCCGGGTTTCCCGGCCGTGCCATCTCCAGGCCCGCCAGTTGCTGCGGCGCGGGGTACGGCAGCGGCCGCAGCATCACCGCCTCCACCACCGAGAAAATCGCGGTATTGGCCCCAATGCCCAGCGCCAGCGTGATCACCGCCGCCAGCGTGAACCCCGGCGAGCGCCGCAGCCGCCGCGCCCCCTGTCGCAGCCCCTGTCCCAGCGCCTCCAGCCACGGCCACAGCCACACCCCCCGCGCCGCCTCGCGCATGGCCAATTCATTGCCCATGGCTCGCTCCGTCGCCGACGCCAGCCGCTCGCCGCTCACCCCCGCCGCCCTCAGTTCGTCCCGCTTGAGCGTCCGGTGGGTGGCGATTTCCTCCTCCAGCTCGCGCTGCGCGCGGCGCCAATGCAGCCAGCTTCCCAGGCGCGTCAAAATTCCTCGCATGACAGCACCTTCCCGATGGCCGCCGCCATCCGCTCATAGTCGGCCCGCTCGCGCTCGAGCTGCCTCCGTCCCCGCGCCGTCAATGTGTAATAGCGCGCCCGCCGGTTGTTCTCCGACGTCCCCCACTCGGCCGCCACCCACCCCTTCAGCAGCAGCCGCTGCAGCGCCGGATACAGCGAGCTCTCGCCCACCTGCAGCACCTCTTCGGAGGTCGAGCGCAGCCGCTGCGCAACCCCATACCCGTGCGCCGCCCCCCCGCGAAGCGCCCGCAGAATCAAAAGCTCCAGCGTCCCCGGATACAGTTCCATGCCTTCTCCCATCGTCTACCGATGGAAGCAGCTTACCACATTCTTTCTCTCCGCCACCTTTCAGCCCGACGGCGTTCTGCTACCAAAGAGCACCGCACCCTCCGAGCCCGCAACTGGCAACTGGCAACTGACAACTGGCAACTACTTCCTCCCGCTCTCCGCCTTCTCCCGCTGCAGCATCGTCATATCCGCGCTGTGCGGCGCCGACCCCAGCAAGTACTGGCAGAAGTAATCCGCCTTGCGCCAGAAGAAGTAATCGGTGTCGCTGCTGTAGCCATGCCGCTCGCCCGGCAGCACCACCAGGTCAAACCGCTTGTTGGCCCGGATGAGCGCATTCGCCAGCCGCATGGTGTTGGCCATGTGGACGTTGTTGTCCATGTCGCCGGTCGAGAGCAGCAGGTGTCCCTTCAGGTTCGCGGCCAGGTCGCTGTTCTTGTCAATCGAGAAATAGAACTTGGCTTCGCCGTCCTTGCCGTCCTGCTCGTAGATGCCGTGGTGCTCCTCGCTCCAGGTGTTGTTGTACACGTTGTTGTCGTGGTTGCCGGACTCCGACACCGCAACTTTGAAGAAATCCGGGTACTCCAGAATCGCCGCCGTGGACATGAACCCGCCGCCCGAGTGCCCGGTAATCCCCACCCGGTTGATGTCAATAAACGGATACTCCTGCGCCAGCTCCTCCGCCGCCCGTTTCTTGTCGGCCAATCCGTAGTCGCGCAGGTTGCCGTAGCCGTAGGTGTGGTACCAACTGTCGCGCTGCGGGCTGCCGCCGCGGTTGCCCACCTCGATCACGATGAACCCGAACTGCGCCAGCAGCATCTGCTGGCTGCGCGGGTTGAAGGTGCTCTCCACCGACTCCGTCTGCGGTCCCGGGTAGACGTATTCGATCAGCGGGTATTTCTTGTGCGGATCGAAATCAAACGGCTTGAACATCACCCCGTACAGGTCGGTGATGCCGTCATCGGCCTTCACCGTGAACGGGGTGGGGAACTGGTAGCCGGCGGCATCGGCGGCCTTGAGATCGGTGGTCTCCAGCTTGAGCACGCGGCCCGTGGTCGCAAGCAGGTCCGACTCGGGCGCGGTATCCACGCGCGAATACGTGTCCACGAAGTACTGCCCGTCGTCCGACGCTTCGATCCGGTGGGTGGCGTCGCCGGCATCCAGCGGCCGCATGCCCGTGCCGTCGAGCGAAATGCGGTACAAATGGCTGTCGTAGCTGTTCTCGCCCGCCTTGTAACCATAAGCATCGAAGTACAGCGTGCCGGTGGCATCGTCCACGGCTTCGACCGCTCCGGCGACGAACTGTCCCTGGTCCACTGGGTGCTTGAGCGTGCCGTCTGTGCCGTACAGGTAGTAATGCCCCCAGCCGTCCCTCTCCGACCACACCAGCAGCTCCTGCCCGTGGTCGGCGAGCCGCAGCGGCTGCCGCATGATGTAGACGTTCGAGCGTTCCTCGATGATCGGCTTCACCGAGCCGTCATTGAGGTCAGCGACGCAGTAGTCCACCTTGTGCAGGTCGCGACTGATGCGCGCCAGGTAGAGCTTGTCGTTGGCCCCGCCCAGCCAGATGCTGGCCGGCCGCTCCCCCTCCGGCAGCGCTTCCCGCTCGCGGTTGGTCACCGGTTCCGTTTCCACCTCGACGTGCTGGTCGGCGAATCGCGCCGTATTCAGCTTCGTCGCCTTGTGCGTGGCCACGTCGAACATCCACAGCTCGTACTGCGGCACGTTGGCCTCGCCCGGCATGGCGTACTTGTAGGTCTCGAGCGTCGGCCGCGGATTGTGCAGCGTATGGATCACCCACAAGTCCGCCACCTTCCGCTCATCCGCCCGCGTCAGCACGAACCGGCTCGAGTCCTTCGACCAGATCACCCGCATCGCCGGCATGCGCGGGTGCTCGCTCTTGTCTTTTTTCGCGCCGCGCCCGCCCGCGCCGCCGCGTCCCCCGAGCCGGCCACTCCCACCCGTCCCCAGGTCCTCGCTGTTGGTGTTGTCCAGGGAGTCGCGCCCGTAGGCATAGTCCTTGATGCCGTCGGTGGTGAGCTGCACTTCCTTGACGTTGGGGTCGTTCGGATCCTTCAGCGCCAGCGCATAGCTGGCCGCATCCATCAGGTAGAGGTTGTAGTTGCGCGAAAAGACGACGGTCTTGCCGTCGGGCGAGATCTGCGCCCACTGCGGCTGTTTCTCCGGCGCCTTGTAATCGCCCAGCAGCTTCACCACCTGCGTCGCCAGATCAATCTGGAAGTAGACGTCGCGCTTTCCCTTGGGCGGTCCGCTTTGCGCCCGCCCCCCGCGTCCACTATTCCCGCCGCCGCCACCCTGTTCGGCGGCATTGTCTTCTTCTTCAATCTCCGCCTGCGACTCCGGCGCCAGCCCCGGAATCACCGCCGTGCGCGGCACGCTCAGCGAAAACCGCAGCGCCGTGTCGTGGCCGAGCATCTTGAGGTGCTCGATAGGCAGGTGCTCGCCGTCAAAGGGCAGCCCGGTAAGCCGCGTCAGCGCCGCCGCCAGCTTGACGTGGTCGAACAGCGCCGCCTTGCTCCCCTTGGCCGCGTCCACGACGTAGTAGGCGGTGCCGGTCGAGCTCTTGAAGCTGTACCAGAATTTGTCGCCGCTTTCGTACCAGTGCGGCGTCACGCTGGTATCGAACACCAGCTTGTCCACCTTGGCCCGCGTCCACTGCGACGCCAGTTGGTAGTTCGGCTCGACCCGGTTGACCGTCAGGCTGGCCGCAAACTCCGCTTGCGGCGCCCCCGTCTGCGCCGCGGCTCCCACCGCCAGCCCCAGCCCAATTACAGTGACCCACCCCTTGACTGCCATGGTTCCCTCCCGGGAAAACCCCAGCAGTATAGCCCGGAACCCCGTCCCGCGCCCCGTCCCGGCAAACAAAGAGGCGCGGAAACCGGCCGAGCTGTGGCCCCTGCCCCAGCCCTCGAGCAGGTCGAATGCCCGCTAGAATCTGCTCATGCTAGAACAAGTCCCGGCACTCGACCAGTCCCGGCCCGTTAGGCTCGCTCTCATCGTCGTGGCACTCGTCCTGGGCTCTGGCGGTGTCTACGGATCTGTCCGCGGGTGGATCGCTCAGCGGAGCAAAAGGAAAATGTAGCCGGGAGAGGTGATCCCCTGAGCCCGCCCAACAGCCAACAGCCAACAGCCAACAGCTCACGCCGAACCCCGAGCCCGCAACTGGCAACTGGCAACTTCACTTCCGCCCGCTCTCCGCCTTCTCCCGCTGCAGCATCGTCATGTCCGCCCCGTGCGGCGACGAGCCCAGCAGGTACTGGCAGAAGTAATCCGCCTTGCGCCAGAAGAAGTAGTCGGTGTCGCTGCCGTAGTGATGCCGCTCGCCCGGCAGAATGAAAATGTCAAACCGCTTGTTGTCCCGGATCAGCGCGTTGGCCATGCGCATGGTGTTGGCCATGTGGACGTTGTCGTCCATGTCGCCGGTGGCCAGCAGCAGATGGCCCTTGAGGTTGGCTGCCAGGTCGCTGTTCTTCTCGATCGAGGAGTAAAACTTGGCCTCTCCGTCCTTGCCGTCCTGCTCGTAGATGCCGTTGTGCTCCTCGCTCCAGGTGTTGTTGTACACGTTGTTGTCGTGGTTGCCCGACTCCGACACCGCCACTTTGAAGAAGTC
>JBQCEU010000362.1:0-5827 GCA_051959955.1 Terriglobales bacterium | reverse complement strand
GTCTTCCTGCCGTTGATCTCGATCACCGGCGTCACCGGCGTCTTCTTCCGCGCCCTGGCCATCACCGTTGCCGTGGCGCTGCTCACCTCCCTCGCTCTCGCCCTCACCTGGACGCCGGTACTGAGTCGGACTTTCCTCGGCGCCCATAAGCACCGCCCGTTGCCGGCAAACTACGACGACCTCACGCCTGCCGAGCGCGTGCTCGCAGCCGAGGAGGCCTCGCTCACCGGCTTCTTCCGCCGCGTCGTCGGCTGGTACGAAAAATGGATGCGCCGCGCCCTCGCCCGCCCCTTGTGGCTTCTGGCCTTCAGCCTGTTGCTCATCGTCGCCGCCTGGTTCTGCTATCGCGCCTTGGGTACCGATCTGCTCCCCGAGATGGACGAAGGCGGCTTCGTGCTCGACTACGTGATGCCGCCCGGCAGCTCGCTCACCGAAACCAATCGCGTCCTTGATGGGGTCGAGCGCCTCCTGCGCGCCATTCCCGAAGTCCAGAGCACCTCCCGCCGCACCGGTCTGCAGTTGGGTCTCGCGGCCGTGACCGAGGCCAACACCGGCGACATCTCGGTGCTGCTCAAATCCAACCGTTCGCGCGGCATTGACGAGGTCATCGCCGACGCCCGCGCCCAGGTTGCGCACGCCTATCCCCAGCTCGACATTGACTTCACCCAGGTCCTGCAGGACATGATCGGCGACCTCACCAACGCTCCCCAGCCGGTGGTGATCAAGCTCTTCAACCCCGACGGCGATCTGTTGAATGAATGGGCGCCCAAGGTGGCCGACGCCATCAGCAAGGTGCCTGGCGTGGTGGATGTCCTCAACGGCGTGGACGACGCCTCCAGCGGTCCCGCCATCGTCTTCCACGTCAACCAGGCTGCCGCCGCCCACGCCGGCTTCACCGCCGCCGAAGTCGCCACCGACGCCGCCGCGCTGCTCCAAGGCGCAACCTCCGATCTCCCCGTCGTCGCCCACGACCGCGCCTACACGCTGCGCGTGCGCTTTCCCGCCGCCGACCGCGTCTCCCTCGACGCTCTGCGCAACACCGTGCTGGTCAGCGCCTCCGGCCACACCGCCACCTTGGGCGAGCTCGCCGAGGTGGCTACGCTGCCCAGCCAGACCGAGATCCTGCGCGAAAACCTGCAACGCCGTATGGAGGTTTCGGCACGCCTCGAGGGCGTGGACCTGGGCACCGGCATCGCCGGCGTGCAGCGCGCCGTCGCCCAACTCCACCTGCCTTCCGCCATCCGCGTCGAGTACGGCGGCGGCTACGAGGAGCAGCAGAAGTCGTTCGCCGACCTGGCCCGCGTGCTGGTGCTGGCGGTAGTGCTGGTGTTTCTGGTGCTGCTCTTCGAGTTCCGCGACTTCTCCGCCCCGCTGGCGATTCTGGCTTCCGCCCTGCTCTCCACCGCCGGCGTCTTCTTCGCTCTGCTCATCACCCACACCAGCTTCAACGTGGCCTCCTTCATGGGCCTGATCATGGTGATCGGCATTGTCGCCAAAAACGGCATCCTGCTGCTCGACGCCGAGCAGCAGTTCCGCGCCCTCGGCCTCGCGCCGCTCGAAGCCATGGTCCAGGCCGGCCGCCGCCGCCTCCGCCCCATCGTCATGACCGCCCTCGCCGCCGTCGCCGGCATGTTGCCTCTCGCCTTCGCCTGGGGCGCCGGCTCCCAGATGCTCCAGCCCCTGGCCATCGCCGTCATCGGCGGCATCCTCATCTCCATGCTCCTGTCGCTGCTCATCACCCCCGCCGTGGACTACTACCTCCGCGGCTAACCCCTCGGCGCAAGCCCCCGCCTCACCTTCTGGAGATGCGAAGCCGGGCGCGGCCGCCCGGCGCAGCGTCGCTGGAAGACCGCGAGAGCGGGCGGCGAAGCCGGGCGCCCGCGATCCAAAAAAAGCGGCGGGCCCAAGCCCGCCGCTTTCAACTGCTAATGCACCGTATGCGGGTGCCCGCCCCCGCCGCCGCCGGGGTGTGCGGCCGGGTGCCCGCCGCCTCCCCCGCCGCCGCCCGGCCGCGCCGCCCGTGGCGGCGCCGAAGGCCGCGGCGCTTCCATGCGCGGCGCGCGCGACGGTGCTTCCATGCGCGGCGTCTCACGCGGGGCCGTCATCACCCGGTCGTTCATGCGCAGCGGCGGCCGTGCCTCCGGGGCGCGCGATTCGGCCGGCGGCCGGAACCGCGGCCGGGCTTCCGCCCCGCGTTCGGGCGCCGCTTCGCTCCGCGGCTGCGGCTGGAAGCGTTGCCAATTGCCGCCCCGCGGCGCGGGCGCGGCATCATGCGGAGGGCCCTGCCGCTGCGGCGCGGCCTGATGTTCGGGCGCCGCTGCCGGGGCGTGCGGTGCCGGCGGGCCGCCGAAGCGCTGCCAGCCGGGACGCGCCTGGGGCGCGGGCTCAGCCGCCCGCGGCGCCTGCTGCCGCGGTGCTTCCGGCCGCACCGTGCCGGAAGCGGGGAAGTGCGAAGGCCGCTCCGGCCGCGCCGGCGCCGCCCGCGGCGCCACCCGTTCTCCACCGCGCTGCTGCACCGGCGCGCGGTCCTGGATCGGCCCATGCGCCGGCCGCTCCACCACCGTGCCGCGCGTGCCGAAGAACCGCGTCGGCTCATGCGGCAGCGTCGCCGGCCGCGCCGCCCGCACCCCCAGCGCCCCATGCTCCGGCCGCACCGCCACCCGGCCCCTCAACGTTTCGACATGCGCCACTTCACTGGCGCTGACGTGCATGCGTCCCTGCACCCCGCCCCGCGCGAAGTCATTGCGCGGCACCCGGATCACCGCATTACGCACCCGCACGTTGGTGCGCATCATGCTGACGTTCGAGAAAATGATGCGCTCGTGACTCGCCACCGCCAGCGGATGCATGCGCGCGCCGAAGCGGAAGCCCACGCCCACCCCCACGCCCCACCACGGGTGCCAGTAGTCGCACGGTCCCACCGGTAGCCAGCCGATGCTCACTCCGCCGCCCCAGCCGAAGAAGGTCACATACGCAGGCGCCCAGTACGGGCGGTAGAACGGCGTCACCGGCCCCGGCCACCACACCCACCGCGGTCCGTACACGAACCAGCGGCCGTAGTGATACGGCGCCCATCCCCAGGGCTCATATCCCACCCACGTCCAGCCCCAATACGGCTGCCAGTCCCAGCGCCCGTTGCTGTACGGCGTCCAGCTATCCGGCTCGTTTGGAACCCAGACCTGGCCGTAGCCGGGCACGTAGGTCCAGTATCCGTAGCCGTCAAGCTGGGCCGCGCCGGTGTAGTAGCGGTTGGTGTGCTCCACCGCCTGCGCCCGTTCCACCGCGTTGTCCCGGTCGCGGTTCCACTGGTCCCAGCTGTCGCGGCCCGGAGCGTCGGTGATCTGGAACTGCGGCGAGTCGGTGCCCTCCACCATGATCTGCTGCCCCTCCTTCAGCGGGGTGCTGCCCTGCGGCGTCGAAATATCGGCGCTGCCCTCCCGCGCGATCACCTGCGTCTCGCCATCGTTGCTCACCAGGATCCGCAGCACGCTCGCCCCGCGCGGCCGGATGGCCACGTTGGGCGTGTCAATCTCCGCCGGCGCCCCGCCGCCGCGGGTGATGTAGTCGGCCAGTCCCGAGCCCAACTGAATCGTGATCTGGTTGTTGTCCAGCTCCACCAGGTTCGCCTGGGCGTTGTCGCCCAGCCGCAGCGTGTTGGCGTAATCCATCTGGATCTCCGCCCGAGACCCCGCCCCCGCCGCCACCTTGTCGCCGGTGACCAGCGGAGCGTTGATGGCGCCCGCCACCCAGTCGCCGGTGTCGCCGCGCTGGGTGGAGACATTGCCCTGCATGGCGCTCAGGTGCGCCACGATCTGGTTGGAAACCGGCGGCGCCGCGTTTTCATCCGGCGACTGCGCTGCCAGCAGGCCCGCGCCCACCAGCCCCGTGATCACTGCCACTACCACCCGATACCATTTGTGCCGCATAAGGCGACCTCCATGCACTGCTGCCCTTTCGTATGCACGTTGCGGGCCAGCGCTCAAGCTCTTCCCTGTCAAGGAGATGCGCCACTACGAGGGTCCGATTCGCGGTGGATTTCAACCGCCCTGGTGGTTTTCAACCACCCCTGTTCCCTATTCCCTGTTCCCTATCCCCTGTTCTCCGTCTTCCTCTCCCATGGTGGAAAGCCGATACCGCAGCGCGTTCCGCGACAGCCCCAGCAGGCGCGCCGCCTGGCTCTTGTTTCCGTTGGCGCGCCGCAGCGCGTCGCGGATCACCTGCTGTTCCCACTGCTCCAGCGTCCATCCCGCCGGCAGCAAGGCGCCGCCGGGGGTGGGCGGCGCGGGCGGCGTCAGCTCCAGGCGGATATCGCCGGCATCGAGCCGCGGCCCGTCGCTCAGCGCCACCGCGCGCTCGATGATGTTTTCCAGTTCGCGCACATTGCCCGGCCAATCGGCGGCCATCAGCTTGGCGAGGGCGGCGGGCGTGAAGGTCTGCATCGGCTTGCCGGCGCGTGCCGCGAAGCGGCGCAGGAACAGCTCGGCCAGCTCGGGGATGTCTTCCTTGTGCTCGCGCAACGGCGGCAACTCGATCGGCACCACGTTGAGCCGGTAGTAGAGGTCCTCGCGAAAGCTGCCCTCCTCCAGCGCCGCCCGCAGATTGCGGTTGGTGGCGGCGATCAGGCGCACGTCCACCTTGAGCGTGCGCGTGCCGCCCAGCCGCTCGAATTCGCGCTCCTGCAGCACGCGCAGCAGCTTGGCTTGCACCCCGAGCGGCACATCGCCGATCTCATCCAGAAACAGCGTGCCCTGATCGGCCAGCTCGAACTTGCCCGGCTTGGCCCGCACCGCCCCGGTGAAGGCGCCTTTCTCGTAGCCGAACAGCTCGCTCTCCAGCAGGTTTTCCGGAATCGCCGCGCAGTTGATCTTGATGAACGGCCCCGCGGCGCGGCGCGAGTGCTGGTGCAGGGCGCGCGCCATCAGGTCCTTGCCCACCCCGCTCTCGCCCCCCAGCAGCACCGTGCTCTGGGTCGGCGCCACCCGCGCCACCAGCGCCAGCGCCTGCTGCATGCGCGGGCCACGGCCGATGATGTTGGGAAAGTCGTACCGCTCCGCCACCGCCTCGCGCAGCGACTCGTTTTCCCGCTGCAGCCCGGCGATGCGCAGCTCCTTGTCCACCACCAACTGCAGCTCCTCCAGCGAAAACGGCTTGAGCAGATAATCCGCCGCGCCCGCCTTCATCGCCTCCACCGCCGTCTCCACCGTCCCATGCGCCGTCATCACGATCACCGGCAGCGCCGCGTGCTCGCGCTTCACCGCCTGCAGAAACCCCAGCCCGTCCATGCCCGGCAGGCGCAGATCGGTGATCACCAGGTCGGCGCCGCCCTCGCCCAGCCGCGCCAGCCCTTCTTCGGCGCTGGCGGCCGCCATGACCTGGTGTCCGGCGCCCGCCAACTGCATCTCCAGCAGCCGCCGCATCCGCGCTTCATCTTCGACGATCAGCAGTTGCGCCATGGTCCTCACTCGCCCGCGGGCAGAAATATTTCAAACACCGCGCCCGGCCCGCGGTCGCGGCTCAGGCGCAGTTGGCCGCCGTGCTGGTCCACGATCTTGGCCACGATCGCCAGTCCCAGGCCCACGCCGCCGGGCTTGGTGGTGAAAAACGGATTGAAGATCTGGTCCCGCAGTTCCCCCGCCACGCCGGGGCCGGAGTCCAGGAACGCTATCCGCACCCCGGCCGCCCCGCCTTCGACCGCGGCGGCCGCGTGCACCGCCAGCCGCCCGCCCGCTTCGCCCATGGCTTCGTAGGCGTTGGTGGCCAGGTTGGCGAAGGCGCGCTCCATCAGCGTGGCGTCCAGCGGCAGCAGCGGCAGTCTCCCGGCGTACTG
>JBQCEU010000361.1:0-2246 GCA_051959955.1 Terriglobales bacterium | reverse complement strand
GGAGCCGGGCGCCGCCGCCCGGCGCCGCGTCCCTGGCGGCCTTCGAGAGCGGGCGGCGCGGCGCAGCCGCGCCGGGCGCCCGCGATCAATCAACGCCCTGCGCCGGGCTGGGGCTCAGGGGCCCCCAGCCCGGCATCAGCTGGAAGTGTGGAGAAAGCGGGGTGGCCAGCGTAGCTGGCCAGGGCTCCCGCGCCAATCATTGATAGACGATGAAGATCGGCCGCGGCGACAGCCCCAAAATCTCGGCCGGCGTCATCAGCCGCTTCCCCCACTTCACATCGTTGTGGTAGAAGAGCTTGAAGCCGGTAAACTGCACCGGCTGGTCGGCAAGATAGTCGTGATAGGCCTCGGTCTTGTTCGACGGCAGCCCGAAGCCGTCCATGTCCATGACCACCTGCACCTCCGGCAGCGGCCGGATGTCCTTGTAGCCGGTGACCATGGCCTGGGTGAAGCGGTGCACGACGAGGATCTTAGGCGCCAGGTGGTTGGCCCGAACGATGCCCGCCAGCCACTCCACGGCGTAGTTGATCTCGGCAGCGTTCATCGTGCCCCGCCAGGCGCCCGGCTTCTTCCCCGCCACCAGCGCAAACTCGGGATCGAGCGCCAGCTCGACGTTGGGCAGCTTCATGAACGGCTCCAGCCGCGGCAGCTCCTCGTGCAGGCTGCTCCACCCCGGCTGCACGTCGAGGAACAGCAGCCCATGCGCCGCATTCGCCATGGCCAGCGCCTTCTTGAGCTGATCGTCGGGCATGCGCAGCCGGTACTTGCCGTCCTTGCCGGGCGAGGCCTGCGCCGAGACAGCGATGTAATCCAGCGCCGGCATGACCGGGGTCGTTGGATCGGCCTTGGCCCACTCCTCCTCGACCGCCTGCAGCCTGGCCAGCACCTCGCTCTCGGGATACTGCCCCAGAATCCCCATCTGCGTGGAATAGAAGTTCCCGTAGTACGCCACCACGCGATGAAACGGCAGCACCGCCCCCGCCAGCGGATAGACGCCATGCACCGGCCACCGCGGCTTCCGCCGCGGCTTCACCGGCGCCGGCGGCTTCACCGCGGCTGCGGCCGCACGCCCGTGCCGCCCGGCCTTCCCGGTCTTGGCGGCGGGCACTGGCTTCGGTGGTGGCGGCGGCGGCGGCAAATTCGCCAGCGCCAGCATGCGCGCGTCGTATTCGGCGTGGTCCACGGTCGCCGGCGTCGCTGGCGTGGTCTCCGCCGCCTGCGTCTGCACCGCGGCCGCTTGATGCCGTCCGGTTCCACCCGCACCTGCCCAAGCCCCCAGCCCCCGCAGCGCGCCCGCAGTCCCCAGAACGGCCAAAACCCAATTCCGCTTGCTCACTTCTCTAGCCTACCGCGTGCTGCTTCGGCAACCGCGCCATATGCTTCCAGTGGCGTTGACTTGCCGGGTGCGCCGGCAACTCTCCGGAAATTCCGGATAGTTCCGACGCAACGTGCCGGCCCCGGTCAGCGGCGGGCGTCAGTCCGGCCTACCGTGCCACGCCGCCGGCTGCCGCGCGCGCCTGCGCCAGGCCGACGATCTCGCCGATCATCTGCGGATACGTCCGCCCGGCTTCCCGGGCCGCCATGGCGAACTCCGCCCCGCTCGCCAGCCAGGGGTTGGGGTTGGCCTCGATGACGTAGACCTCGTCCTTCGCCGTCAGCCGCAAATCAATGCGGGCATAATCGCGCAGCTTCAGCGCCTGATAGGTCGCCAGCGCGGTGTCGGCCAGATGGCGCGCCGCCGTCTCGCTTAAGCCCTCGGCCGGGGCCGATTTGGTCAGCTTGTAGGCCTCGGTCTGCTTCTCCCATTTCACTTCGCTGCTGGCGATGTGCGGCGTACCTGCGGGAAGCCGCGAAAGATCGAGCTCGATCAGGGGCAGCACCTCGGGCGTCCCGTTGCCGATGATGCTGGCGTAAATCTCCCGGCCTTCGATGTATTCCTCGATCAGCGCGGGCGCGTCGAAGCTCTCATGGATATAGTGAATGCGCTCCATCAGCTCCTTGACGCTGGTCACCACCGAGGTCGCGTCAATCCCGATGGAGCCGTCTTCGTTCGTCGGTTTCACGATCAGCGGGAAGCGGATGTCGTGCGCGTGTTCCAGCTTGCCCTTGTAGCAGGCGGCGAAAAACGGTGTGCGGATGCCGTGGAAGGCGAACATCTTCTTGGCCACCGCCTTGTCCTGCGCCAGGCACAGCGCCCGCGGTCCCGCCCCGGTGTACGGCCGCCCCAGCAGCTCGAGATAGGCCGC
>JBQCEU010000360.1:0-5229 GCA_051959955.1 Terriglobales bacterium | reverse complement strand
CCGACTACAACAACGGCCTCATCGTGCTCCGCAACGCCCAGGCGCCACCGCCGCCCCCCCCCCCACCCCCGCCCCCCCCCCCCCCCCCCCCCCCCCCCCCCCCCCCCCCCCCCCCCCCCCCCCCCCCCCCCCCCCCCCCCCCCCCCCCCCCGCGCGCCCCCCCCCCCCCCCCCCCCCCCCAGGGGACGCACCCCCCCCGGGCCCCCCCCCCCCCCCCCCCCCGGGCCCCCACCCCGCCCCCCGGCTTTGGTTACCTCGACCACGTGACCGGGCGCGGCCCCCCCCCCCACGTTGGGCGGCGCGCCTGGGGCGCGCCGGGGTGGCCCGCTCGGCGGGCCTGGGGCGTTCGCTGCGCGAACGGGGGTGCGGGGGGCGAAATGGCCGTAAGTGGTTGATTCGATTGATGGGCTACGAGGTACCGGGACCGTACCCCACGAAGAACAAGGGGCAGGCAGGCACAGCCTGTCTTTGCCGGGGGCTTCGCCCCCGACGCCTCCCGTTGGTCGGCTCCCCTCGGCCGCGTCAGGATCGGCCGAGTGGGCCGACTGGCAGAAGTCTCTCCCCGGCGACGGAATGGGACCTGGAAGGGCACCCCATTGCTGCGCCCGCGCTGTGACTGCGCGAGGGCGCACCTCGGCCTCGATCTTGCCTCCGGTGAGTCAACTCGGCCGTCGCCGCGAATAGCTCAAATCGGGCCCTCGCTATTTTTTCGTGAGTAATGCGGGCGCAGGACGTGGCGAGCATCGACTACAGCGAAGAGCGCGAGGGCGTTCGCGCCTACCGGGGCGACATTGACTGGCGCGGGGCCCCGCGTGGCTACGCCACCGTGAACGACGCACTTCATCGTTCACCGCTTGACCCTCGATCGGGCCAGGAGGGGGGACCAAGCCCCTGCGGGCGGGTGCTACAGTTGGCTGGATGCCTTCCCGCCTGGTTTTAAGCCTCGTCGCTGGCCTGCTGGCCCTCTGGGCCTGCGCCCAGGCGCCCTCTCGCCCGCAGGCCAAGCCAAAGAATCTGCAAGTGCTCGACCCCGGCACGCCGATGGTTGTAGTGCAGGCCGACATGAAGGACATGGCGCGAGGGCTGGGAGTGGAGTGCTCGTTTTGCCATGTTCCGGGCGCCTATGAAAAGGACGACGTTGACATGAAGCGGGTGGCGCGGCGGATGATGCGGATGGTGAAGGACATGAACGACGGCTACTTCAGCGGGCGGGCGGAGATCAGTTGCTATACCTGCCATCGCGGACAGAGGCTGCCGCTGCGCCATGCTCCGCGCGGGGGGCAATAGTGAGGTGGCGAGCCCGGCTGATTGTGGGCGCGGCGGTGGTGGCGGGGGCGGTGCTGGTGGGGCTGGCGTGGTGGCGGCTGCCTCCGCCGGCGGTGCGGCGGCTGCCGGAGGGGCAGACGCTGGTGTACGTGAACGCGGCGCTGCTGCGGCAGGCGGGGGCGCTGACGCCGGCGGCGAAGTGGGCGGGCACGCCGGCGCCGGAGTACCAGGCGTTTGTGCAGGAGTCGGGGTTTGACTACACGCGGGATCTCGACGGGCTGGCGATCTCGGCCCTGGGATCGCCAACCGCGCCGGAGCAGGCGACGGCCATTCTGAGCGGGCGCTTTTCGCCGCAGTTCAGCGCCTACCTGCGGCGGCATGCGCGGCGGGCGCTCGAGCTGGACGGGGTGGAAGCCTACGAGTTCCCCGGCTGGGCGAGGCCGCAGCAGGCGATCACGGTGGCGCTGCTCGACGGCCATACGCTGCTGGCCACCAACGCCCCGGTCGCCGAGCCGGTGGTGGCGCGAGCCGCGCGCGGCTGGCCCGCGGCCTGGTTCCAGGCGCCGCGGCTGTGGAGTGGGGGTTCGGCGGGGCCAACGCTGGTGGCCTACGCCGCTTCCGATATCCGCGAGCTGGCGGCGGAGCGGGCGGTGGACGGCTCGCAGCCTCCGTTTCTGGGCATGAACCTTCTGCGGCTGCGCGCCGCGGCCGAAAGCGGCGGGCTGGAAGTGACGGCCACCGGCGACACCAGCAGCGCGGCCGAGGCCGCGGCCGACAGCCGCTGGCTGGGGGAGCAGTTGCAGGCCATCCGGCCGCTGTTTGCCGCGGGCGGCGGGCCAGCCACCTTGGCGGCGCTGCTCGACCAGGTCGCGATAGATCAGGACGGGGCCCGGGTGGTGGTCCGCCTACAGGTCCCGCCGGCCACGCTGCAGGCCCTCACTCAGCACTAGCAAAAATCATCAAAACAGGGCCTAATCACTGCATGCGGATCAGCTTTCATGGGGCGGCGGGGGACGTTACCGGCTCCTGCCATTTGCTGGAGGTGGGCAAGCAGCGGATTCTGATTGATTGCGGCCTGTTTCAGGGCAGCAAGCGGCTGCGGGAGGAGAACAGCGAGCCGTTTGGCTTCGATCCGGCGAGCGTGGACGTGATGCTGCTGACCCACGCCCATCTCGACCACTGCGGACGCATTCCGTTGCTGGTGAAGCAGGGATTTCGCGGCCGCATCCTGACCACGGCGGCCACGGTGGAGCTGGCGCGGCTGGTGGTGCACGACGCCGCGCATTTGCAGGAAGAAGAGGCGCAGCGCGAGGGCACGGCGCCGCTTTTCGACCGCAACGACGCCGAACAGTCGCTGGGACGGCTGCAAGGGGTGATGGATTACGGCACGCCGCGGGAGGTTGCGCCCGGCGTACGAGCGACGTTTGGCGACGCCGGACATATTTTGGGCTCGGCGTGGATTCGGCTGGAGGTAAGCGAAGGCGCACAGACGCGGACGGTGGTGTTCAGCGGGGATTTGGGGAATCCCGGCAACCCGCTGTTGCGCGATCCGCAGAAGTTGTCGCCGACCGACACGCTGGTGATGGAATCCACCTATGGGGACCGCAATCACCGTTCGCGCGCCGACACCCTGGCGGAGTTTCGCCTGGCGGTGACCGGTACGCTGGCGGGCGGGGGGAACGTCATCATTCCGACGTTTGCGCTGGAGCGGGCGCAGGATTTGCTCTTCTATCTCCGCCAGTTCACGCTGGACGGCTCCCTGCCGCCGACCACGCCGGTGTTTCTCGATTCACCCATGGCGATCTCGGCGACCGAGATCTTCCGGCGGCATCCGGAGTGCTTCGAGGCGGAGGTGAAGCAGCGGCTGCTCGCGGGCGATGATCCGTTTGCGCTGCCCAGGTTGAAGTTCACCCAAACCGCCGAGGCCTCGAAGGCCATCGCCGCGGCGCGGGGAGCGATCATCATGGCCGGCTCGGGCATGGCCACCGGCGGGCGGGTGCTCCATCACCTGAAGAACAACCTCGCCAACGACGCCAACCGCGTGATTCTGGTGGGCTATGCCGCGGCGGGCACGCCGGCGCGGGCGCTGGCCGAGGGGGCGAAGCAAATCAATGTGTACGGCGAACCGGTTCCGGTCGAGGCCACGGTGAGCACCATCGGCGGATTTTCGGCGCACGCCGGGCACGACGATCTGCTCGCCTGGGCGCAAACCGGCCAACCGCGTCAAGTCTTATTGGTGCACGGCGAAGCCAGCGCGGCCGCGGTGCTGGCACGCGATCTGGGAAAGCAGGGCCTGGCGGCCCATGTGCCGCAATTGGGAGAAACCTGGGACGTAACCGCGGCGCGCGTCACCTCCGCCGGATCGTACGCGACCGGCTACAGGGTGGTGATTTCTTTTTCCTTGGCGGCGGCCATTTCTTCGATTTTGGCCAGTTCGGCGTCGGTGAGCTTCTGGATGTCGTCGTGGGCGCGGCGTTCCTCGTCCTCGCCGATCTCCTTGGCGGCCTTGAGCTTTTTGACCGCGTCGTTGCCGTCGCGGCGGATGTTGCGCAGGCCGGTGCGATGCTCTTCGAGCACCTTGTGGAGGACCTTGACCAGCGACTGGCGGCGTTCGGTGGTGAGGGCGGGGATGGGGATGCGGATCAGCTTACCGTCGTTGGCGGGGTTGAGGCCCAACTCGGAGGCGCGGATGGCCTTTTCGATGGCGCCGAGAGCCGAGGCGTCGAAGGGCTGGACGGTGATGAGCTGGGGTTCGGGAGCGTGGATGGTGGCCAACTGGTTGAGCGGCATCTCGGTGCCGTAGTACTCGGCCTTGATGCCGTCGAGAAGATGGACCGAAGCGCGGCCGGTGCGGATGGCGGCGAGCGCCGCCTGGAAGTCGGCGGCGGTCTTTTCCATGCGCGTCTGCAACTGCTGGAAGGCGGGGCGGAGGGCGGGAACATTGGCGGAGATGGGCTGGCTCACGACGCGGCTCCTGTACACTCGGCGCCGATGCGCGAGCCCACCGGCTCGCCGCTGGCGACTTTGACGATGTTGCCGGGCACGAGCAGGCTGAAGACGATCACCGGCAACTGATTGTCGCGGCACAACGAGATGGCGGCCATGTCCATGACCCGCAGGTTGCGCTGCATGAACTCCTGATAGCTGATGGCGGCGAAGCGGCGGGCGCCGGGGGTGGTGGTGGGGTCGGCGTCGTAGATACCGTCCACCTTGGTGCCCTTGAGGATGGCCTCGGCGCGGATCTCCATGGCGCGCAGCGCGGCGGCGGTGTCGGTGGAGAAGTAGGGGCTGCCGGTGCCGGCGACGAAGATGACGCAGCGGCCCTTTTCCAGATGGCGGATGGCGCGGCGGCGGATGAAACGTTCGGCCACCTGGTTCATTTCGATGGCGCTCATGACGCGGGTGGCGAGGCCGCGGCGCTCGAGGGCATCCTGCATGGCGAGGCCGTTGATGACGGTGGCCAGCATGCCCATGTTATCGGCCGCCACCCGATCCATGCGCTGGGCCTGCAGCTTGACGCCGCGGAAGAAATTGCCGCCGCCCAAAACCAGCGCCACCTGCACGCCGGAGGCGGCCAGCTCGACCACCTCGGCGGCGATGGCATCCATGCGGGCGGGATCAATGCCCAACTGCTGTTCGCCGGCGAGGGCCTCGCCGGAGAGTTTCAGCAGCACGCGCGAGTAGCCACTGGCCATGGTGCCGCTCAGCCCTGGGCGTCGTCGCCGATCTTGAAGCGCGCGAAACGCCGGATCTGGATGTTCTCGCCGAACTTGGCGATCTTGGCGGCCACCAGCTCGCGCACCGTCAGCTTGTCGTCCTTGATGAAGTGCTGATCGGCGAGGCAGGTGTCCTCGAAGAACTTGGCCATGCGGCCCTCGACGATTTTTTCCAGAATCGCCTCCGGCTTGCCGGGGTTCAGCTCCCGCGCCTGGACGGTGAGGCGGGCGCGTTCAGCTTCCAGCT
>JBQCEU010000359.1:0-9281 GCA_051959955.1 Terriglobales bacterium | reverse complement strand
CGACACGGCGTAGCCGCGCAGCAGCCGCGACAGGCCGGTGAGGTTCTCCGAGAGGATCGGGTTCCGCTTGTGCGGCATCGCGGACGAACCCTTCTGGCCCGGCGTGAACGGCTCCTCCGCCTCGCGCCCCTCGGTGCGCTGCAGGTGGCGGATCTCGACTGCGATCTTGTCGAGCGAGGAGCCGATCACCGCCAGGGTGCACAAAAACGCGGCATGGCGGTCGCGCTGGATGACCTGGTTGGAGATGGGCGCGGGCTGGAGCCCGAGGCGGCGGCAGATGCGGGCTTCGACCTCCGGGCTGAGATGGGCGAAGGTGCCCACGGCGCCGCTGATCTTGCCCACGCGCAGGTCCTCGGCGGCGGCGGCGAAGCGCCGCTGGTTGCGCACGTTTTCGGTGTACCAGTTGGCGAATTTCAGGCCGAAGGTGATGGGCTCGGCGTGCACGCCGTGGGTGCGGCCCACCGCCACGGTGTGGGCGAACTGCCGCGCCCGGCGGGCCAGCACCTCGCCCAGGGCGGCGAGTCCGGCGGCGATCAGCTTGGCCGCCTGCCGAATCTGCAGCGCCTGGGCGGTGTCAATCGTATCGTTGGAGGTGAGGCCGTAGTGAAAGTAGCGCGCCGCCGGGCCGACGTGCTCGGCGACGTTGGTGGTGAAGGCGATGAGGTCGTGCTTGACCTCGGCCTCGATGGCGGCGATGCGGGCCGGCTCGCAGGCGGCCTGGGCGAGGATTTCGCCGGCCGCTTCGGCGGGGATGATGCCCATCTCGGCTTCCACCGCCGCCGCCGCCTTTCCACCTCCAGCCACTGCGCAAACCGGTTCTCGTCGCTCCAGATGCGCCCCATCTCCTGCCGTGTATAGCGTGCAATCATTGCGGTCCCCTGTTGCCGAATCCCCGACCCCTGCTAGAATAACCTCGCTATGGGCGAAACCGCGCCGCCGCTGCAGGAGAAAGCGCAGCTCATGTCGGCCTCCGAGATCGAGCGCACGCTGGTGCGGCTGGCGCACGAGATCGTGGAGAAAAACAACGGGGTGGAGGGGCTGGCGCTGATCGGTATCCGCCGCCGCGGCGAACCGCTGGCGCGGCGGCTGGCGACGCTGGCCGGCCGCATCGAAAACAAGCCGGTGCCGGTGGGCACGCTCGACATCGCGCTCTACCGCGATGACCTGTCGCCGCTGGGTGCCAAGCCGGTGGTCCAACCGGCGCAGATTGATTTCGACATCCACGGGCTGAGCGTGATCCTGGTGGACGATGTGCTCTACACCGGCCGCACCGTGCGCGCCGCGCTCGACGCGCTGTTCGATCACGGCCGGCCGCGCCGGGTGCAACTGTGCGTCCTGATTGACCGCGGCCACCGCGAGCTGCCGATCGAGGCCGGCTTCGTGGGGAAGTACGTGCAGACCACCAGCCGGGAAATGGTGGAGGTCAAGCTCAAGGAAGTGGACGGGAGCGAAAAGGTCCTGCTGGTGGAACCAGCCTGAGGCGATGAGCTCCGCCGGGCAGCCGCGCCACCTTCTGGGAATCGAAGGGCTGGCCCCTTCCCGCCTGGAGCATCTGTTTTCGCTGGCCGCGCGCTTCCAGGCCTCGCCGCCGCCGCGCAGCCTGGCGGGCCGGCGCCTGCTGGTGCTGTTCTACGAGGCTTCCACCCGCACCCGCACCTCGTTTGAAGTCGCCGCACGCCGCCTGGGCGCCGAGACGGTGTCGGTGACGGCCAGCGCCAGCAGCATCGAAAAAGGCGAGTCGCTGCTGGACACCGTTTACACCCTGAGCGCCATGGCGATTGACGGCATCGTGATGCGCCACCACTCGAGCGGCGCCCCGCGGCTGGTGGCCGACCACGTGGAGGTGCCGGTGATCAACGCCGGCGACGGCATGCACGAGCATCCCACCCAGGCGCTGCTCGACGGCTTCACCATCCTCCGCCACCGGCAGCGCATCGCCGGCCTGAAGGTGGCCATCATCGGCGACATTCTGCACAGCCGGGTGGCGCGGTCCAACCTTCTGCTGCTCTCGCGGCTGGGAGCCGAGGTGCACCTGTGCGGACCGCGCACGCTGCTGCCTCCGGATTTCCAGGCCTACGGGGCGGGTGTGCACCTGACCACCGACGTGGAGACGGCCCTCGCCGACGCCGACGTGGTGATGGTGCTGCGCATCCAGATGGAGCGGATGCGCGAGAGCTTCTTTCCCAGCGAGGCCGAATACGTGCAACGCTTTTCGGTCACCGCCGAACGGCTGCGCGCGGCCAAGCCGGGCGCGCTGGTGATGCACCCCGGCCCCATGATCCGGGGGGTGGAGATCACGGCCGAGGTGGCGGACTCGCCGCAGTCGGTGATTCGCGAGCAGGTGGAGAACGGCGTGCTCATCCGCATGGCGGTGTTGCACGAGGCGCTGGACGGGCGGCTATGAACCTGATCCTCAAAAACGGACGGCTGTTCGATCCCTCGCAGAATCTGGATCAGATCGGCGACCTCATCCTGCAGGACGACCGCATCCGCGGCCTGGGCCCGGAGCTGGGCGCGGCGGGCCCGGGGGTGCTGGACTGCAGCGGCTGCATCATCGCCCCCGGGTTCATTGACCTGCACGTACACCTGCGCGAGCCGGGTTTCGCCTACAAGGAGACCATCGCCACCGGGACCCGCGCGGCCGCGGCCGGCGGCTTCACCGCGGTGTGCGCCATGCCCAACACCAACCCGGTGAACGACAGCGCGGGGGCCACCGCCTACCTGGCCCAGCGCGCCCGCGAGCTGGGCCATGCCCGCGTGTATCCCATCGGAGCCATCACCGCGGGCAGCCAGGGCGAGCAGTTGGCCGCGCTGGGGGCGATGCGCGAGGCCGGGGCGGTGGGCTTCAGCGACGACGGCCGCCCGGTGATGAACGCGCAGATTCTGCGCCGCGCCCTGGAGTACGCCTCCATGCTGGGCGCCCCGGTGATCGAGCACGCCGAGGATCTCCACCTCTCGGCCGGGGGCACGATGCACGCCGGTCCGGTGGCGCTGCGCCTCGGCCTGCGCGGCATCAGCGGCGCCAGCGAGGCGGCGATGGTGGCGCGCGACCTGCTGCTGGCGGAGGAAAGCGGGGCTCACATCCATATCGCCCACCTCTCCACCGCCGCCTCCGTAAGACTGCTGCGCGACGCCAAGGCGCGGGGGGTGCGGGCCACCGCCGAGGTGACGCCCCACCATCTGGTGCTGTCGGACGAGGACATGGCGCCCTACGACACCAACTTCAAGATGAACCCGCCGCTGCGCTCGGCGGCCGACCGGACGGCGGTGCTGGAAGCCCTGGCCGACGGCACAATTGACGCCATCGCCACCGACCATGCCCCGCATGCCCCGCACGAAAAGCAGCAGGAGTTCGACCGCGCCCCGTTCGGCATCATCGGTCTGGAGACGGCGCTCCCGCTGGGCCTGCGGCTGGTGGCGGAAGGCAAGCTGACGCTGGCCCGGCTGGTGGATGCCCTCAGTTGCGCGCCGGCCCGCATTTTTCATCTTCCCGGCGGCACGCTGGCGCCGGGCGGGCTGGCGGACATCAGCGTCTTCGACCCGGGCGAGCATTGGACCTACGAGGCCGCGCACGGCGAATCCCTCAGCCGCAACTCGCCGTTTTCCGGCTGGACCATGCAGGGCCGGGCGGTGTACACCATCGTCGGCGGGCGGGTGGTGTACTCCCGGGCTGGGGCGGGGCGATAAGCGGCGCTGCGTGGCGTGCTTAATCGCGGGCGCCCGGCTTCGCTCCGCTCCGCCGCCCGCTCTCCTGGACTTCCGGTGACGCTTCGCCGGGGCCCTACGGCCCCGGCTTCGCACTCTCGCTGGTTGCGGCTGCGGCCTCGCGCAGCTTGCTTCCCGCCCCTTCCCAAGAGTCGCTACCCGGCGTCGAACCGCCGTTCCGAATTTCGCGGTTCCGGCCCTGCGACCTTGCCCCATGCCGCTGGGGGAACTCTCCCCTGCCGCCGGCGGCGCGCCTGAAACCGGCTCAGCGCGTTTCCTTGAGAACGGCCGCCGGATCGGCGCGCGTGGCCGCGCGGGCGGGGAGCCACAAAGCCAGGATGGCCACCACGACGAACAGGGCGGCATAACCCAGCACGATGCCGGGGTCGCCTGCGTCCACGCCGAACAGCAGCGATCGCGAGAGCCGGCCCAGAGCCAGCGCGGCGGCGATTCCGGCCACCAACCCGCCGGCGACCGGCAGCAAACCGGCCCGCAACACGGAAGCAAACACGCGTCCGCGGGTGGCGCCGAGCGCCATGCGGAGGCCCAGCTCGCGCCAGCGCTGGCGGACGGCATAGGCGGCGGCGGCGTAGATCCCGATGCACGCCAACAGCGTGGCCAGCGCCGACAGGAGCGCCAGCAGAAGGGCGCCCATGCGTTCCGCCCATAGGGACCGGGCGATGGCCGTGGTTGCGGTGCGCGCCTGCCAGGTGGCGAGCACGGGGTTGACGCCCGCGACGGCTCGCGTGAGTTCCGGCAGCAGCGCCGCCGGCGATCCCGCGCTGCGCACGGCGAGCCCCAGCGCGGTTACCGGCTCTTGCGCCAGGGGCAGATAGCCGAAGGTGACCGGGCCCTCGGTCAGGGAATCGTAAACGCTGTCCTGGGCCAGGCCGATGACGGTGGTGGGCGCGGCCTCGTCATGAAAGATGATTCGCTGTCCGATCGGATCCTGGCCGGGCCAGAGGGTGCGCGCCATGGTTTGATTGACGATCATGACCCGCGGCGCGAGCGCGCTGTCAGTCGGCAGAAAGTCGCGCCCGGCGAGCAGGCGGATGCCCATGGTGCGAAAGAAGGAACCGGGCGCAATGGACTCAAGATTGACAATGCGCCAGCCTTGGTCCGCGGGCCCGGTCTGTTCGAAGAGCCGATAGCCGCGCTGCCCCGAGGTGGCGGCCATGGGCGCGCCGCCGGCCACGGTGGCGGAGACAACGCCGGGCAGTTGGCTCACCCGGTCCAGCAGGGCGCGGTCGAGGTTGAGCAGCCGGTTCCGCGCGTCCGCCGAGGTCAGGGAAAATCCGGCGCTGGAGGCGTCGAACTGCACGCTGGCGATGTGGGAGGCGTCGAAGCCGGCGCCGGTCGAGCGCAGATGCCGCATGCTGGCGATGAACAGGCCGGCAAGAATCAGCGCGGCGATGGAAAACGCCGTTTCGCTGGCCAGCAGCCAGGAGCGGAGGCGGGTATGGCGCCCGCCATCGCCGGAGTGTGTCCGCAAGGCCGGCGCGGGTTGGGAACGCGCGGCCAGCAGCGCGGGCGCCAGGCCGGACAGCACGGTGGTGAGCAAGGCGAGGCCGGCTGCGAACCACAGCACCGCGCCGCCCAGGCCAACCTGCACCGCCGCCCGTTCGACCGCGGCCGGACGGTAGGCCCATAGCGCCCGTTGCGCGAGGGCCGCCAGGCCCAGCCCGGCGACGCCGGCGGCCAGGCCCAGCAGCAGCGATTCGGCGAAGTGCTGGCGCAGCAACCGCCCGGGCGTGGCGCCGAGCGCCACGCGCACCGCGATCTCGTGCCCGCGGGCGTGGGCGCGGGCCAGCAGGAGGCTGGACACGTTGGCGCAGGCAATGAGCAACACCAGTCCGACAACGCTCAGCATGACGGCAAACGCGAGCGCGTACAGGTGCCGCTGGTTGGGATCAATGCCGGTCTGTGGCAACGGCAGCGTGGTGGCGGCGAGGAGCCGGTCGGACTTGGGGTATTCCCGCGCCAGCCGCTCGCCCATGAGGTGGACGGCCACCCGCGCCTGCTCCTGGGTGGCCCCGGGCCGCAGCCGCCCGACCACGCTGAAGAACTGCGCGTTGCGCGCCCTGTAATTGGAATCGACACGGCCGCGCAGCAACGCGGCATGCATGCTCAGGGGCGCCCAAAGATCGGGCGCCTGCAGGGTGCCGGTTCCGGCAAAGCCGGCGGGCGCGACGCCGATGACGGTGAAGCTCGAGCCGTTCAAGATGATCGGTGAGCCGAGCACGGCCGGATTACCCCCGAACTGCCGCTCGAAGAAATCGTGGCTGAGCACGGCCAGCGCCCCGGCGCCGTCCACGCCGGTCTGGGCGGCATGAAAGACGGCGCCGCGGGCAGCCCCCACCCCCAGCACGTCGAAATAGCTGCCGCTGACCACGTCGGCGATCACCCGCACCGAGCGGCCGGGGAGTCCGAGCGCGACCGGGTTCTGGAAGAGGGCGTAGGTGCCGCTGAAAACCTGCTTCTCGTCCGCGTAATCGAGGTAGTCAAGGTGCGACACGCGCATGTAGCCCGTGCCCGGAATCGTCGGCGCCAGGTTGTAGACGGCCACCAGGCGATCGGGTTGCCGCACCGGCATCTGGTGCCGCATCACCGCGTGCCAGACTCCAAAGATGGCGGTGTTGCCGCCAATGGCGAGCCCCAGCGACAGCACCGCGGCGAGGCTCAACCACGGGCGCTGGAGCAGCACCCGCCACGCATGGCGGAGATCGCTGAGTACGGACCGCATGCCGTCAGTCTACCCGTGTGTATGAAAACCCGTGGCGGGTTGCGCGGCGCGGAGGCGCGGTTATCATGGCGGCAGGAAACCCATGCCGCGATCTCTCACCGTCCTGTTGCTTCTGTGCCTGTGCAGCGCGCCGCTGGGGGCGCAGGAAACCATCGTCGCCATCCGCCACGGGGAAAAGCCCGCCGCCGGCCTGGGACAGTTGAGTTGCAAGGGCCTGAACCGCGCCCTGGCGCTGCCCCGTTTGTTGCAGGCGCGCTTTGGCAGGCCCGACGCCCTCTACGCCCCCAACCCGGCACAGTTGGTGCATGAGGGTCCGGTCGCCGGCGTACAGTATGCCTATGTACGGCCGTTGGTCACCCTCGAGCCGACGGCGATCGCTTTCGGGCTGCCGGTGCAAATCCAGCTCGCGTACACCGACATTGCCGGCTTGCAGGCGGCGCTGACCGCGCCTGCCAATGCCCACGCCCTGATCTTTGTCGCCTGGGAGCACGACTACCTAAACCGGCTTGCCCAGCAGATGCTGAAGACTTATGGCCTGGACCCCAAAGCCGTTCCGGACTGGCCGGGAAGCGACTACGGGCGCATCTATGTTTTCCGGCTGGATACCGGGCACGGCAAGCCGCGCCTCAGGTTCACCATCGAGCGCGAGGGACTCGCCGGCAAGCTGAGCGATGCCTGTCCCGCCCGCTGAGCCGCGGGCGGGGCTACTTCACCGGTATTTTCAAGTCCAGGCGCACGTCGTCGGCGGTCGAGTATTGCGAGTCGGTGCGCGCCGGGCTGCGGTGGCCCTGCCACTGGGCGGCCAGCGCATAGCTCACCCGCGGCTGCAGATCGTGAAAGGCGAAGGCGCCGTGCTCGTCGGTGATGGCGGCCTCCTGCGCCTTGGTCCGCAGGTTGGTGAGGGTGACGATGGCCGACGGCAGCGGACGGTTGAGGGCGTCGAGCACCAGGCCGTGCACGCTGCGGCCCAGCCGCGGCTGTTGCGCCCCCAGGCTCAGCCCCAGCAGCAGCGCGGCCAGAGCCCAGGCGCCGGCGGCCGCCAGCCTATTCCTCGTCCTCGTCCTCGTCGCCGCCGAAGTCGTCGTCTTCGTCGTCGTAGCCTTCCTCGTCTTCCTCTTCGTCCTCGTCCTCCTCGTCCTCCTCGTCGAGGTCCTCATCCTCGTCGTCGAGGCCGTCCTCCAGCTCGTCCTCATCCTCGTCGTCGAGCTGCTCCAGTTGCAAAGGGTTCACGTTCACCACCTCCATGCGCACGCCACATCCATCACAGCTCAACACACCGCCTTCCTGGAGCTGATCCTCATCCAGGTCCATGGTTGCTTCGCAAGCGGGGCAATATACCATCGCTTCCTCCCGGACTGCGGCGGGGTTGCCACTTCCCCTGCCTACGATTAAGATACACAGGTTCAGTGCACAACGGAGGCGCACATGCCAAAATCACGGACCTGGGCGGCGGCAGCGGGAGGAGTGATGCTGCTGTGGGCTGTTCCTTGCGCCGGCGCGCAGCAGGCGCCGGCCGCGGCGGCCTCCGCGCCGCAGGCGCCCCTCTTCCACGTCCAGGAACTCCACCGCCGGCCCCGGCCGCAGGATGTCCGCATGACCCACATCCTGGCCTCACCCTCGCCGGCGCGCATCAAGGCCCTGGACAACACCCTGGTGGGCTTCGGCACCCGCGTCTCCACCTCCGACTACCACCCCGGCGGCCCGGATGACCCGGGTTCGACCACCGAGAGCACCGCCACGCGCGGCGTGGTTGCGGCGCGCAAGTGGATCGTGTCGCAGTTTGAGCAGATATCCCAAGAGACCGGCGGGCGGTTGCAGGTGCGTGTGGACACCTTCAAGGTGCCCAAGCAGCGGCGCGTGCCGCAGGATCAGACCATGGCCAATGTGGTGGCCACCCTGCCGGGCACCGATCCCAACGACAAGCGCATTTTTGTGATCAGCGGCCATTACGATTCCATCCCGGCCGATTTCAACCTGGACGCTCCGGGCGCCAACGACGACGCCAGCGGGACCATCATCTCGATGGAGAGCGCGCGCGCGCTGGCCCGCTACCAGTTTCCCGCCACCATCGAGTTCCTCACGGTGGAGGGAGAGGAGCAGGGCCTGCTAGGGAGCAAGTACGAGGCCGATACCGACAAGGCCAAGGGGCTGGACATCGCCGCCATGCTCAACAACGACATGGACGGCGGCGATCAGACGCCCGGCTATGAGAACCGCGACGTGGTCCGCGTCTACAGCCAGGGGGTGCCGGCCAATGCCACGCCCCAGGAACTGCGCTATATCGCCGCCAACGCGTTTGAAAACGACTCCCCGTCGCGCGAGGTGGCCCGCTTCGCCTCCGAAGTGGCGGCCATGTACCTGCCGCATTTCCAGGTGCTGCTGGAGTTCCGCCCCGACCGCTTCCAGCGCGGCGGCGACCATGAATCGTTTGTGAACGCCGGCTATCCGGCGGTGCGCTTCAGCGAGTTTCGCGAAAACTCGAACCATCAGCACGTGCCGTTGAGCGTGAACGCCGAAGGGGTGGAGTTGGGCGACCGGGGCAAGTGGATCAGCCCCACGTACATCGCCAACGAAGTACGGGTCAACGCGCTGACGCTGGCCAACCTGGCGGCTTCGCCGCTGCCGCCGGAACACGTTTACTTTCAGGGCGGGCAGCAGATCGGCACCAAGGTGGACTGGTCGCCGGTGGGGGGAGCGGCCAGCTACCGCGTGCTGCTGCGCCCCACCGCCTCGCCCAACTGGACCCTGCGCATCGTGGCGCCGCCCGTCGCCGCGCCGCCGCCGCCGCAACGTGCGGGCGCGCCCGCGCCGGAGACGCCGGCCGAGCCTATGT
>JBQCEU010000358.1:0-2120 GCA_051959955.1 Terriglobales bacterium | reverse complement strand
GTGCGCCCTGCATGAATTAGAGCGGATTTGGGGTTGGTGTGGCCCGCCGTGCCGCCCAGGAGTGGGACTGATGCTCGGGGCCGCTGCGTGGCGCAGGCTTTCCAGCCCAATGCCGTTTACTTAACGATTCGCGATGGACGTTTGGGGCGAGTTGTGTTCGATTTTCAGCCGCGAAGCGCCTGAGATCAGTGGCCCCAGATGGAGCGGACGGGGGAGCGCCAGCGACCCCGTTCGCGGAATCTGGGGTAGGTTCAAAAGAACGAGGAGCCTCGCAGAGGCGGCCCAGTTTTAAGGTGCCGCCCCGGCGCGGCTCCTCGTCGTTTTGAACGTACCCCAGATTCCGCGAACGGGGTCGCTGGCGCTCCCCCGTCCGCTTCATCTGGGGCTTCTATGAGACGGCTGTTTCGGTCAAGCAGAAATTCTCCCCGTGCGATGTTTTTGTTGTTGCCTGACGAAGATGGCTTCGTCGCCGGGCGGGTGGATTTGTGGGAATCCCGCAGTTGGATTTCCATAAATCCGCGCGCCTGCTGCACTGCTTCCGGTCCATATACCCATGCTCTGCTTGCGGGTCGGAGACATCTCCGTAAGGCTTCTATACGCACTCTGGTGGGTGGTCTCGGCCACCCGGTGCTTTATGGCATCCGCAAAGGCTCCGTGGCTGTCCATCTACGTGTCGTCCTTGATCGGTACGGCCCCAGATACGCAGTCCACAGTGCGGGCACAGAGTCATCGGTATGGAGCAGGCAATGCGGCGCTACGCCACTGCCGTCGGCGGAGGTGGAGCGCCGGGGCTCAGGCCGCCGGCGGAAACGCCTGCCAGGTCTCCTGCTTCACCCACATGCGGTGCAGGATCACCGCCAGCTTGCGCGCCACCGCCACCATCGCCCGCCGGTGGCCCTTGTTCTTGCCGTTGCGCTTCAGCCCCGCCTGCTTCAGCTTCAGTCCCCATTGCCGCAGCGCCGAGTCCGGAGCAAACGGCCCCAGGATGTAGCAGGCCACCTGCGCCAACAGCCGCCGCAGCAGCCGGTCTCCGGTCTTGCTGATGCCCAGTTGCGGGTCCTGTTCTCCCGACTGCGCCCGCCCCGGCTTCAGCCCCAGATAGGCGCCCACGTTGCGGCTGCACGCGAATCGCCCCGGGTCGCTCACCGTCAACCGGTAGGTCAGCGCCGTCAGCTCGCCCACTCCCGGCACCGTCCGCAACAGGCGCGTCTCCTCGTACTGCTGGCACAACCTCGCGACCGTCTTGTTCAGCTCCTTGATCTGCCGGTTGAGCTCTCCCAGCGCCCGCAGGATCGGCTCCGCCGCCGCCCGCAGCGGCTCCGGAATCAGCCCCGCACACTTGCTCACGAACGCCTCGCTCGCGCAGCCCGGCAGCCGTTCACCGTAGCTCTTCACCAGTCCCCGCACATGGTTCACCAGCGCCGTGCGCGTGGTCATCAACTGCTCCCGGCTGCGCACCACCGCCAGGTCCGCCCGCTCCCGCGCCGGCCGGTGCCAGATCGGCTTCAGCAGCTCCCGGTCCGCCCGCCCCATCCGCGCCAGCCGCCGCGCGTCCTCCCGGTCGGTCTTGTTCCTCAACCGTGGCAGCTCGCGCATGTTGGCCACCACCGCCTTCTGCCCCTGCTCCACGATCAGGTCATGTACCCAGGGCGAGTGCGTGCTCGCCTCAATCACCACCTCCGCTCCGCGCCACTGCTCCAGAAAGCCGGCCATCTCCTGGCGCCGCGTCCGCACCTGCCCCTCTTCCACCATCTCGCCCTTCCGGTTGAGCACACAGTAATGGCTCTTCCGGTCGCCCAGGTCGATGCCCACTGTCCACGCCGCGGCCTTCGCCGACACCCTCTTGGCTTGCTTGTTCGTCGTCTTCGCGTTACCGTTCTTCATGGCTGGTCTCTGATCTCCTAATCTCTGATCTGCACTTCGAGTGCGTTCCCGGTATATCACGCCGGGGGGACCAGCCGTCTCATCCCATCTACGTCCTGCCGCTCCTTCGGAGCTCAACGCAAGCTGCCCGAACACCGCTATTTCCCCGAATTGGCTGCATCGGATAAGACCTGAGCGCGTTATGGGAACGGCATTGGGCTTTCCAGGCTGTGTAGTGCTGACGTGAACAAAGAGTG
>JBQCEU010000357.1:0-21036 GCA_051959955.1 Terriglobales bacterium | reverse complement strand
TACGGCGTGACGGCGGCCCTGCTCTGGTGGGTGACAGTGCAGCACCTGCATTCGGTGGCGGCCATCTACACCATCCTGCTTTTTCAGGGAGTGGTGCGGGCGTTTGGCGGCCCGGCAGGCCAGGCCCTGATGCCGGAACTGGTACCGGGGGAACATTTTGCCAACGCCGTGAGTTGGGGCTCGAGCGTATTCATGATGGCCACCATCGTCGGGCCCGGCTTGGGCGGCGTGGTTTATGCCTGGCTGAACGGGGCTGCCGCGGTTTATGGCCTGGCCACGGTGGGGTATCTGGCTTCCCTGCTGTTTGCCTTTGGAATTCGGACGCGTACCGGGCGCATGGAGCCAAAAGCCGCCTCGCTCGACACCGTGCTGGCAGGTTTTCGCTACGTCCTGGAGAATCAGATCATTTTGGGCACGATCTCGCTGGATCTGTTTGCCGTGCTGCTGGGAGGAGCGGTGGCGCTGCTGCCCATCTTCGCCAGCGACGTACTGCATACCGGAGTGCGCGGGCTGGGCTTACTGCGTGCGGCGCCCTCGGTGGGCGCCATGGTGATGGCCATTGCCCTTGCTTTTCGCCCCTTGCGCCGGCGTGCGGGGCCGATGATGCTGGCCTGTGTGGCCCTGTTCGGGCTGACCATTGTGGGCTTTGGCCTGAGCCGCAATCTCGAGTTTTCGCTGGCGCTGCTGGTGGTGATGGGCGCCAGCGACATGATCAGCGTGGTGGTGCGGCAAACCGTGGTGCAACTGCAGACCCCCTCGCACATGCGTGGGCGGGTGAGCGCCATCAATGCGCTGTTCATCGGAACCAGCAACCAGTTGGGCGAATTCGAAAGCGGGGTTACGGCGCAATGGTGGGGTGCGATTCCCGCCACTGTCCTGGGCGGGGCGGGAACGCTGGCCGTGGTGGCTTTGTGGACGAAGTTCTTCCCTGCCCTGCGGGCCGTGGACAGCCTGCATCCTCCGCCCGCCGCCGGGTAGCCCCTCAGCTCTCCCGGAGGCATCTCAAGGGTGTATGAAAGCCGTGCGTTTCCATGAATTCGGCGGCAGCGACAAGTTGAAGATCGAAGAGCTGCCGCGACCCCAACCCCAGGCTGGTGAAGTGCTGGTCGGCATCCGCAGCATCGGCGTGAACCCGGTGGATTGGAAGATTCGAGCGGGGCGGACGCGGTTCGCCCAGACGCTGCCCTCAACCAGTGGCCAGGATTTCGCTGGCATGGTGGAGGCGAGGGCGCCCGATGTGGTTGAGTTTCCGCTGGCAGCCCGCGTCTATGGATTTGCCCGCGGCAGTTATGCGGAGTATGCGCTGGCACGGGCCGACGAAATCGCCACCCTGCCGGAGAGCGTCAGTTTTGAAACCGCTGCCGCCCTGCCCACGCCAGGCGTTACCGCGCTGCAGTTGCTGCAGGCTGCCGACCTGCGCCCAGGCGCAGCCGTGCTCATCCATGGGGCGGGTGGGAGCGTGGGGTCGCTCGCCACCCAGCTCGCGGTGCGTGCCGGCGCACGGGTGACCGCCACCACCTTGGGAGCGGACGTGGCGTTTGTTTCCAAGCTGGGAGCGGAAAGGGTCATGGACAACGCCAAGGAGCAATTTGAGAATTTGGCGGGAAAAGTGGATGCGGTGCTTGACCTGGTGGGGGGCGAAATACAACGCCGCTCCTACGAGGTGCTGCGGGACGAGGGCGTGCTGGTCTCCACGGTGGGCATCGTGGACGAGGCGGCAGCGAAACGGTGGGGAGTCCATACCATTGCGCTATTGATGCGCCGCGACCGGGATGACTTAAAGCGCCTGATTGGCATGGTGGAACGAGGGGAGCTGCGCGTGCGCATCGCCCAAGTCCTGCCGTTCCCCCAGGCACGGCAGGCTCAGGATCTTACCGAACGCGGGGGTGCGCAGGGCAAAGTGCTGATGCGGGTGGCTTGAGGCGTCACTGCGATTAAAATAGTGGCGATGGCCATTCCGCTTCGCCTGGAGCGCACCGCGCTCTTCGTGCCTGCCAATAACTGGCACATGATTGCAAAGGCCGCCACATCGGCGGCCGATGCGGTCTGCCTGGATTTGGAAGATGCGGTTCCGCTGGAGCAGAAGGCGTCGAGCCGCGCCCAGGTGATTCGCGCCTTCCGCGAGCTCGACTTCGGCCGGCGGGTGCGTATGTTTCGCATGAACGGGCTGGACACCGGCTTCGCCTATCGCGACCTGATCGAGGTGGTGGAGGCGGTCGGGGATCGTCTCGATCTGGTGATGTTGCCCAAAACCGGCAGCGCCGGAGATGTAGAGTTCGTGGACCGGCTGCTGACCCAGATAGAGCAGCAACAGGGCTGGACGCGCGCCATCGGGATTGAAGCCCAGATAGAGTCGGCGCGCGGGTTTCTCTATTGCCGCGAAATCGCCGCGGCGTCGCCCCGGCTGGAGGCGCTGATCTTCGGGCCGGGCGATTTCGCGGCCTCGATGCAAATGCCATCCAGCGGCATCGGCGATTTTGATGAGCATGACGCCCTGTATCCGGGCCACCGCTGGCACGCGGCGATGCAAGCAATCGTGGCGGCGGGACGAGGCAATGCCCGCGGGGAGGTGCTGCGCTGCCTGGACGGACCCTATGCCGCCTACAAGGACGATGCCGGGTTTGAGCGCTCCTGCCGCATCGCCTTGGCGATGGGGTTTGACGGCAAACAGTGTATCCACCCGGCGCAGCTTGCCATCGCCCGCTCCATCTTCACCCCCAGCGCCGCCGCGGCCACGCAGGCCGAGCGCGTAGTGGAGGCCTACCGGGCGGCGGCGGCCGGGGGACGAGGCGCGGTGAGCGTGGACGGAAAGATGGTGGACGCCGCCAACCTGCGGCTGGCGGAGGTGGTGGCGGCCCGGGCGCGACTGTGCCGCGCTGCCGACGGCAACCTTTCGGAAAGGATGACTTGAGTCATGGCTGAGGCCGTTGTTCATGAGGATGCCGGCGGCGCGGGTCGCTGTTATGAAGACTTCGAAGTGGGAGCGATCCTGCGTCATCCGCTGGGCCGCACCGTATCGCAGACCGACAACACCTGGTTCACGCTGCTGACCGCCAACACCAACCCCATCCATTTCGATACTTTCTACTCCGCGCAAACGGAGTTTAAACGCCCGCTGGTCAACTCCTGCTTCACGTTGGCGCTGGTCGTGGGTCTGTCGGTCAACGACATCTCGCGCAACGCGGTAAATTTGGGCTGGGACGAAGTACGGATGCCGGCCCCGGTATTCGAGGGCGACACCATCTACGCCCAAACCGAAATCATCAGCAAGCGTGAATCCAGGTCGCGGCCGCACCAGGGCCTGGTGGAAGTCCGCACCACCGGCTTTAAGCAGGACGGAACCGTAGTGCTGACGTATCGCCGCTCCATTTTGGTGTACAAGCGTGGCTTTGCCCCGCGCATCCCTACCCCCGCGGTCAAAGCCTAGACGGGTTTTGGCGGAGCCGCAAGGCGGCTGGGTTCATCTCTAGTGAGTATGGGTGAACGGGGATGGAAAACGCCCCAGTGGTTGGGTCTCGCCGTACTCACGGTGGGGGTACTGGTTTGGGTCGGCTATTTCACCCATAGCCCGTGGATGGAACGCCTGCAGCCGGGCGCAGCCAATGCCAACATGACGCCGGCCACTGCGGCTGGCTGCATCCTGGGGGCCTGCGGGCTGCTGCTGGCAGGCCGCTGGCGTTCCGCGGCCATGATTCTGCTGGCGGCGCTCAGCCTTGCCGGGCTGTACGGGAACATTGTCAATACAAGTTTGGTCATTGATCTGGCCTCCTGGTCGGCTTGGGCGCAAGGCGACGCCCCATACCCGGGCCGCATGTCGCCGGTGACGGCACTTGGCTTTCTGCTTTTTGCCGCGGCGGTACTACTGTTGCCCCACACGCGGACCCTGCGACGGGGGAAGCTGGTGAGCTGGCTTACCGGGCTGGTGATTGCCACCGGTCTGGCCGGCGTGCTGGGGTTTTTTATTCGCCTGGAGCTTATCTTTGCCCAGTATCAGGTGGCGCGCATGGCCATGCTCACGGGCACTTGTCTGCTGCTGCTGGGCATGGGGCTTTGGCTGAATTGGAAGGGCCTGCGTTGGAACCGGTCCATAGAAAGCGAGCACGCACGTCGCATCATGGCCGCAGCCGCGTTCACGCTGGTAGGGGTGGTCGTAGCGGCTGGTTTCGGCAGCCTGTGGCTGTTGCAGCGCTTGGCGGCCCGCGATGCCTCCACCAATTTGGCGTTACGCCGTGACGAACGCATCGGCTATATCGAAGTGCTGATTCACGAGGCCTTGGGGCGCGGACAGGCATTTGCTGCCGGCCTCGACGCGGCGAATTTGGTCGAACGCCGGGGAGGGCGGACAAAGTTGGAGCTCCCCCAAGGCTTTTCATCGCTGACCCTTTATGGAACCAAAGGCGAGCTGCTGGCGCAGCGCGGTCAAGTTTCTTTTCGCATCGACGAGCCAACCGTACCGCTGACGCCAACGGCCGACTTGTCCTGGGATGGCGTCTTCTATCTGCGCCAGATGCTGCCCCTGCGGCGGCACGGCCGGGCTATTGGCTCCCTGATCGTGGTGCAGCCCTTGCGGCTGCTGGGCTCCATTGGTGTGAATACAGCAGCATTCGGCACGAGCGGCGAGATTGGGCTGTGCGGCCGGAATCCGGCTGACCCGGCCCTCTCCCTCTGTTTTCCCCAGCGCATGCATCCCGAAGCGTTCGTCATGAAGGATGCCCCGGACGGCATAGAGCACCCCATGAGACTTGCCTTGAGAGGCCAAAGCGGCGTGGTCGGCGGAGTGGATTACCGCAACCAAAGTGTACTGGCCGCCTTTGCGCCCGTTGCAGGTCTAAATCTCGGGCTGGTAGTGAAAATGGACAGCGCGGAACTGTACGGCCCGGTGCGCCGACAGTTGGAAGTTATCGTCCCGCTTCTGGCCGCGCTGGTGGTCCTGGGGTTGGAGTGGCTTCGGTGGCAGGTCAGGCCCCTGGTGCAAGAACTGGAACGATCCCGCAACGCCGCCCTGACCAGCGAGGCGCGCTTTCGCGCCGCAGCCGAGAGCAGCCTGGATCCGTTTTTCATCTTTCACAGCCTGCGGCAAGAAACAACCGGCGAGGTTCTGAGCTTCCGTCTGGTGTATGCCAACCGCCCCGCGGAAGAGCTGACGCGGCAGGCGGGTGGGTCCTGTAAAGGCGCCGACCTTGCGGCCGTCCCCCACCTTTCAGCGTTGCCCACGATATTGCAAAAACTCCGCCAGGTTGTGGCTTCCCGCCAGGGCATTGCCGAAGAAATGCGGATTCCGGAAGTCGGCAACGGGCAGGGCGGAGGTGAAGCGGCGTGGTTCAGCCTGCAGGCGGTGCCGCTGGGCGATGGCGTTGCGGTCACGCTCCGCGACATCACCGAGCGCAAGTCGGAGCAGGAAAGGCTGACCATCATGGCCCAGACCGACGCACTTACCGGCTTGGCCAATCGTCGCGCCTTCACCAAGCGCCTGCGCCATGCCATCGAGAGCAGCCGCCGCTTGCGGCACCAAAGGCTGCTGGCGGTGTTTTTCCTCGATATTGATCATTTCAAGCTGATCAACGATACGCTCGGCCACACGGTGGGAGATCGAATCCTGCAAGTTTTCGCCAGCCGGCTGCTGGCGTGTGTCCGGGCGGCGGATACAGTTGCCCGCCCCGGCGGCGACGAGTTCACCATCCTGTTGGAGAATCTGGATACGCCCGGCGATGCCGAACGCGTGGTGGAGGCGATCTTTGCGGCGCTGCGCGAACCAGTCACCTTCGAAGGTCACGTAGTGCCGGTTGCTGCCAGTATTGGCGTGGCCTACTTTTCTGGGGGAGAGGTCGGCGCCGACGAGTTACTGCGGCGGGCGGATGCGGCCCTTTATGCGGCCAAGCGCGGCGGACGCAACCAATTTCGCGTATTTGGCGGGGAATTGTAACCTTCGGCGCGACAATTCAACCGTTGGCTGATATCCTGTATACAGTATGGCAGCCAAACAGCATAGCATATCTATTCACCACCGCCATGCCAATTGTGAAGGAGTGGTTGACACCATCGTTGACCATGTTGATCCTTCCCAGTTGGAGGCGGGCTTGAAGCGCGCCAACCAGCTTCTGGCCAACCCGCAGTGTCGCAACTGGGGCTGTCGCATTGAGCTCGATGGGCAAGTGATCGTCTATACGCTGGTGCGTGACAAAAGCCCGCACCCTGGACCCGTGCGTTTTTGCAAGCTGGATGCAATGGAGCTGGCGCGCGAGCGCAACGCCTCGATGACGTTTGAGACGGCTTGGCGAGTGAATCGCGACCTGCAGCCTCCGGCACGCGCCGTGGTGCGCAGCCGCAACGCACAGCGCTGAAAGCTCAAAAAACGGGCGGGTTCCTCCGGCGCGGAGCCGCCGGAAGGAACCCGCTGCTGCTTTCCGCCCCCTTACGGTTGCGGATGGACGGGAATGATGAAGTTGCCGTTGCTCCGGTGCACCATGAGGAGCACGGAACGTCCGGCCGGAACGGCTTCCAATTGGCGACGGAGGCCTTCGACGGTCGAGACCGGATGCTGGTTCACCTGCTCGATAACGTCGCCCTGGCTTAAGCCAGCGATCATGGCCGGGCCACTCGGCGTCACCGACTCCACCACCAAGCCGTTCACATCGTCGGGCAGTTGCAACTGGCTGCGTAGGTTGGGGGTCAACGGGGTGACCGAAATGCCGAGTTTCGGTGTTCCGTGGCTGTCGTCTCCGGAATCGGACGACGCCGCTTCCCCGCTTCCCGGTGCATTGGCGTAATCGCCCATGCTGACCGACACGGTCAGAGGCTTGCCGTCGCGCAGGATGCCGACCTTGGCAACGGAGTTGGGCGCCGCCGCTCCGGCAACCACTTGCAGATCGCTGCCGTTGGAGACCTTTTCTCCGTTGAAGCTGGTGATCACATCGTAGGGCTTGATGCCGGCGGACTGGGCGGGACTTCCCTCGTTCACTTGGTTGACCAGCGCTCCGTGAGCGTTGGGAGCATTGAGGGATTGGGCCTCATCGGGGGTCAGGTCGGTGACCTGAATGCCCAGATAGCCACGCACTACCTTACCGTGCTTGATGAGCGAGGCGGCTACGGATTCGACCAAATTACTGGGGATGGCGAAACCGATGCCGGCCGAAGCGCCCGAGCTGGAGAGCATCTCGGTGTTGATGCCGATCACCTGTCCCTCGGCGTTGACCAGCGGGCCTCCCGAGTTGCCGTGGTTAATGGGAGCGTCGGTCTGGATGAAGGAGCCGCGGGCGTCGGGGCCATCCGCCAGGGAGCGATTGCGTTCGGTGGCGCTGATAATGCCGCGGGTGACGGAAAAGTCCTGGCCCAGGGGATTGCCGATGGCGATCACCGTCTGTCCGGGCTTGAGCTGGGAGCTATCCCCGAAGGCGGCACTGGTGAGGCCGCTGGCCTCGATTTTGACGACGGCGAGATCGGTGGCTGCATCCTTGCCCACCACTTTCGCCGGGAAGGTCCGCTGGTCATGGAGGGTCACCTGCAGTTTGTCGGCATCGCGGACGACGTGGTTGTTGGTGACGATATAGCCGTCGGGAGAAACGATCACACCGCTGCCCAAGGCTTGAAAGGTCCGAGTGCGCGGACCGCCCTGGAAGGGGCCGGAAAAGAACTGGCGAAAAGGCTCCGGGATATTATTCGGATCCAACTGCTGCATGCGCATCTTTTGTTGGCCCACCACCTGGATACTGACGACAGCGGGGGTGACCCGTTCGGCCACGGCCTCGGTAGCACGATCCAGCGCCGCCAGCGGGGCGATGGTGGCGGCAGGAATGGGGGCCATATTGCTGACCAGTGGGCTGGGGTCACCGCCGCTGAGCGGGAGATGGATGAGGCCGGTGGCGGCGGAAACGGTCACCGCCAGCGCCACGGCCAGGGCAGCACCAGCCCAGCGGCTGCGCGGCGAAATGCGAGTAAGCACACTCCGTACGTTCGAGTTCATGAGCACTCTCCTTTCGACACTGAAATTGGTTCAATTCACGGCTGCAGGGGGTCGCATCACATCGAGGACATAACCCAAACCTCCATGGGCTGCACCACAGGCACGCACGCAGCCATGGTGCGTACCTGTACAATCTGTTGCCCTGAGGGCAGCGTCAGCGTTTCCAGGGTTAGGCGAGGAACGCAGCGCTGCACCTGCTCCAAGGTAAAACCGACAAATTGCGCGCGCGGCAGGGCGGCGGGCGGCGTGGCGGCCGCCGGTCGCGGCACGGGGCGATGGGTGGATGGCGATGGAGCGGGAGTGGTCTGGAACGCGATGTAGCGCGCCGGCGCTACCGGCGCGGGCGCGGCAACCGTGGACGGTGCGGGGGTTTGCGGAGCCAGCAAAGGCTGCGTCCCCAGGCTCAGTCCTGCCAACGTGAGCCCCAGAAGCAGGACGCCGGCGGCGAGCATCACCGACCCGCCCCGCCGTCCGGCAGGGTGGCCGAGCAGACGGGCGACCCGGCGGCGGAGTGAGCCGCCGCCTGCCGCCAAGGCACCGTGCGGCGCCGTCAGCGGCCGGCGCTGCCGCGCCAGCTCGACCAGCGCTCCGGCATAGCCGGCTCGGTTCCCGCAGACGGCCACGGCGGCATCATCACAGCACAACTCACGCTCTTCGCTGACCCGATGGGAGAGCCACCACACCGCCGGATGGTAAAAGAACACCACCTCCACCCAGCGTTGCATCAGGTTCACCAGGTAGTCATGACGCCGGATGTGGGCCAATTCATGCGCCAGCAACGCCTCGCAGTGTTCGATGGGCAAGCCGGTGATGAGAGACGCCGGCAGCAGTACCGTGGGCCGCCACCAGCCCAACACACAAGGTCCGGTAATTTCGGCGGATACTCTCAACCCGACGCGCGCCCGAACAGCCATGCGACTCCGCAATTGAGCCAATCGGACCTGCCAGTCTTCCGGGACCGCCAAGCGGGCGCGCTGCCTTATGCGCCCGGCCAGCATCCAGCCGGCGGCGGCATAGGCGCCATATCCAACCATGCCCGCCGCCCAAGCCAGGGCAATGTAGGGAGCCAACGCCGGCAGCCAGGCGGGCGCGGTCAACACAGCCCCTCCCCCCATCCCATGGCCCGTGGCAAGCCGCGCCAAGGTAGCGGTAAACATGACCGGCAAGGCGAATAGTCCGGCGCATGCGATCCCATAGCGGCATGCGGCGCTCCTGGTTTCCAGCCAGGGCTGCAGCGCGGCGACCAGCAGCGCCACCAAGCCTCCCTGCCACACCAGATGGACCAAGGCGGTTCCCAGAGCCGCCCAGATTTCCCGATGGAGAGCAAAGGCCGTCATGGCTTCGGCCTCCGTTCATACTCGTCCAGCATCTGGCGCAGCTCGGCGATTTCATCCGCCGAGGCCTCGCCACTGCGCAACAACTGCATCATCATGCGGGTGGCCGAGCCGCCAAAGGCGCGCTGCAGCAAGTCACCCACCAGTTGACGCTCGGTATGCTCGCGCTCCCGCTGGGCACGGTACACGTGCGCCCGCGCCTGCTCATCGCGCTCGACCAGTCCCTTCTCGGCCATGATCTGCATCAGCTTCAGCACCGTGGTGTAGCCGCTGGCGCCGCCCAGTCCGGCCTGAACCTCCCGCACCGTGCTCGGGCCCTGGGCCCACAACACCCGCAGAATCGCCAACTCTGATTCCGTAGGACGTGGAGGCGGAAGCATTGGCTTCGAGATGCCCATAAACCCAGTATACGAATTGTTTCGTATGTGTCAACGAAAATCTTCGTAGGTCAACTTTTTTAGGTTTTCGCCTTGGGTCTCGTGTACTGTTTAGGGCGGAAAGGATGGCCGTCGCCGCCATGGAACAAGGAAAAGTCAAGTGGTTCAACGATGCGAAAGGGTTTGGTTTCATTGCACGGGACGGAGGACCGGACGTGTTCGTTCACTACACGGCCTTGCCCGAGGGTGGGTTTCGCACTCTCAAAGAAGGGCAGGAGGTGCAGTTCGAGGTGGTGGAAGGCCCCAAGGGACCGCAAGCTGCCAGCGTCAAAGCGCTGTGAGGCCGGCCGCGCGAGCCCTCGCCTGCCTGCTCACTGTCATGGTTCTGGCCGCCGCCGCACAGTCCTCGGGTGCGCGGCCGCGGGCGCGTGACATTGGCCTGAAGGTCGGCATTTTGCCCACCGGCCCGCTGGACGCCATCACGGACGTGACCGGTGTGGAAGTCGGCCAGGTGACGCTGAATGATCACCAGAACATTCATACCGGCGTCACCGCCATTCTGCCCCACGCCGGCAACATGTTTCAGCACAAGGTTGCGGGCGCGGTGTTTGTGGGCAATGCCTTCGGCAAGCTCATGGGCTCAACCCAGATTGAAGAACTGGGCGAGATTGAAACCCCGATTCTACTGACCTCGACGCTGAACGTGCCGCGCGTGGCCGACGCCCTGCTGAGTTACATGATGCAGTTGCCGGGGAACGAGAACGTGCGCTCGATCAATCCGGTGGTGGGGGAAACCAACGATGGCGGGTTGAACGACATCCGCGGGCGGCACGTGGGCGAGCGCGAGGTGTTCGAAGCGCTGGCCGAGGCGCGGACGGGGCCGGTGGAAGAAGGCACGGTGGGAGCGGGAACGGGCACCATCGCCTTTGGCTTCAAGGGCGGCATCGGCACCGCCTCGCGCCGGCTGCCGGCCAACCTGGGCGGCTACACGGTGGGGGTGCTGGTGCAAACCAATTTTGGCGGCATCCTCACCATGGCGGGAGCGCCGGTGGGCCGTGAACTGGGGCGGTACTACCTGAAGAACCAGTTGGAGGGCGGAGCGGGGACACCGCCGCCGCAGTCGCCCGACGGCTCGTGCATGATCATTGTGGCCACCGACGCGCCGGTGGGCTCGCGCAACCTTCGCCGCATGGCGGCGCGCACCATGTTCGGACTGGCCCGCACCGGATCGGCAGCCAGCAATGGATCGGGCGACTACGCCATCGCGTTTTCGACCGTGCCCATCACGGCCGCCGAAGCGCGGGTCAGCAATGACGCCATGTCGCCGCTTTTCCTGGCGGTCATTGAGGCGACCTAATAAGCCATATACAATTCCCTGCTCAAGGCCACAACCACCACCGGAAACGGCCGCACGGTCGAAGCCCTCCCGTTGCCGCAGACCGAAGCGATCCTGCGCAAGTTCGGGGTCATTCCGTAGGCCCTCCTCGGCCAGGGGCTCGCGGATTTCACCCCGTCTAGGCCAGCCGCCAGGCGGGGCGGCCGTCCACGTTGTCGAGGCGCAGGGCGCGGGCCACCTCGAGCGCGCGCAGAGCCTCCTGAATGCGGGAGCGCGGAAAGAGGGGGGCAAAGAAAGCCGCCAGTTCCTCTTCGGTGGCGCAGACCTGGCTTTGCAAGCGCTGGCTGAGCAGGGCGGAGGCGGCCTGGTTCTGGGAGAGTTTATCCACCAGCGGTGGAATTTGGGGCAAGGCTGCCAGCAGCGGCCGCCAGAGAGCCTCGCCGTGCGAATGGCCACAGCGCAAGACTTTCAAGGTGCGGGCCAGATCATGCAGCCCCTGCTCGATGGTGAGGGCGGAGGTGCGCTCCGCGCCCAACTGATCGCGCAGGGCGCTGCTGGTCATGGCGGTGGGAGCGGCGAGCAGCACTTCGTAGACTTCCGCCGCCAGCCAGGAAATCTGCTTCTGCTCCGCCTGCAGGCGGAAATCGCTCGCCGGGTGACGGTCGCCGACGGCCACGTAGACGTAGCCCAGCGTCTCCGGGGTGCAGTAACGGTGGATGCCTGGCCAAAGCCAAAGCTCGATCAAGCGCAGCTCCGCCAGCTCGACCTCCAGACAGTCAGCCGCAGCATCGGCCGCCTCGCCCAGTTCGGGGAGGGTGGCAAAGCCGAGGGCGGCGATCCAGTCGCGCAAGGAGGCGGGATCGAGGTGCCGGGGGCGGATCGCGGCAAACTGGGCGGCGCGGGCGGTCAGCAGGTCTTCGGAGGTCATGTCGGGCGAGGTATGGCTTTCCTTAATCTCATCGGCAACTAGGAGATACGCTTGAAGGCTCGCTGAATTTCCTCGAGCGAATAGCGCAGCAGCACCGGCCGGCCATGGGGGCAGCTCATGGGGTAGTCGGTGGCGGCCAGTTGTTGCAATAACCACTCCATCTTGGGCGGCTCCAGGCGCATGTGTACTTTGACGGCGGCATGGCAGGCAATGGTAGCAGCAATCCGCGTGCGCACCGCTTCCAGCGTCAGGTTACGTTCTTGAGGCTGCGCCACCTCCAGAATTTCACGCAACAGGCGTTCCACCTGTTCCCCCGCCACCCCGGCGGGGGCAGCCTGGATGGCCACGGTGGCGCGGCCGAAAGGTTCGGCGTCGAAGCCGGCGGCTGCCAACTCCGGCTGCAATTCGGCCAGGGCCAGGGCGCGGCCGGGGTCCAATTCCACCACCAGCGGCATCAACAGCCGCTGGCTTTCAATGGCGCCGGCCTGGCGCTGCGCCACAATCTGTTCAAACAGCACGCGCTCATGGGCCACATGTTGGTCAATGATCCAGAGTCCGCTGGGACCGGCGGCAATAATGAAACTGTCTTCGATCTGGCCCAGAGGGCGAAGCTGGTGGAGTTCATCCGCTTCCGGCGCCGCGCTGACCACCTGCTGGGTGCGCAACCCGCATCCTACCCCGGTCTCCGGAACCCAGGCGGCGGCCGGCAGGGGCGGCTTGCGGTCGCGCGCCGCGAGCAGTTGCTCGCTGGCGGCGAGCGGGAGGCGCTGGGGCAGAGGTTGGGGCGGGGCGGTGATGAGTTGGAAACCGGGCGGCAGGTCGTCGGCGGAGATGCCGAGCGCCGGGTCAGCGCCCGGCGACATGGGGATGGGGCGGGCGGGCGTCACCCGCGGCGGCGCCCAACTGGGCGCGGCGCTGGGCCGGGCTGTCTGCTCGCGCACGAAGGACGGGATGGGGCGGGAAATGGAGAGCGCCTGGCGGATGGTGTCGCGCACGGCATCATGCACCAGCGACTGCCGCCGGAACCGCACCTCGGTCTTGGCGGGATGGACGTTGACATCCACCTCGGCGAAGGGCAAGTCGAGGAACAGCAGCACCGCCGGGTAGATCTCGCGCGGCAGCAGGTTGGCGTAGGCGGCCGAGATGGCGTGTTGCAGCAGGCGATCCCGCACCAGGCGGCGGTTGACGAAAATATAGATGGAGTTGCGGTTGAGCTTGTGCAGTTCCGGTCGCGAGGCATAGCCGCACAGGCCTAACCCGGCCACCGGCTCGCCTTCCTCCGCCGGGTCGGCTTCGCCGGGCGCGCCGGCCCACACCACCTGTTCGCGGAACTCGACCGATTCGCGCCGCATCTCTTCGCCCAGCACCTGGTGCAGGCGCTCGGCGTGGCCGGCCGTGGGCGGGGCGCTGAGCAGCACCCGGTGCGGGGTCTCGAGATGAAAATGGATCTCCGGGTAGGCCAGGGCGTAGTGGGTCACGAGGGTGACGATGTGGCCCAGCTCGGTGGCCTCGCTCTTGAGAAATTTCTTGCGGGCCGGGATGTTGGCGAACAATTGGGCGACGGTGATCGCCGTACCGGCAGGCAGGCCGGCCGCCTCGACCGCCTGAATCTTGCCCGCCGCCACGCGCACGCGTGTGCCCTCGCCGCCACCCTGGGGCGCGGTTTCCAGGGTGAGCTGCGAGACGCTGGCGATGGCCGGCAGGGCTTCACCGCGGAAGCCCAGGGTGGAGATGGCGCTGAGCGAGGCCAGATCGTGCAACTTGCTGGTGGCGTGGCGTTCGAGCGAGAGCAGGGCGTCGTCGCGCGTCATGCCGCAACCGTCGTCGGTGATGCGGATGCGGCTGCGCCCGCCGGCTTCGATTTCCAGCTTGATGGTGCGCGCCCCGGCATCGAGCGCGTTCTCGAGCAGCTCCTTGACCACCGACGCCGGCCGCTCCACCACCTCGCCGGCGGCGATCTTGTTGGCAACGGCGTCGGAGAGGATGCGGATCATCAGGGCACGCGCAGACCCAACTCCTTGAGCTGGGCGGGCGAGACTGGGGTGGGCGCGTCGGTCATCAGGTCCACCGCCCGCGCGGTTTTGGGAAAGGCAATGACTTCGCGGATGGACGCCGCCCCCGCCAAAAGCATCACCAGCCGGTCGAGGCCGAGGGCGATGCCGCCGTGCGGCGGGGTACCGTACTGCAGCGCCTCGAGGAAGAAACCGAAACGCGCCCGCGCCTCCTCCTCGCTCATGCCCAGCAGGCCGAAGATGCGCGCCTGCACCTCGGAACGGTGGATGCGGATGCTCCCCGAACCCAGCTCGATGCCGTTCAGGACCACGTCGTAGGCCTTGGCCAGCGCCTGGCCGGGATCGGTATCGAGCAGCGGGACGTCCTGATCGCGCGGCGAGGTGAAGGGATGATGCGACGCCGCCCAGCGCTTCTCCTCTTCGTCCCACTCGAACATGGGGAACTCGGTGACCCAGAGAAAGCGGAAAAGGCGGGGATCGAGAAGGCGGTGGCGATCGGCGAAGCGCTGGGCGAGCGCCAGGCGCAGGGCGCCGGCGTGGGTGTGGAGCGTCAGCCAGGGCTGGCGCGCCGCGAGCGTCTGGTCGCTCGCCGCCACCAGGGCGACCAGGTCGGCCTCGGCCGCGCCCAGTTGCGCGTTGATGGCCGCGGCGGCGGCGGGGTAGGCCTTGGCGATGCGGGCAAAATCCTCGAACAGCCGCACCGGACGGCCCTCGGCCAGGGGTCGCAGCTCGTCGCGCTCGCGCCGCGACAAAGTCCCCACGGCGGGAATGTGCAGCGCCAGCAGAGGCAAATCCTCCGGCAGTTTCAACTGGGCGCGGTCGGCCGGGCTGAAGTGCGCACCGACATCGGCCAGCGGCGGCAGGCGCAGGTCGGGCTTATCGCTGCCGTACCGGGCCATGGCCTCATGCCAGCTCATGCGGGGAAAAGGCGTGGCCACGGCCTGGCCCGCCACGGCGCAGGCCGCGGCCAGCATCTGTTCGATGATGGCGAACAGCATCTCCTGGTCGGGGAAGCTCATCTCCACGTCAATCTGGGTGAACTCGGGCTGACGGTCGGCGCGAAGATCCTCGTCGCGGAAGCAACGGACAATCTGGAAATAGCGGTCGGCGCCGCCGATCATCAGCAGTTGCTTGAACAACTGCGGTGACTGCGGCAGGGCGTAGAAGCTGCCGGGGGAGACGCGGCTGGGAACCAGGTAATCGCGGGCGCCCTCCGGGGTGCTGCGGGTGAGGAAGGGGGTTTCCACCTCCAGAAAGCCATGGGCATCGAAGGCCTGGCGAATGGACTTGGTGACCTCGTGGCGCAGACGCAGGTTGGCCTGCATGGCGGGATGGCGCAGATCCAGGTAGCGGTACTTGAGCCGCGCCTCCTCGCTGACCGACCCGGCCGATTCCTCGGTCAAGGGGAAGGGCGGGGTGCGGGACTCGTTCAGTACGGCCAGGCCGGTGGCCCGCACTTCGACCTCGCCGGTGGCCAGCGCCGCATTGGCGGTCTCCGGGCTGCGCCGGACCACCTCGCCGACCACGGCCACCACGTATTCGGAGCGCAAGGCAGCGGCAGCGGCGTGCAGGCCGGCGTCGAGTTCCTGGCGAAACACCACCTGGCAGAGGCCGGTGCGGTCGCGCAGATCAACGAACAACAGGGCGCCCAGATCGCGGCGGCGGTGCACCCAGCCCTGCAGCACAACCGTGCGGCCGACCTGCTCGGCGCGCAGGTCGCCGCAGTAGTGGGTGCGGGGAGCGGAAGCGGCATTGGCAGCGTTCATCATGGATTCTCGCCCGCCGGCGGAGGCGGGTGCAGGCGGCGCCGGATCTCCTGTGTACCCCAGTGCGCCATGACCGCGGTCAGGATCAGTTGCGGTACGAGGAAGCGAAAGTAAAACAGCGAGACCAGCGAGAGGAGGGCCCACCAGAGCCAGCGGCGGCCGGGAAGGCGCACGCCGGGGATGGAGGAAACAAAGGCCCAGCGCGGGCGTTGTAGCACAAAGCTAAAGCGCCAGTTGAGGAAAAACAGAGCCACGGCGCCGAGCAGATTGATGCCCTCGAGCAGCAGCATCTGCTGCTGGGACAAAGGAGCTACCTGTTCGGCGCGCCGCATCGCCTCCTGCTGGGTCTGGGCGGGGGGGGCGGCGAACAACTGCGGCTCCATGCTGGCAAACACCACCACCATGGCCACCACAATCACCGCCCAGACCACCAGGGTGCCGATGATGTAGCTGCGGCGCTCGATCCGCAAGGTATCGAGAATCGAGGGACGCTCGGGCTGGCCCTGCGCCGCGCTCACGGGGTGGCCCCCAGCAGGGTGGCCAGGGCGGGCTCGGCCAGCGATTGCTGGGCGGCGTCGGCGAGGTGTTTCACCTGCCAGACTCCCGTCTCCACCTCCTGCGCGCCCGCGATGACGGCAAAGGCGGCCTGAAGGCGCGAGGCCAGCTCCAGGGACTTGCCGAGCTTGCGGCCGGGGGCGGCAACCTCCAGGCGCAGGCCGCGGCGGCGCAAGCGCTCCGCCAACTGCAGGGCGGGGGCGAGTTCTTCGGCGGTGAGCGGAATGAGGAGCGCGGATAGCCGCTCGGGAACCGGCGTGACCGCCCACTCCCGCCCGCTCTCGGCCGCCTGCTGCATGGCCATGACAAAGCGATCTTCGCCCAGGGCGAAGCCGATGGCGCCGCCCGCGGTGGCGGGAGCGCCCAGCTCCTGCGCCAGCCCGTTGTAGCGGCCGCCGCCGAGCAGGGCGTTTTGCGAACCGAGCGCGCCATGGACGAACTCAAAGGCGGTGGAGGTATAGTAGTCGAGGCCGCGCACCAGCCGGGGATCGAGCCGGTAGGTGATGCCGCCGGCTTGCAGCAGCGTCTGCAGGACGGAGAAATGCGCCCGGCACTTCTCATCCAGGAAATCCTGCATCGTCGGCAGAGCGGCGATGATGGGCTGATCGGCAGGGACTTTGCAGTCCAGCACGCGCAGGGGGTTGGTGACGGCGCGGCGTTGGCAGTCGGCGCACATCGAGGACAGCTTGTCCGCCAGCGCCTGGCGCAGCGCGGCGTGGTAGCGGGGGCGGTCGTCGGCGCAGCCCACCGAGTTGAGGATCAGCTCGGCGCCGGTGATGCCGCAGCGCTCCAGAAGCATGCGGAGCATGGCCAGCAGCTCGTAATCAATCCACGGGTCGTCGCCGCCCAGCACCTCGGCGCCGACCTGGTAGAACTGGCGATAGCGGCCTTTTTGCGGCCGTTCGCGCCGGAACATGGGTCCCATGTAGTAGAGCCGCGTCAGGCCGGGCCGTTCCCACAGCCGATGCTCGACATAGGCGCGGACGGTGGAGGCGGTGGCTTCCGGCCGCAGCGTCAGCAGGGCGCCGTCGCGATCGGCGAAGCTGTACATCTCCTTGCCGACGATGTCGGTCTCCTCGCCCACGGCGCGGCGGAAAAGCTCGAGCGGCTCCAGAATGGGGGTGCGAATCTCGTCAAAGTTGTAGAGGGCGAACACCGAGCGCACCGCCGCCTCCAGCCGCTGGAACCAGCGGGTGTCGTCGGGCAGCAGGTCACGCATGCCTTTGATGGCGGTCAGTTTCATGGTTGGCAGGCGGCCCGCATTCAATGCTGGGCCAGGTACTCGTTCTTGTACTCGACGTAGTTGGCGGCGTGGGTGGCGATCATGCGCCGGTCGGCGTCTCCGACCTCGCGGTGCCGCCGCGCCGGCGCGCCCAGATAGACGCTGCCGGGCGGGATCTGCATCCCCTCGGGCACCAGCGCGCCGGCGGCGATGATGGAGTGGTGGCCGATGCGCGCGCCGTTCATCACGATGGCGCCGATGCCGACCAGGCAGTCGTCCTCGATGGTGCAGCCGTGCAGGTTCACCGAGTGGGCCACGGTGACGCGGTCGCCGACCGACACGGCGTGTTTTTCCTTGTAGCCGTGCACCACGCAGTTGTCCTGAATGTTCGACTGACGCCCGATGCGGATGGCGTTGACGTCGCCCCGCACCACGGCATGAAACCAGATGCTGGAGTCTTCCCCCACCACGACATCGCCGATGATCTGCGCGCTATCCTCTATGAAGGCCGACGCCGCGATTCTGGGGTGGCGGCCATGGAAACTTTTGAGCATAAACCCCGCACCAGCAACGAAAACTGGCTCCGATCAGGTTACCATGCCGACCCCGGAGCGATGGCGCGTGCTGGCACAACAAACCGGCCGCGAGCTGGGCTTTGACCGTGTCGGCGTGGCAGGAACCGAGCCCAGTGCGCGCCTGGCAGTGTTCGGCGACTGGCTGGCCTCCGGCGCCGGCGGGGAGATGCACTATCTGGCGCGGCGGGACGAACAGGGGCAACTGTTGCGGGCCGGCATTCGCAACGTGTGGCCGTGGGCACGGTCGGTGCTCTGCGCCGCCGTCGTGTACAACGCTCCCCTGCCCCGCTCGACAGAGACCTCGGCCGATGGGAACCATGGATGGATATCGCGCTACGCCTGGGGAGATGACTACCATGAAGTCCTGCGCGGCAAGCTCAAGGCATGGATCGAGGAACTGCGCCGCCACGCCGGCGCCGCCGAGCAGTTCCAGGCCACGGTGGATACTGCCCCGCTGGTTGAACGGGATGTGGCGCGGCAGGCTGGACTGGGTTGGCAGGGCAAGAATACCTGCCTGTTAAACCAGGAGCTGGGCTCCTACTTCTTCCTGGGCACGGTGGTGACTTCCATCGAGATCACGCCGGACGAGGAACTGCCCGATCGCTGCGGCTCTTGCACCCGCTGCCTGGAGGCCTGCCCAACGGAAGCCTTGACGCCCTACCGCATGGACGCCAGCCGCTGCCTCGCCTATTTGAACATCGAGCTGCGCGGATCCATCCCCGAGGCTTTCCGATCCCTCATGGGCAACAACGTATTGGGCTGCGACATTTGCCAGGATGTCTGCCCATGGAACCGCCGCGCGCCGACCACCTCGGCGCAGGAGTTTCAACCCCGCCCCGGCTTGCTGGCGCCGGTCCTGGAAGAGTTGGCGGGGTTGTCAGAGGCGGAGTATCAGGCCACCTTCCGCCGCTCGGCCGTCAAACGGGCTAAATTCGCCGGCCTGCGCCGTAATATCGCCGTGGCGATGGGAAATAGTGGCAACCTCGCACACCTTCCGCGCCTCCAACAGTGGGCGGCGGATGCGGACCCGGTACTAGCCGAGCACGCTGCCTGGGCGCTGCGGCGGATCAGATGCAAACACGAGGGCACGGAAACACCATAAGGCTGGCGCTGCTGCTGAGCACTGCCCTGCCCCTGCTTGCGCTCACTACCCGCGCGAGGCAAAAGGCCATGGACTTCCGCATCACTTCCAATGCATTCAGCGATAACCAGCCCATTCCCCAGGCGCACAGTTGCGATGGCGACCGCACTTCGCCGGCCCTGCGCTGGCAGGGACTGCCAAGCGGCACGCGCAGCCTGGCGTTGATCGTGCATGATCCCGACGCCCCCGCCGGCGACTTTGTCCATTGGCTGCTCTACGATGTACCGGCCAGCATCACCGAACTGCCGTCGGGCACCTACAATGAGGCGAAGTTCCCGTTGGGCGGCCTGCAGGGACAAAACAGCTTCGGCGATCTGGGTTATGGGGCTCCGTGCCCGCCGCAGGGCTCGACCCCGCACCATTACATCTTCACGCTTTATGCCCTGAGCACGCCGCAACTGGGCCTGGCCGCCGGAGCCTCGCGGGAACAGTTGCAAGCCGCCATGCGGGGCAAGATCCTCGCGCAAGCGGACTTGGTGGGAACCTTTCAGCGCCCGTAGATGCACATCGCGCTATGATGGGCCTAGGGGATTCTCCTTATGGCCACGCGATTGGAAGCCCGCGCGCGCGAAGCCCTCGGCCAGGCGGGCATTGAGTTGAATGGCTCGCGGGAGTGGGATATCACGGTTCACAATCCCGCCTTCTTTGCCCGTGCGCTGCGCCAAGGTTCCATTGGCCTGGGCGAGTCCTACATGGACGGCTGGTGGGATTGCCCCCGGTTGGATCTGTTCTTTCAGCGCATTTTCGCCGCCGGACTTGACCGGCTGGCGGCCCGCAACTGGCGCGCGGTGGTTCTCTCGCTGCTCTCCACGTTCTTGAACCGCCAGACGTTGCCGAAGTCCACCGCCGTGGCCCGGCGGCACTATGATGCCGGCAATGACTTGTTTGAAGCCATGCTGGGCAGGAGCATGCTCTACACCACCGGACGTTGGGAGCATGCCCGGAGCCTGGACGAGGCGCAAGAAGCCAAACTGGACTTTGTCTGCCGAAAGCTGGAGCTGGCGCCCGGGATGCGGGTGCTGGACATCGGGTGCGGCTGGGGTGGCTTTGCGCGCTTTGCCGCACAGCACTTCGGTGTGCGGGTGGACGGCATCACGCTGTCACGCGAGCAGGCTTCGTTGGGCCAGTCGCTGTGTTCCGGTTTGCCGGTGCAATTGCGGATCGAAGACTACCGACTCGTGCAGGACCGTTACGACCGGATAGTCTCGCTGGGGATGTTCGAGCACGTCGGTTATAAGAATTACCGCCGCTACTTTTCCACCGTGCGGCGCTGCCTGGCGGCGGAAGGACGTTTTTATCTCTCCAGCATCGGCTCCAACCGCAGCGTGCACTCCACCGATCCCTGGATCGAGCGCTATATCTTTCCCAACTCGCACCTGCCCTCCATCCAGCAGATCGGCACTGCCATCGAAGGGCTGTTCCTTCCGCTGGAATGGCACAACTGGGCCAGCGACTACGACCGCACGCTGATGGCCTGGCATGAAAACTTCACCGCGCAGTGGCCGCGCTGGCTGGGCCAATACGGTGAACGCTTTTGCCGCATGTGGAACTTCTACCTGCTCTCGTGCGCCGCCGCCTTCCGCGCCAGGCACTTGCAGGTTTGGCAGATGTTGCTCGATCCGCTGTGAGGCGCCTCAGTCCTTGGCGCGCTGATACTGCACCGGCCATATGAAGTCGTGACCCAGGGCGCGGGCGGCGTGCAAGGGCCAGTACGGGCGGCGCAGCAGTTCACGCGCCAGCACCACGGCATCGGCCTGACCGGTGCGGATGATATGGTCAGCCTGGGCCGGGGCGGTAATCATGCCGACGGCGGCGGTGGGCACGCCGGCT
>JBQCEU010000356.1:0-4269 GCA_051959955.1 Terriglobales bacterium | reverse complement strand
CGTGGCTCCGCATCCGCGCCTGGGGCGGCAGCGCTCGCGCCGCGGGGGCAGCAGGCGGCTGCGCCGCGCCGCCCGCTCTCGCGAACTGCCAGGGGGCGCTGCGCCACGGCGGCCGCGCCGTGGCTCCGCATCCGCGCCTGGGACGGCAGCGCTCGCGCCGAGGGGGGAGCAGGCGGCTGCGCCGCGCCGCCCGCTCTCCAAGGCCGCCGGCGACGCTTCGCCGGGGGCCCCTCGCCCCGGCTGCGCGACTCCAGAAGAGGCGGCGGAGCTTCGCGCGACAACCGCTCACCCCTCACCCCTCACCCCTCACCCCTGGCATCTACCGTCCCGGCACCGGCCGGAAGAGGTAGACCTCCAGCTTGCCGCCCGTCAGGCGGCATTCCACGGCGCCATCGCGATCGGTGCGGAACACGCGCGCGCCGGCGGCCTGCAACTGCTCCAGCACCAGCGGCGAGGGATGGCCATAGCTGTTGTCGGCGCCCACCGAGATCACCGCCGCCTGGGGATGCACGGCCGCCAGAAACTGCGGGGTGGAGGAAGTGCGGCTGCCGTGGTGGCCGACCTTGAGCACGGCGCTGGCCAGGTCGAGGCGGTGATCGAGCATCCAGTGCTCGCCCACCGCTTCGGCGTCGCCCTCCAGCAGCATCGCTCCGCCGCCGCCGGCGATGCGCACCACCATGGAGTCATCGTTGCTGGCCGCCGCCCCGGCATGATAACCGGGGGCGGGCAGCAGCACCGACAAACGGTCATTGCCCACGCGGAAAATGTCCCCGGTCTCGACCCGCCGCAGCCGCGCGCCGGCGGAGGCGACTTCGCTTAGGAAGGCTTGCGTGGGCGCATCCGCGGGCAGGGTGCGGGTCACCCACACCTCGGCGGGATGAAAGTCCGCCACCACGGCCGCCAGGCCGCCGAGATGGTCGTTGTGGGCGTGGGTGAGCAGCACCGCATCAATGTGCCGCAGCCCCAGCGACCAGAGAAACGGCGCCACGATCTCTTCCCCCGAGTCCCAGCGGGCGCTGCGGGGTCCGCCGTCCACCAGCAGCGTGCGGCCCTGCGGAAAGGTCACCAATATGGAGTCGCCCTGGCCGACATCGAGGATGGTGACCGCCAGCCCCGGCGGCAGGCGGGCCGGGAAGGGAGCGAGCGCCATGAGCACCGCCAGCGCCGCCACCGCCGCGCCGCTCAGCGCCACCCAGCGCCAACGGCGCACCACGCCGGGCCTCGCGCCCGTCATGGTGCAGGCCACCACCCAACCGCCCACCGCCGCTCCGAACACAAGCCAGAACCAGCCCGGTGGCGAAGGCACGCGCCATCCCGCCGCCGGCCAGCGCGCCAGCCAGGTCGCCACTGCCAACAGGGCGTGGGCGCAGCCGCCCACCACCGCGCCGGATGTCGCCGCCGCCGCCGGCACCATGGCCACCAGCACCACCCCCAGCCACCCCAGCGGAATCAGCACCGCCGCCGCCGGCACCAGCAGCGCATTGGCCAACACCGTCCAGGGATTGGCGCGATGAAAGTACGCAGCCTGGAATCCGGCCAGCCCCACTTGCAGGATGAGCGAGATCAGGATCACGTCGAAGACATACAGGCCCAGGCGCACGGTTGCGGCCGCCATCCGGCCGAAGGGCCGCCACACGGCCGCCAGCCGTTCGGCCGCAGCGCGCACGCGCAGCCGCAGCTGGGCGAGGTGCGGCGGCAGCGTCTCGTCGGGTTCCGGGTTGGCGAGGTCGCGCGCGGCGATGCGCCAGCCATGGGAGGTGGCCCGCAGCAGCGGATGCGCCACCCCGGCCAGCAGCAGCGCCGCCCCCAACGACATCTGAAACCCGGCGCTGTAAAGGTCGAGCGGCCGCCACAGCAGCAGAACCAGCGCCGCCGCGCCCACCGCATTCAGTCCCTGGCGATCGCGGAACCACAACCGCGCGCCGAAGTAGAGTGCCAGCATGAGCAGCGCCCGCTGCGTGGGCGTGCGTCCGGCGATGGACCAGGCGTAAGCGGCCAGCAGCAGCAGCGTGACGCCCGCCGTCCAGTCGCGGCGCAGGCCCAGCCAGCGCAGCAGCCACCACAACGCCGCCGCCAGCACGCCGATGTGCAGCCCCGCCACCACCACCAGATGGAAGACGCCGTCCACCTGCAGGGCGGTGCGCGTGGCTTCGTCAAGCCGCGCCTCGTCGCCGAGCAGCATGCCGCGCAGCAGGGCGTTCGCCCGCGGCACGCGCGCCGGCGGCGCCAATTGAACCAGGTGCGCGCTCAGCCAGGCCCACAGCGCGGCCCGTGCCCGCGCCGGCAGGCCGGCGCGGCCCGCCACCGGCCACGGCTGCCAGCCATGAAGCGGCAGCGTGGCCGTGGCCACAATGCCCGCCCGCCGCGCGCTGGCGCCGAAGTCGCCCACGCCGGGATCGCGGTACTGCCGCGGCGGCCGCAGATGCACGCTGGCCGCCAGTCCCTCGCCCGCCCCCAGCCGCAGCAGCGCCGCATCCCAGTGCGGGTCGGACTGGTCTTCCGGCGGGTAGGCGTACAGCCGCACCCCGCCGTTGGCCGGCGTGATGCGGGCGTCCGCCGGGCCGGAGGAGAGGCTGGTGGCTTCGAGGTCGAGCCGCAGCGCGCCCACGCGGCCGCCGTCGTACAGCGGCGTGGGCGCGTCGCGCAGATAGCCGGTGACAAACACCCTCGCCCGCGACTCTGATTGCGCCGCCTGGGCCCACTGCTGCAGCGGCCCGGGCGTGGGCGGATGCGCCATTTGCCGCCGCGCCCGCGCGTACCCCAGCGTGCAGCACACTGCCAGAGCCAGGATGGCGGCCCCACGCCGCCGTCGCCGCGCGAGCGCCCAGGCCGCGGCGGCAGCCAGGAGCATCGCTGCCCATGCCGCCGCGGCCGCGGGCAGGCTTACGGGCAGGCTGGCCGCGGCGGCAATGCCCGCGGCCAGCGCCAGCGCCGCATAAAGCAGGGGCTGCATGAGGCGATCTGCCCCATGCTAGCCCCTGAATGTGCCAGCCGGCATTCCCCCAACCGTGGGGGTGGTTAAGCTAGCGCGCCTTGGCCATCGCCTTCTGGTTTTCGCGTAGCGCCTTCAGCCGCTCCGCGCTCTCCGGCGTTTTGTGCGCCAGCTTCTCCAGCGACCGCAGCATGCGCGGCTGCTTGCCCAGCTTGCGCACTTCATCGAGAAACGGCTCGACCTTGGCGAAGAAGAACAAATGCTCGCCGGTGGTGTCGTTGAACAGCTCCATGTCAATGGTATCGTGCAGCACCAGCGCCGCCACCATCTCCCAATACCCCGACAACATGCGCAGGTAGGCGCTGTTGGGGCCTTGCAGGGCCGCCATGATGTCGGCCGCCGACTGGGGATGGAACTCGGCGGCAAACCAGGTGCGCGCCTGGCGCATGACCGCTTCGCGCCGCAGTTCATAAAGTTTCAGGATAAGGTTGGCGTCTTCGTGATCAGCCACGGATTTCTTCCTCCGCCTTTCACGCTAGCACGACGGCCGTGCCTAATCTGTTCTTAAAGTGTTCATGGGGTCAATCGTGGCCGCCCGGCGCGCCGGAATCAGGCCCGCCAGCAGCGCGCACAAGGCCAGCGCCGCCACGGCTCCCGCCAGCGCGCGCGTATCGCCCGATCCCACGTCGTAAAGCTGGCTGGCCATCAGGCGGGCCGCCAGGATGGCCGCCGGAATCCCCAGTAGCAGGCCAGCCGCGGTCTGCCAGCCCACGGTGCGCAGGATCAGGCCCACCACCCGGCCGCGGCTGGCGCCCAGCGCCATGCGCACGCCAATCTCACGGGTGCGGCGCGCCACCATGTAGGCGGTGACGCCGTACAGGCCTACCGAGGCCAGCAGCAGCGCCAGCAGGCCGAACATGCCGGCGAGGGAGGCCAGCAGACGGTCCTGGTTGAAGTTGTTGGCCACCTGGTCGCCGAAGGAGCGCAGGTCGGCCACGGTCAGGTTGGGGTCAATCGAGGCCAGCGTCTGCCGCAGCAGCGGCTCGGGCGCCGCCGGCGGATGAGCGAAATCCACAATGATGGCGTCCGCTTGCAGCGAGGATTGCTCCAGTTGCTTGAGCCCGGGTTCCTTGAAGCCCGTATATACCTGGCTCATCGGCCGCACATACACCGCCCGCGCCGGGTCGCGCGGGTTGTTGAGCTTGAAATCCCGGAACACGCCCACGATCTCGAAGGCGCCGGAGTAGGCCACATAGCTGATGCCGAAGTGCTGTCCCACGGGATTCTGGTGGGGGAAGAACTTCTTGACGAAGGCCTGGTTCACCAGTGCCACCATG
>JBQCEU010000355.1:0-2830 GCA_051959955.1 Terriglobales bacterium | reverse complement strand
GGCCGCGGTGTAGACGGTCGCCGTACAGTAGCTGCCCCCGCCGTTGCCTGCCAGGTCATAGGCGGTCACGCAGCCGAGGAACTGGCTGCTGGCCGCCAGCCCGCCGGTGGGAATCAGGGTCACCGTGGTGCCGTCGGGGCTGAGCTGCAGCGAGAACGGCATCCACTGCCCGGCGGTATAGTTGCGCAGCGAACCGCTCCAGCGCGTGCTGTCAATCGGCTCGTTGAACCGGAATACGAACACCGCGCCTGCCGGAACGTTCTGGTTGGCGTCCGCGGTCGGGCTGCTGTACACCATCTGCGGGCTGGCGTAATCGCTGCCGTAGCCGGTGGTGAAAGAGGACGTGAACGGCGCAATCGCGTTCACCTCGTAATCGGTGATGCCGCTGCTCAGCGTCAGCGTCACCGGCCCGCCGTCGGGCAGCGGCGCCTGCGGCTGCACCACCACCACCGTCGCCCCGCTCGACAGACTGCCGTAGCTCAGGTTGTAGGCCAGCGGCTGCCCGTTGTTGCTCAACTGCAGCGTCGCCGGGTTGATGCTGTTGGTGTCCACCGCCTTGTTGAACGTGATCCGCAGGCTGGTGTTGTCGCCCACCCCGCTGGTCCCGTCCTGCGGCACCACCGATACCACGCCCGGCAGCGTTGTATCCGGCCCCGGTCCGGTCCACATGCCCCAGCCGCCGCCGCTGTTGCTGAACGTCACCCCGTCGGTGTCCTGCAGGCTGCCCATGCGGATGACGTAATACGAGTTGGCCGCGAGCGCCGCACTCGGCTGCAGCCGCAGCACGTTGGGCTCCGGCTGCGTTACCGTGGCGGGCACCGGATTGTTGTTTTGCAGCAGGTAGAAGTTGCCGTTCACCGTCGCCGGATCAATCGGCTGGTTGAACACCGCCACCACCGCCGTGTTCGTTGGGTTGTTGCTCGAGTTCTGCGGATTGCTGACCAGGTTCAGCGCCGCCCCGGTCAGATCCGGCTGCGTCCGGAAGCTGGCCGCGTAGCTGTTGAAGCGGTTGCCGTACACGTCCGTCAGCCCGCCGCTGATGAAGATCTGCACCAGTGCCCCCGGATCAAACGCCGTCGCCGGGGTGAAGACGATCGCCTGTCCGCTGCCCGCCAGCGCCACTGTGCCGTCCCATGCCGAGCCGTTCTCGGTCACCAGCACGTTGCCGGCGAGCGCTGCCTGGCTGATCGGCGCGCTGGCGTAGAGCGTGATCACGCTGGCGAGCGGCACCCCGCTGGCCCCGTTCCCCGGCCGCATCTCGTTGAACGATGGCGTCGCCGTGTGCGGATACGCAATCGTGCTGAAGCTGGAGCGGAATGGCGCCGCCATCGGGTTGCCCGCCACATCCGTCACCCCCGTGCCCACGCTCACCGTAATCGTCGCGCCGTAGGGCAGCGTGGTCGCCAGCGTCACCGTGCGGTTGTCGCTCGAGCGGTTCACGGACGCGCCCAGGTTCGTGTAACCGTTGTAGAGCGCGAAGTTGCCGCTCGTGATCGTCGCCGGGTTGAGCGACTCGTTGAACTGCAGCGTCACCACCGCGTTCGGCCCCACCCCCGTCGCGCCGTCACCCGGCGTCACCGCCAGCACCTGCGGTGTCGCCGCTGCCGGCGCGCCGGTGTTGAAGTACGCCTGCATGCTGCTGAAATTGCTCCCACCCAGATCCTGCAGGTAGGCGTAGTAACTCGCCCCCACCCACATTTGCGTGTTGCCCGGCAGCGGCGCCAGCGGTGTCAGCGTGGCCGAAAGGCCGTCGGCGCTGAGCGTGATCTGCGTCGCCACCACGAGCCAGCTATTGCCCACCTTCGCCTCCACCGACAGCGAATCCCCGCTCACGCTGAGCGGATCCACCGGCCGGCTGAAGGCCAGGTGCAGCGCCGCGTTTACGTCCACGCCGGTGGCGTTGGGCGCGGGCGTGGTCAGGCTGGCGGTGCCGTTCCCGGCGATGCTCACCCCCGAGGTGGTGAAGCTCGCCGTGTAGGGCGTCAGCCCATTGCCGCTCAGGTCGGCCATGCCGTTGGTGGTCACCGTATAGGTGGTGCTGGCCGCCAGCCCGCCGCTGGGCGTAAAGATCAGCAGCGTCCCGCTGCCGTTCAGGCTGGTCGTCCCCGTCACCGCCGGCGACAGCGTGATGGCGTTGCTCGTCACCGTGGTCGGATCCAGCGGCTGGCTGAGTTGCAGTTGCACCACCGCGTTCAGCGGCACCCCGGTCGCTCCGTTCGGCGGCGTGGCGCTCACCACGCTCGGCGCGGTGGTGTCCGCCCCGGCATTGGTGGAGAAGCTGTAGCCGAAGGAGCTGCTGTTGCCCGCCGCGTCGTAGACCGTACCCGTGCCCCAGTTGTAGTTCGAGCTCGGCTGCAGCGCGTCGAAGCTCAGCGTCATCACCGTGCGGTCGGCGGAGTAGTGCGCCTGCACGTGGGTGGCGCTGGCCGCGCCGGCGCTCTGGTCGTGCACATACCAGCCGGAGTTGCGGATCGGATCCACCGGCTCGTTGAACACCACCCGCAGCACCGGTTGCGTCCCCGTCGTCGCCCCGTTGATCGGGGTCACGCTCACCACCTGCGGCGCCACCAGATCAAAGCCCCCGCCCGTGGTGAAGCTCACCTCCACCGGCGCGGTCATCGCCGTGCCGCTGGCGTCGGTCACGCCGGCGATGTGCAGCACGTACGGGGTGTTGGGCTGCAGCACCGCCGTGGGCACGATTTGCACCAGGCTGTCGGCGTTGCCGAAGGCGGTCGTGAACGCCACCGGCGTCGTGCCGCTCTGCAGCAGTTGGATGTTCGCCGTGCTGGCGCGCGTCACCGGCCGGTCGAAGGCGATCTCCGGCATCAGG
>JBQCEU010000354.1:0-2439 GCA_051959955.1 Terriglobales bacterium | reverse complement strand
CTGGCTCCTCACCCCTCAGTAGTAGATACGCAAGTGAGATCCGATCAGCGCCATGCCGGTGGTGTCGGGGGCGTGCGCCAGGGCGGTGTAGATGCCGATCTTGCTGCCGCCGGTCTGGTCGGTGATCACGCCGCCGTAGAGCTGCAGGGCGCGCAGGATGGCCTTCACCGCGGTCGAGGCTTTGAGGGTGGCCACGTTAATCGAAGGATCGAAGAGGATTTTGGCGCCTTCGCGGAACAGCGCGCCGTGGACGGTGCCGTCGGTCTTCTTCGCCGGGGCCTGGGCGCCGACCAGGTTGCTGTTCATGCTGGAAGGCACGATCAGGCTGAGGGCATGGTTGAGGCAGGTGGCGCAGTCGAGCTCGCCGGGCATGATGGTTCCCGCCAGGCCCGTGATCTCGCTCGCCGTGTGTCCCGGCGTGCCGTCGCCCGAGAGCAAGCCGCGGGCGATGCCGCCCACGTTGGTGCTGGTGGGCTTGCCGGCCGAGTCCACGTAGAGCTTCCAGAAGTCGTAGTAGTAGCCGGCGGAGGTGTCCACGACCACCAGGTGGCCGTCGTTGGCGCCCCAGCCGCCCACCGAGGGCCAGTAGCCCGCGGGCGGGTTGGGCACGCAGTAGTGATCGGTGTAGTTGTACTGCAGGGTGTCGGTGAAGTTGGTGCAGCCGTGGGTGCCGTCGGTCGAGACCACTGGATAGTCGAAGCCCTGATCGTGGGTGTTCAACTCGAAGGTCATGCCCTTGGTCACGCTGCTGATGTCGAGGCTGGCGCCGCTCGGCGCCGAGTAGAGCCAGTCGGCGGCGGAAGAGGGGAAGAGCCGCGAGCCCGCCGGAGGGCCGGACGGCGTGGGAACCGGCGTGGGGGTCGGAACCGGCGTGGGCGTGGGTACGGGAGCAGGCGCGGCGGTTACCGTAACCGTGGCGGTGGCCAGCGGCGCCGCTCCGGCGGCGGGCTTCACCGCGACCTGGTAGTCACCCGGCGTGGTGCCGGCGGTGAACTGGTTCTGGGTGGCGTTGGCGTCGGCGCTGATGGAGCCGCCGGTGCCCGTCCAGATGAACGACGGCGCGGAACCACCGCTGATAGTCAGCGCGAAGCTGACCGACTGGCCCGCGGCGACGGTGACCGCGGCGGGCTGGAGCATGGCCTGAAACTGCTTGGCCGGTGCGGTGAAGTTTTGACCACCGCCGCAGGCGGTAAGACCCGCGGCGGCAGCCAGGAGGAGCAAGCGTCGGAGAATATGCATGGCATCGTCCGACGAAGCGGCGCAACCTCAAAAGGTGAGGTAAGACTACCGGCCGCGGAGTGCCATGCGTCCCCGAGGAACAACTTACCTTCGGTGAAAAAATGCCGGAGGAGAGTTGGCAGTTGCCAGTTGCCAGTTGCCAGTTGAAGGCTCGGAGGCGGGTGCGTGTGGAAGAGAAGCCGCGGCGCGGCAGCGCCGCCTCCGCCCCTCACCCCTAACCCCTCACCCCTCACCCCTGGCTTAGTAGTACAGCCACAGATGCGACTTCACCTGCTCGAGTCCCGTAAGATCGGGCGCGGCCGCCAGGGCGCTGTAGAAGCCGAGGCTGTTTCCGCCGGTTTGGTCGGTGACCACCGCGCCGTAGTTTTGCAGGGCGTGGAGGATGGCCTTGACCGCGACCGAGACAGGCAGGGCATCCACGTTGACCGAGGGGTCGAAGCGCAGCTTGGCGCCTTCGCGGAAGATGGCGCCGTAGACCGAGCCGTCGCTTTTGATGGCGGGCGCCTGGGCGCTGAGCAGCTTGCTGTTCATCACGCCCGGAACCACCACGTTGAGGGCGTGCTGCAGGCAGGTGGCGCAGTCGAGCTCGCCCGGCAGGATGTCGCCCGCCAGGCCGGTGATCACCGCCGCCGTCGTCCCTGGCGTGCCGTTGCTGGTGTCGAGGCTGCCGCTCACCACCTGGCCGACGTTGGTGCTGGTGGGTTGTCCGTTGGCGTTGACCAGCAGCTTCCAGAAGTCGTAGTAGGTGCGCGTCGCCAGGTTCACCACCACCAGGTGGCCGTCGTTGGCGCCCCATCCGCCCACCGAGGGATGGAAGCCGCCGGCGGGGTTGGGGACGCAGATGCGGTCGGCGAAGTTGTAGTAACGGGTGTCGGTGAAGGTGGTGCAGCCCAGGCGGCCGTCGGCGTACTGCACCGGATAGTCAAAGCCCTGGGTGTGGGTGTTGACCTGGACGGTCAGCCCCTGCACCATGCCCGAGATGTTCAGGCCCGCGCCGGTGGGGGCGGTATAGAGCCAGGCCGCTGCGGGCGCAGTGAAGAGCCGGGCGGGCGCCGCGGCTGGAACGCCGGGAGCGGGCGCGGCCGGAGCCGGAGCCGGTGATGGAGCCGCGGCCGGCGCCGGCGCCGCAGGCTGCGGGGCGACCGCGGCCGTGGGCAGGCGGGGAATGCGAACTTGGCAGAGAGCGCTGACGCTGAGGGC
>JBQCEU010000353.1:0-10802 GCA_051959955.1 Terriglobales bacterium | reverse complement strand
CGGGCACCCGACTGGGCGCGGGCATTAGCATCGAGCAGCGGCAGCGCCTGCGGGGATGGTTCCACGGCGACGAGGCGGGAGGGCAGGGAAGCGGCGCAGCAGACGCCGAAGACGCCGTGGTGAGCCCCAAGGTCCAGAATCTGCCACCCGGTTTTCAACTCGCGGCGCAGCAACTCCGCCGTCGCGGCCTCATAGCGGAGCCAGTAGCGCAGGTCCTCGTAGCCATCCGGGGCCACGCGCAGTTTCCAGCCCCCGGGGCCGCGCGTCACCACCGCGCCCCGGTTCAGCCTGCCCCAGACGCGGTGCGCCCCGCGCCGCAGCTTCGAGCGCAGGGCCATCCTACTCGCCGCGGAGGAAGCTGCCGGCGTCGGCGTCGTTGATGTCGGGCGCGCCGGGCGCCACGTTCATCAGCTCGCCCGCCGCCAGGCGCCGCTCGAGCTCGTCCACAAGCTGGAACAGGTGCTCGAAGGAATCCACGATGAAGAAAAGCGGCTGGTAGTGGTGATAGTCAAAGCCCTGGTTCACCACCCACTCCATCTGGATGGGGTAGCGCTGGACTTCCGGCGCCAGCAAGGCATGCTCGATCTCGCCGTAGCTGCTCAGCAGGCCGCTGCCGTAGGCGCGCACCCCGTCGGGGGTGCGCATCAGCCCGAACTCGACGGTAAACCAGAAGAACCGCGCCAGGGCCTTGATCATGCTGGTCAGCCGGCGCTGGCGCCGCTCGGGATCCTTATCTTCGGCGGCGAGCGCCTTGGCGGTGTGAGCGCAGTGGCCGAAGCGCACCAAGGTGTCGGCGAACTTGGGATCGGTGTGCATGGGCACATGGCCGGCGATGTCGTGGAAGATGTCGGGCTCGGGCAGATAGTCGAGCTTGTCGGCTCGCCGGATGGTGATGGTGGTGGGGAATTCGCGGCGGCTGAGGCAGTCGAAGAAGTCAAAGGCGGGCACGTAGCCGCTCACTGCCCGGGCCTGAAAGCCGGTCAAGGGGCGCAGGAACTGGTTGACCTCCTCGAGGCGCGGCACGCGCGAGTGGTCGAAGCAAAGTGCATCAATCCCTTTAAGAAAATGCGGGTTGGCGAACTCACGCCAGCGCGGCTGCATGCGGGCGAACAGACGGCGCCAGGCTTCATGGTTGGCCTCGCTGTACATCTCGTAGGGCTGGTGGATGTACATCTGTCCCTGGCGCTGGGCGGCCTCGATGAAGGGTGCTTCGGTGGTGGTCAACCCCGCAGGGGCAGCCGCGGCGGACTCGGGCAGGCTGGGCATAATCCCTAGCGTACACTGATGGCATGGCACTTGCCGCCACCATACTGGCCGCTTTCGTGGCCGCTTCGACCTGGGTTGCACCCCCCAAACCCAAGCTGCATGACGCCTACAGCGGGCAGAAGGCGTACGCATTTACCGCACAAGTGACAGGTTTTGGCATGCGCATGCCCGGCTCCGTCGGTCATCAAAAGACAGAGGATCTGGTCCGCAAAGTGGTGACGGAGAACGGCGGGGAGTTCTCGACCGATGACTTCACCGCCGGCACACCTCGCGGCAAAGTCCCGGTTCACAACCTGATCGGCAAGTTCAACGTCTCCAAGGACCCCAACCAGCCCATCTTCATCCTGGCCGGGCACTACGATACGCTCTTCAAAAATGGCTTCGTAGGCGCCAACGACGGCGGCTCCAGCACCGCCATCCTGCTCGCCTTCGCCGAAGCCCTGCACGCCGCCCAGCCCACCAAGATGCAGATATGGCTGGTTTGGACAGACCTCGAGGAAGCCATTAAGGAATTCAAGGGCGACGACGGCCTCTATGGCAGCCGCCACCTGGCGCACAAGCTCGCGGCCGAAGGCCTCGTGCCGCGCATTCGCGGTTTCTTCCTGCTCGACATGATCGGCGACAAAGACCTCAACGTGGACCGCGAGTCGTCTTCCACCTCCTGGCTGCAGGACTTCATCGCCGCCGCCGCCAAGAAGCTGCACTACAGCAAATACTTCTTCCAGTACTCGACCGAGATCATTGACGACCAGCAGTCGTTTGCCAACGTCGGCATCCCGGTGGTGGACGTTGTGGATGCCCAGTTCGGCGCGATGGGGACTGGCTACGACCCCATGGGGAAGTACCACCACTCCAACCAGGACACGATGGACAAGGTCTCCGAACACAGCCTCACGGTGGTCGGCCAAACCGTGCTGCTGGCGGTGGAGATGATTGACGGGCAGTCCTGAGGGAAGTTGCCAGTTGTCAGTTGCCAGTTGCCAGTGGTGTGCGCGGGGCGAGGCGAGATTATGTCAAATGGATTTGCACAGACGACGGGCTTGATTGTGGATGGGCGACGTTATCAGACGTGACAAAACATGCCGCTGTTCGACGATGAAGCCTTTGTTTTGCGCACCTATCCGTTCAGGGAGAGCGACCGGATCGTCAGCTTTTTCACCCGCACGGCGGGCAAGCGGCGGGGCGTGGCGCGGGGCTCGCGGCGGCCGAAATCCAAATTTGGCGCGACGCTGGAGCCTCTGACGCAGGTGCGGATCCAGTACTTCGAGCGCGAGGGCAGAGAGCTCGGCAACATTGATCATTGCGAGTTGATCGCCTCCCCGCTGGCCAGCGGCGTGCCCGATCTGCTAAATTCAGTGGCAGCGTCGGTGATGGTGGAGGTGGCGGAACGGCTGCTGCCTGACCATGAGGTCAACGATGCGGTCTTCCGCCTGCTGGCCGCCGCCAGCGCGCAATTGAGGGCCTGGCAAGGGGAAGCAGCCTGGCTGCCGCTCACCTATTACCTGTTCTGGATGGTTCGCCTGGGAGGATTTTTGCCTGAATTCGATCTCAGCCCGGAGGCGCGGGCCTTGGCGCAGGCCATGGCGCGGCAGCCGCTGGCGGCGCTGGCGGCCGCGGCGCCTGCGGCCGGCGGTGCGCCGGGCCGCGAACTGCGCCAAAAGCTCAAGCGCTGCCTTGAGGATCATCTCGAGTCAGGCTTGAAGTCCTGGACGATGCTGGCCAGCCTGGAGGCTGCCCAGTGACCTTCCAAGACCTCATCCTGCTCTTGCAGGAGTTCTGGGCCGGCCAGGGCTGCGTCCTTCAGCTTCCCTTCGACATGGAAGTGGGAGCCGGCACCATGGCGCCGGAGACGTTCTTGCGGGTGCTCGGCCCCACACCCTACCGCGTGGCCTATCCCCAGCCCAGCCGGCGGCCGGCCGACGGGCGCTACGGCGACAACCCCAACCGTTTGTATAAGCACTTGCAGATGCAGGTAATTCTTAAACCAGCACCTGAGGATGTGCAGGAGCTGTACCTGCAGAGCCTGACGGCGCTGGGCATTGACCTCCGGGCGCATGACATCAAGTTCGAGGAAGACAACTGGGAAGCGCCGACGCTGGGGGCGTGGGGGCTGGGGTGGCAGGTGATGCTGGATGGGTTGGAAATCACACAATTCACATATTTTCAACAATGTGGAGGGCAGGACCTCAACCCCATTCCGGTGGAGCTGACCTACGGGCTGGAGCGCATTGGGGCTTTTCTGCAGGACGTGGACTCGATCTACGACATGCGCTGGAACGAGCAGTACAGCTATCGGCAGGTGCGCTACCTGGACGAGCTGCACAGCTCGGTGTACAACTTCGAAAAGGCGGACGTGGAGCGGCTGTGGGAGTCGTTTAAGGGGCATGAAGCCGAGTGCCGCGCCCTGCTGCGGCAATTCAAGGATTTGCCGGAGAGCGCGCGCGCCCGCTTCCCGCTGCTGGCAGCCTATGAACTGTGCCTGCGGTGCTCACATTTGTTCAACCTGCTCGATGCCCGGGGCGCCATCTCGGTCACGCAGCGGGTGGAGATGATCCAAAGGGTGCGGACGCTGGCGGTGGGGATCGCCGCAGCGTGGCTGGAACAGCAGCAGCCGGAGGCGGCCCATGCCTAGCGACGACGCCCTGTTGATCGAGCTCGGGTGCGAGGAATTGCCGGCGCGCATGGCGCCATCGCTCGCCCAGGGCTTCGCCGAAAACCTGATGCAACGGTTGAAGGCTTCCGGGCTGGTGAGGGCCGAGGCCCAGGCGGAGGTGGCCTGGACGCCGCGGCGGCTGCTGGTGCGGGTTGACGCCGTCGCGCGGCAGCAGCCGCAGCAGGAGGAAGAGGTGGTGGGCCCGCCGGCGCGGCTGGCCTTTGCCGCCGACGGGTCGCTCACGCCCCAGGGCCTGGGCTTCGTCGCCAAGAACCAAGCCCAACCTGCTGACGCCTACAAGGTCACCAACGCCAAGGGCGAGTACCTCGCCCTGCGGCGCAAGACCGGAGGCGCGCGGGCAGCCGCCGTGTTGCTCGATCTTGTTCCGGAGGCGTTTTTCGCGCTGGCGCTGCCGCGCTCGATGAAGTGGGATGGGGAGCTGAGGTTCGTGCGGCCGTTGCGCTGGTTGTTGGGGCTGCACGGGGCGGAGGTGGTGCCGTTCCGCCTGGGCGCGCTCACCGCCGATCGCCGCAGCCGCGGACATCGGACGCTGGGGGGCGAGTTCACGGTGGCCGCGGCCGCCGACTTCCCCGGCCCCTGGCTGGCCCATGCCGTGGTCGCCTCGCCGGCTGCGCGGCGTGCACAGATCGCAGCCGCGGCTGGGCGGCAGCTCAAGCAAGACTTGAAGGTTCGCGGCGACGCTGGGCTGGAAGACACGCTGGTCAACCTGACGGAATTTCCCGACGCCATCCTGGGCAGCTTTGACGCCGCCTATCTCACCGCGCTTCCAGAGGAGGTGCTGGTCACGGTGATGCGGGACCATCAGAAGTACCTGGCGGTGGAGGACGGGGAGGGAAAACTCGCCCCCTACTTCGTCGCCGTGCTCAACCAGAAAGGTGATCCCCAGGGCCTCATCCGGCACGGCAACGAACGGGTGCTGCGGGCACGTTTCTCCGACGCCCAGTTTTTCTTCACGACCGACCGCAAGCTGCGACTGGCCGAACGGCTGCCCATGCTTGAGCAGGTGACCTTCCAGGCGCGGCTGGGCAGCTACCGGGCGAAGAGCCTGCGCATGCGCAGGCTGGCGGGGTGGCTCGCGCAGCAATGGGGACTGGGCGAGGGCGAGCGCGCGGCGGCCGAACAGGCGGCCGAGCTGGCGAAGTGCGATTTGACTACCGACCTGGTCAAGGAATTTCCGGAGCTGCAGGGCATCATGGGGGGGCACTATGCCCGCGCCGAAGGCGTGAGCGAGGCGGTGGCCCAGGCCATTGCGGACCAGTACGCCTGGGAGATGCCGCCACGGAGCGTGGTGGGGGCGGCGGTATCGCTGGCGGACAAGTTTGACACCATCGCCGGGATGTTCGCCATCGGCGAAATTCCCAGTGGCTCGGCCGACCCGTTCGGGCTGCGACGCCAGGGGAACGGCATTGTCCGGACGTTGATCGAACGCAAGCTGAAGCTCTCGCTGGGGGCGGCTCTGCAGCAGGCGCTGGCCGGATATGCCGAAATCGGGCTCCAGGAGCTGCCGGCCGCCACCAGCGAGTTTTTCAAGGAACGCTTGAGCTTTTACCTGCGCGACAGCGCCGGGCTGGATGCTGCCAAAGTGGGAGCCGCGTTGGCCAGCGGCGCCGACGATGCGCTGGATGCCAGCCACCGTGCCCAGGCGCTGGCCGAGGCCCCGGACCTCGCTGCCGTGGCAGCGGTGGTGAAGCGCGCCCGGAGCATAGTGCGGAAAGAAGGCGGCATGGAGAAGTGGCAGGCGGTGGGGATCAAGGCGGAACTGCTGCGCGACCCCGCCGAGCAGGCGCTGCGAGCCGCGGTCGAGGCCCTGCCGGCGGGCGGCGATTACGCGGCCGAGCTGCAGGCGATAGCGGGGCTGGCGGCGCCGCTGGAGAATTTCTTCAGCCAGGTGCGGGTCAACGACGAAGATCCGGCGATCCGCGCCAACCGGCTGGCGCTCTTGGCGGAGACGGTCGCCCGCCTCAACCGCATCGCCGATTTTGCCGAGCTGGCAGGGTAAAATAATTTCGCCATGACCACGATGGATATCACCTATCGCTACCTCGGGCCGCTGGGCGAGGAGCAGATTCAGGCGCTCAGCCGCCTCTCGGACGTGTACGGGATTCGCGCGCTGCGGGTGGACGAATCCGCCGACGCGCTTTCGATCGAATACGACGCCACCCGCTTCAACGCCGAGCGCGTGGCCGCGCTGGTGCGCGCCTGCGGCGTGGTGGCGCTCACCTAGTTCCGGCCAGAGCCCCCAGCTTTTCGCGGTGTTCGGAGATCGCCGCCGCCGCGCGCAGGGCCACCGCCAGGGCGGCGCGGGCGGAGGGTCCGTCGGGCTCGACGGACCGGCGGGTGGCCACGGCTTCGAGGAAGGCTTCGATTTCGCTGCGCAGGGGCTCGGCTTCGCCGCCCTGCAACTGCTCGTGGGCGATCTGGGGAAGAGGCGAGCCGGGCGGGCTGGTGAGCTTGAAGATTTGAGCGTCGCGGCGGGCGAGGTCGAGGGAGATGTATTCGCCGGGCTGGAAGAAGCGCAGCTTGCGGACGCGCTCGGTGCTGACGCGGCTGGCGGTGAGGTTGGCGACGCAGCCGTGGGCAAAGGTCAGCCGCACGTTGGCGATATCGGTGTGGCGGCTGAGCACGGCCAGGCCGACCGCCTGCAGGTCGGCCAGTTCGTCACCGACGAAACTCAAGACCAGATCGAGATCGTGGATCATCAGGTCGAGCAGCACGTCCACGTCGAGGCTGCGCGGAGTGAAGACGCTGAGGCGATGGACCTCGAAGAACATGGGGCGGGTGATGCGGGGGCGGAGCAGGCGCACCGCCGGGTTGAAGCGTTCCAGGTGGCCGACCATGAGGATGCGGCCGTGGCGTTCCGCGGCGGCGAGCATGGCATCGGCGTCGGCGAGGGAGGGAGCGATGGGTTTTTCCACCAGCACGTCGCAGCCGCCGGCCATCAACTCGCAGGCCAGCGCGGCGTGGGCGGTGGTGGGGGCGGCGATCGAAACCGCCTGCGCCGCGGCTTTGACTTCCGCCAGCGAAGCCAGCACCGGAACGCCGTGCTCGCGGGCCAGGGCCGCCGCGCGGGCGGGATCGGTGTCGTAGACACCGGCCAGCGCCGCCTGCGGCAGCTCCTTATAGAGGCGGGCGTGGTGGCGGCCGAAGGCGCCGCAGCCCACCACGGCGACAGGGATGGGATTCATTGGCCGGCCGGCCTTCCTTCGATGGCGATGCCGGCTGCATCGGCGGCGGCAAGGCAGGTGTCGCGCTCGAGCATGAGGGTGATGCCGCTCTCGACGCCCAAGGCGGTGGCGCCGGCGGCGCGCATGGCGGCGATGGTGGCGGGGCCGATGACGGGGACATCGAAACGCAGGTCCTGTTTGGGCTTGGCCACCTTGACCACGGTCAGAGGGCGGCCACCGGCGATGTCGGCGGCGCGGCGGATGATGGCGTCGGTGCCTTCCATGGCTTCCGCGGCGACGCAGGCGCGGGCGGCGATCACCACGCTCTGGCCGATGTCCATGGCCGCCAGGTGGCGGGCGACTTCAAAGCCGTAGTCGAGGTCGCCGCGTTCGCGTTCGTCGGGGGCGCGGCGGGTCATGCAACCGGGGGTGGCGAGCAGCGGTTCGAGAAAGCGGGTCGAGCTTTCGAGCACAATGCCCTCTTCCTCGAGCACGCGGGCCACGCCGCCGAGCAGGGAATCGGTATTGCGGGTGGCCAGGGAGGCGAGCAGCATGGCCATTTTCCAGTCGGGGCGGAGGTGGGAAAAGATTTGTTTGTGCTTGACCTGACCGGCCATCACCGCGCGCTCCACGCCGGCCTGCTTAAAGACCTGGATGAGCTTGCCCAACTGGCCGAGGCTGAGCCAATGGACCTCGACGCCAAGATCGGCGATGGCGGGATCGGTTTCTTCCTTGACGGCAGCCACCACCATCTCCAGGCCGCGGCCGCGGGCCGCCTCCAACAGCAGGAAGGGAAAGCGGCCGTTGCCGGCAATCAGTCCGTATTTGCCCGAGCCGGCGTGGGTGGTCACTTGATGACGCCCCGATGGCTTTGCGCGATGAAATCCAGCAGGAGTTGGGTGTCGGGGGTGAGCAGTTCGGCGCGGATGCGCTCGACCGCCTGGGAGGTGTTGAGGCCGGAGTTGAGCAGCAGGCGGAAGGCCTGTTCCAGCGCGGCGATGCGCTCGGGGGTGAAGCCCTGGCGCTTGAGGCCGATCTTGTTGGGGCCGTAAGCGTGATTCTCGCGTTTTTCGCTGGTGATGGAGAAGGGAAGCACGTCCTGGGTGGTGATGGTGCCGCCGCCCAGGTAGGCGTAGGCGCCGATGCGCACGAACTGGTGGACGGGAGAGAAGGCGCCGACGGTGGCGTGGTCGCCGACAGTGACGTGGCCGCCGAGGGTGGCGCAGTTGGCCATGATGACGTGGGAGCCGACGTGGCAATCGTGGGCGACGTGGCAGTAGGCCATGAAGAGGTTATGGCTGCCGATGCGGGTGAGGCCGCCGCCCTTCACGGTACCGCGGTGGAGGGTGCAGAATTCGCGAACCACGTTGTCGTCGCCCATCTCCAGCCGCGTGGGCTCGCCCTTGTAGGAGACATCCTGCGGTCCGAGGCCGATGCTGTTAAAGGGAAAGAAATGATTGCGGGCGCCGATACGGCTGGGCCCCTGGATGACCACATGGGCATCGAGGCGGCAGTCCGCGCCGAGCTCGACCTCGGGTCCGATGACGCAGCCGGGCCCAATGGTGCAGGAATCGGGGACCTTGGCCCTTGGATCAACCACCGCCAGGGGTGAGATCATTGCCCCGCCCGCGGTGCCGGAACCACGGCGCAGCTCAGGGTTCCCTCGGCGGCCAACTTGTCGCCGACCAGGGCGCGGCCCTGCATGCGCCCGGCGGTGGAGCGGAAGCGCAGCACCTCGACCTCGAGGCGCAACTGGTCGCCGGGAACCACGGGTTGGCGGAACTTGGCTCCGTCCACGCCAGTGAAATAAATCAGGTGCTGGCCCGGCACCTCGTCCTCGTGGAGGATCATCAGCGCGCCCGCCTGGGCCAGGGCCTCGAGCACCAGCACGCCGGGCATGATGGGGTTGCCGGGGAAGTGGCCGGGAAAGAAGGGTTCGTTGGCGGTGACGTTTTTAATGGCCACGATGCGCTTGCGCGGCTCAAATTCGATGATGCGGTCGAGCAGCAGGAAGGGATTGCGGTGGGGCAGGAGGCGCTCGATTTCCCGCACCCCCATGGGCAGGGCATAGCGGAGCGGGGCGGCCAGTTCAGTGTTTTCAGCCATGGCGCGTAACCCAGTCATTTTACAATGACAGCCGTGTCCATCGCCTCTGCCATCTTGAGTTGGATTGAAGGCCGCCAGGCCGAAATGCTGGCCACCCTGCGCCGCTGGGTCGAACAGGAGACGCCGACCGCCGAGCCGGAGCGGGTGCGGGCGCTGGCCGAAGCCGTAAGCCGGGAGTTCGAACAGGCGGGCGGCCGTAGCCGCCTGCATGACGGCGGCCTGGAGATTGACATTGCCGGCGGGGAGGCGGGGAAGCCGATTCTGCTGCTCGGTCATCTGGATACCGTCTATCCCACCGGCGCACTGGCGCAGACGCCGTGGCGGGAAGAGGGGGGGCGCATTTATGCCCCCGGAATCTATGACATGAAGGCCGGGGTGGTCATGGGATTGTTTGCGCTGCGCGCGCTGGCGGCGGCGGGGGCGGCGGCGAGCCGTCCGCTTAAGCTGCTGTTTGTCTTCGACGAAGAAACCGGCAGCCGGGGCTCACGGCAGCTGACGGAATCGGTGGCCCGGGAGTGCGGCGCCGTGCTGGTGCTGGAGCCGGGGGCGGACGCGGACGGCAAGTTGAAGATCGGCCGCAAGGGGATTGGCGTGTACCGGATGCAGGCGCATGGGGTGGCGGCGCATGCGGGGGTGGACTTCGAGAAGGGCGCCAGCGCGATCACGGAAATCGCGGGACAGATTGCGGAAGTCGCATCGTGGGTTGACCTGGAGCGCGGGCTGACGGTCAACCCGGGGCTGATCTCGGGCGGGACCGGGGTGAACGTGGTGGCGGCTGAAGCCGAGGCGCGGATCGAGGCGCGGGCCTGGACGGTGGCCGAGCAAGAGCGGTTCGATGTGCGGCTGCGCGGGCTGCGGGCGGCGAACCAGCGGGTGCGGCTGGAGATTTCGGGTGGCATCAACCGGCCGCCGATGGAGGCCACGCCCGCCAGCCTGGCGCTGGCGGCGCGGGCGCAGGCAATTGCCGGGGAGTTGGGCTTTCCGCTGGCCACGGCGCGCACCGGCGGGGGATCGGACGGCAATTTTACTGCCGCGTTGGGCGTGCCCACGCTCGACGGGCTGGGGGCGGCGGGCGGCGGGGCGCATTCGCCGGGCGAGCATATCCAGATCGCCGCGCTGGCGCCGCGGACGGCGCTGTTGGCGACGCTGCTGACCATGGCCTAAGAAGTATGGCCTAGGAAGTCAGGAGGGGCAGCGCTACGGCTGTAGTGTGTAGCCGCGGCGCGCCTGAATGGTGACGCCCGGCCGGGTGGAGCGGATCTGGATGCTGCGATAGCCGGGGGCGGCGCCGGGCGCGGGGTAGTAGGCCAGTTGGTAGGAGGCCCGCAGCTCGCCGGCGATGGCGGCAAAAAATTCCCGCGGTTCGATCCGGGCCGCATCCACGGCCTGGCCGCCGGTTTCGTTGGCCAGCCGATCCATCACCGCGGTGCCATAGTAATCGCGGGCATTCATGCGCCGGTCGGGGAGGTAGCGGATGGTGTAAATGGTGACGCCGGCATCCTGGGCGTCGGCCAGCACGGCGCCTTCATCGTGGGCGCTGGAGTTGTCCTCACCGTCGCTGAATAGCAGCAGCACGCGGCGGCCGTTTTGTG
>JBQCEU010000352.1:0-8079 GCA_051959955.1 Terriglobales bacterium | reverse complement strand
AGTGTGTAGCCGCGGCGCGCCTGGATGGTGACACCGGGCCGGGTGCAGCGAACCTCGATGGCGCGGAAGCCGGGCGTGGTATTGGGCGGCGGGTAGTAGGCGAGCTGATAGGAGGCCCGCAACTCGCCGGCGATGGCGGCGAAAAACTGGCGGGGCTCAATGCGGGCGGCGTCCACCGCCAGGCCGCCGGTTTCCTGGGCGAGACGCTCCATGACCGCGGTGCCATAGTAATCGCGGGCATTCATGCGCCGGTCGGGGAGGTAGCGGATGGTGTAAATGGTGACGTCGGCATCCTGGGCGTCGGCCAGCACGGCGCCTTCATCGTGGGCGCTGGAGTTGTCCTCACCGTCGCTGAATAGCAGCAGCACGCGGCGGCCGTTTTGTGCTTCCAGTTTGTCGGCCATGGCGGCATCTATGGCGTCAAAGAGCGCGGTGCCGCCGTCGCGCTCCAGCTTGGGTCCCAGCTCGGGGTAGGCGTACTTGCGCTCATAGTGAGCCAGCGTCCACAGCAGCGTGGCTGCTGCCGGGGTGTAGTCGGAGATCAGGCGGATGTGGTCGCCGAAGCCCACCAGGAAGGCGCGGTCGCGGGCGGTGAGCAGCCCGTTCAGGAACCGCTCGAGGTCGCGCGCGTGCGCCTTGAGGTACTTGTCCTGGCTGGGGCTTTGGTCGAGGACGATGCCCAGGGTCAGCGGCAAGTCCGTACTGTGAGAAAAGAAAGCGAGCTTTTGCGGGACGCCGTCCTCGCGTACCTCAACCTCGTTGGCCTGCAGGTCGGGGACCAGGTGCCCCTGGGCGTCGCGGGCGCTGAAAGCCACGTTCACCAGTCTGGTTTCAGTGCGAAAGACCTGTGGCTTTTGACCCCAGGCCGGCCCGGCGCCGAGCAGACACACGACGGCCGTGACTATCCCAAGCTTCATAACTTATATACACGCCGGGCAAGGCATATCGGATGCATAATGGGCCACAGTGAGGCAAGCCGTCGTAGTCGTTGCGGGTTTGCTGACCCTCATGGCGGGGCAGGCGCCCCAAGCACCTCCGCCGCCACCGGACGCCGGCTTGCAGCTTTTCCAACAGGCGAAAACCGAGCTCGACGCGCTGCCGGAGATGGACCGGCCGATGATCTTCGCGCGGGTGCTCGAACTGGAGCTGCCGCATTACAAGCAGCCGGCGCTGGACGGCTACCGGCAGCTTTTTAACATGGCACGGGCACTGCCCGGCGGCGCCAACAGCTTCAGTTTCTATACCAAGCGACAAGCCGAACTGGGCGCCATCGTCGCACTCAGCGAGCACAACGATCTGGAGGCGGCGCTGGAACTGGCGCGCACCGCCGACGTGCCGCGGGCCAAGATGTACGATTTCATCCTCGCCCGCGCGGCGGGGCACTGGCCGGTGGCACGCGGCCTCGACCTGGTGCAGGAATGCGTGCAAGCGGACGGCAGCTATCCGTATGGCGGCGCATTGCGCCTGGCCCAGGCCGCCAAGGATGATCCGATTACGCAGCGGGCGTTGCTGCGCGGCATCTATGCCGCCGCGACCCACGATACCGACATCATCTCGTTCGGGCTGGACGGCGGCTTTGAAGCGCTGACGAATGGCCATGAGATGGCGCCCGATCTTGACGCCAATCTCGAGACCGCGCTGAACGCCATGGTGACGCGCATCGGCAAGGATCCGCAGCACCTCAACGCGGTCTCCGGCTCACGCCTGCTGGCACTGCTGCGGCAGGTCGCCCCCGACCGCGCCGCTGAGTTGGAGGCGGCTTATCCAGCCCTGGTGGAGGTTCCGAAGCGGCCATCCCGCTATTACAACGTCAATGCCGACGGCAGCGCGCACGTCAGCTACACCGAGCCCGCAGACGAACGCGTGCAGGACATGGCGGAAAAGGATCCGGCTGGGGCGCTGAAGCTGGCGAGCGATCAGCAGGATACGGCCATGCGGTTCCGCGCCCTGGCCAAGGTGGCGCTGGCGCTGGCGATCACCAAGCCGGAGGTGGCGCGCCAGGCGGCCGCGCAGGCGGCGCCGCTGATCGAGGACGACGCCTTTCTGAATCAGGTTCCGGTGGCTCTGGCGGCGGTGCGTCTGGCCCATGCCTGGGAGAAGCTGGGCGAGCGCGCTTCCGCCCGCGCGCTCATGCTGCGCCTGCTCGATGTCACCGACTCGCAGGCCGCCGCGTTCGAGGACACGTACCGCGCCGCGCCTCTGCATGCCCCGGAGAATGCACCACCCAGCGCCAATCGTGACAAGGTTTTTCTCGCATCCCAGCTGGAGATTGAGCCACAGAGCTACCTGGTGCAGGAGGTCTACGAGCTGGCGGGCGGACTGGATTTTGAGCTTGCCCGGCGGCGGCTGCAGTCGCTGCCGAGCGACATTCTGCTGCCGCTGACCACCGCCGCGGTCGCCGCTACCTACCGCCGGGTGAAGTGACCACCTGCACCTCGAGGTTCGAGGGGTAGCTGGCCGAGCGGTAGATGCGCTGCGTCGCCTTCACGAAGTCGCTGTCCTTGGCCTGGAAGATGTTGGGGACGTAGGTCTGCGGGTTGCGGTCAATCAAGGGGAACCAGGTGCTCTGCACCTGCACCATGATGCGGTGGCCGGGCAGGAAGCAGTGGTTGTTGGTGTGCAGGTCAAGGTTGTAGGCGACGATCTGGTCGGGTTCGACCGGCTCGGGGTGCGAGAGGCTGTTGCGGAAGCGGCCGCGCAGCACGTCGCCGACGATCATCAACTCGTAGCCGGCCATGGCGGGCTGGGCGGGGTAGGTCTCGGGGTAGACGTCAATCAGCTTGGCGATCCAGTCGCTGTCGCTGCCGGTGGTGGAGGCGTAGAGATGGGCGGTGATCTGCCCGGCGATGCAGACTTCGTGATCCAGGACCGGCGTGGACCAGGCGAGGGTGTCCATGCGGTTGTCGGTGAAGCGCTGGTCTTCGGTCTGCCAGGTGTACCAGCGACTGCCGGGGCCGTAGGTTTCCTCGATGGGGCGGTGGCGGTAGGGCACGGGATGGGCGGGATCGGAAATGTAGCTGTCCCATGGCTGGACGTTGGCGGCGTCGGTGGGCGGGGAGAAGGAGAGCTGGCGGTTGGCCTGGAAGTAGAGCCGGCGGGCGATGGCGTCCGAGCGCGGCGGCCAGGCGTCGTAGGCGACCCAGCGGTTGCTGCCGGTCTGGAAGGTCATGGCTTCCTGAAAGGGGAGCGTGCCCTCACCGCGCAGCCAGTAGGCGAACCAGCGGGCCTGGATCTGGGCGCGGAAGTACTCGCTGGTGTTGCTGCCGAACTGCACCGGGCCGAGGGAGTCGCCCTTGCCGTGCGCCCAGCCGCCGTGGTTCCAGGGGCCAATGACGATGAAGTTGTGGTGGGCCGCATCGTGGGTTTCGAGCGCCTGGTAGATGCGCTGCGGGCCGACGAAATCCTCCTGGTCCCACCAGCCGGCCACATTCAGGTTGGGGACCTTGAGGGTCAGATCCCTGAGGTAGGGGGTGACCGCCTCATGCTCCCAGAAGCTGTCGTCGTTGGGATGAGCGACGAAGTTGTTCCAGGTGGGCAGCTCCCCGTGCAGCACGCCGCGGTTGACGTTGGCGAGCGAGCCCAGTTGGAGATACCAGCCGTAAGTGTCGTAGACGGGGAAATGAAAGGTGAAGTTGGTTTTGCCGGTTTCCATCATGGCGGCGTACTCGAAGCCGTAGCTGAGGCGGAAGGCGCCGTTGTGATGGAAGTCGTCGTTGACGAACATGTTGTCGGGCGAGGCCTGCTCGCTGGCCGCCTTCAGCGCCGGGTGGGGTTCGAGCAGCGCCATGGTGGTCAGCCAGCCGCCGTAGGAGATGCCGACCAGGCCGGCGCGGCCGTTATTGTTGGGGACATTGGCGAGCAGCCAGGCGATGGTGTCGTAGGTGTCGGTGCCCTCGTCAATGGATTTCGGGTTGCTGCGATCGCGGGGCGGGCGCTGCATCACGAACCGGCCCTCGGAGCGGTAGCGGCCGCGGATATCCTGCATGACGAAAATGTAGCCGCGGGTGGCCGCCATCACCGGGTAATTGGAGAGCAGGCGCGCGCTGGCGCCGTAGGGGGTGCGGGTGATGAGGAAGGGAAGCGGGCGGTGCGCGCCCGGCGGGGTGAGGATGAGGGTGTGCAGGCGCACGCCGTCACGCATGGGGATCATCACGTCGCGCTGGCTGTACTGCTGCGCTCCCAGCGCCGCCGCCGTCAACGCCAACACCAGCAGAAGCCGATACTTCATGCCGATGGTTATAACACGATTGACTGGCGCGGGACCCCGAGTGGCTGCGCCACTCGACCCGCTTGACGCTCGACCGGGCCGGGGACCCCTGGAGCCCCAGCCCGGTCGGGTCGGCGTAGCATAGGAAGCAATGCGCGTTCTCGGCATAGATTGCGGCAGCGAGGCCACCGGCTACGGGGTGGTGGAGAGCGACGGCCGGCGGCACCGGGCGGTGGAAGCGGGGACGGTGCGGGTGCGCGGCCGCGCCGAGGACGGCTTTGCCGGGCGCCTGCACTTCATCCACACGCGGTTGAGCGAGATCATGGCCGTGCACCAGCCTGACTGCGTGGCCATCGAAGACGTGTTTTTCGCCAAGAACGTGCGCTCGGCGCTGAAGCTGGGGCATGTGCGCGGGGTGGCGATGCAGGCGGCGGCGGCGCGCGGGCTGCCGGTGGCCGAGTACTCGCCGCTGAGCATCAAGAGCGCGCTCACCGGCTACGGACGGGCCGACAAGACGCAGGTGCTACACATGGTGCGCACGCTGCTCAGCCTGACCGAGGATCCGAACTCGCTGGACGCGAGCGATGCGCTGGCGGTGGCGATTTGCCATCTGCACCACCAGTCGCCTCTGGCGCGGGTGGTGAAGATGGGCCGGCGCTGACCGCCCCATGCCGGAATAGCCGCGCCTGGTAGGCCGCCACCCATCTGCGCACCCGCAACGGCGCCGGGTGCAGGCTGCGCCAAGCCTCGGCCACGGCAGCCCCGTAGCGGCGTTCGAAGTACTGGGGCACGGCAAAGTGCTCCCATTCGTCGCGACGGAAGCTGCCGGGAACCGGGGGTCTCAGGAACCGCGGTTGTTCTCCCGGCCGGCGCTGCAGCAGATTTTCAAACTTCGTCAGGCTCTGGCCCCAGTCGCGCGGCATCTGCCCAGTTGAGATGCGCTGTCGTGCGCGCGCCGGGCGGCAGAGTTGTGTCGCTGCTTCGTCATAATGAAGGCATGGCACGGCTATATCCGTTGGTGATCGGCGGCGAGCTGGTTTCGCCGGAGGAAGAGGTCAGTGTTTGTTCCCCGTACAGCGGCAATGAGGTGGGGCGCTGCGGGGCGGCCACCGGTCTCGAGGTGGAGCGGGCGCTGAAGGCGGCGGCGGAAGCGCGTGCGCCGCTGGCCGGCTTGCCGGCGTGGCGGCGGAGCCAGGCGCTGGCGGAACTGCGGGGGGCGGTGGAGCGCAACCAGGACGAGCTCGCCCTGCTGATGTCGGAGGAGGCAGGCAAGCCCCTTCGCGATGCGCAGGCGGAAGTCCGCCGCGGCCTGCTGACGCTGCAAACCGCCGCGGAAGAGGCGCTGCGGCTGCCGGGCCGGGTGGAGAATCTGGACGTGGCGGCCGGGGGCGAGGGGCGCTGGGCCGTGCAGCGGCGGTTCCCGATCGGGGTCATTGCCGGCATCACCCCCTTCAACTTTCCGCTCAACCTGGTGTTGCACAAGCTGGCGCCGGCGATTGCCAGCGGCAACCCGATCATCATCAAGGCCTCGCCGCGCGCGCCGCTTTCCGCCCTGCGGCTGGGCGAGCTGGCGCTGGGGGTGGAACTGCCCGCCGGGGCGGTCAACGTGCTGGCGGGCGGGGCGGAACCGGCGGTGCAACTATGCCGCGACGGGCGGGTGGCGATGGTGTCGTTTACCGGCAGCGCCGCCGTCGGGTGGGAACTCAAAGCGCAGGCCGGGCGGAAGAAGGTGGTGCTCGAGCTGGGCGGCAACGCCGCCAACATTGTTCATCGCGACGCCGACCTCGATCTGGCCGCGCGGCGGCTGGTGGCGGGGGCGTTCAGCTACGCCGGCCAGAGCTGCATCTCGGTGCAGCGGGTGCTCGTTCACCGCGCGGTGTACCCGGAACTTCGCCGGCGGCTGCTCGCAGGCATCGCCGCCCTGCGCCTGGGAGACCCGCGCGATCCCGCCACGGATGTGGGGCCGATGATCACGCCCGAGGCCGCCATCCGGGCTTTCGATTGGATCCAGGAAGCCGTGGGCGGCGGGGCGATCCCGGCCTGCGGCGGCAAGCGCGATGGGGCCTTCCTGTGGCCCACGCTGCTGGAGGAGGTGCCGCCCGAGGCCGCCATCTGGAAAGAGGAGGCGTTTGCCCCGGTCCTCCTGCTCCGTCCTTATGACACCGCCGAGGAGGCCTTGCGCGAGGCCAATGCCAGCCGCTATGGGCTGCAGGCCGCCGTCTTCACCAACGACCTCAACTTTGCGCAGCGCGCCTTCGCCGAGTTGGAGGTGGGCGCCGTTCTGATCAATGAGGTCTCCAGTTGGCGCATGGACCCCATGCCCTACGGAGGCGTCAAGGAGTCGGGACTGGGGCGGGAGGGCATCCGCAGCGCCATGGACGAGATGACGGAGCCGCGACTGCTGATTCTGCGCGAAAGTCTTTCGTGATCCCTCAGTGGCGGCATATACTGTCCGCCATGGCTATCTCCCTCCGTGCGCTCACGCTGACCGCAGCCTCCGCCGCGCTGGCGCTTTCGCTGACCGCCCAGGCGCCGCCGCCCAACGCTCCGGACCTGGCCGCCATTCAGCAACTGAAGGCGCTGGAGCAGTCGAATCCCCAGGTGATGACCATTGAGAGCTGGCTCACCGACGTTTACGGGCCCCGCCTGACCAACTCGCCCGATATGCGCGAGGCCGCGCAATGGGCGGAGAAGACGCTGACCGGATGGGGCATCGCCAACGTGCACGAGGAGAAGTTTCCCTTCGGGCGGGGCTGGTCCAACGACTTCATGGCTGCCCAGCAGCTCACCCCTCGCGTCCATCCCCTCATCGCGTTTCCCGCCGCCTGGACGCCGGGTACCAACGGCGAGGTGAAGGCCGACGCGACCCTGGTCAACATTGCCGAAGCTTCCGATTTCGCCAAATACAAGGGCACGCTCCAGGGCAAGTTTGTGCTCTTCCAGCCGATTCCGCCGGACCCGCTGGTGGAAGGCACCGGCTCGCAGTTGACGGGCGAGTTCCAGCGGCTCAGCGACAAGGAGCTGACCGACATGCAGACGGCCGACCAGCCAAGGGAGCGGCGCTTCGGGCGGGGCGCGGCGGGCGGGGTCAGTCAGGCGCAGATTCTCAAGTTCTTCCTGGATGAAGGCGTGGCCTGCGTGCTCTCGCCCGGCCGCGGCAACTCGAACGACGGCACGGTGTTTGTCTCCCAGGGTGCGGGGACGGACTCGGGCCGGGGTGCGTTTGGCCGCGGCACGCCGCTGCAGAGCGCGGATGCGCCGCCGACGCCGTGCCAACTGGCCCTGTCCATCGAAGACTACGGCCGCATCCACCGCACGCTGGAAAAGAAAGTTCCGGTCACGCTGGATATCAACGTCAAGAACAGCTACCACACCGAAAACGGCCTGGACTCGTTCAACATCATCGGGGAGATCCCGGGCGGCGACCTGAAGGATCAACTGGTGATGCTCGGGGGGCATTTCGACTCCTGGCAGTCGGCCACCGGAGCCACCGACAACGCCGCCGGCTCGGCGGTGATGATGGAGGCGCTGCGGTTGCTGAAGGTCAGCGGGCTGAAGATGCGGCGGACGGTACGGCTAGCGCTGTGGACCGGGGAAGAGCAAGGGCTGCTGGGCTCGCGCGCCTACGCCTTGCAGCACTTCCGCGACGCCCAGGGGAATGTGCTGCCGGAGCAGAAGCTGGTGAGCGGCTACTTCAATGTGGACAACGGCTCGGGCGCGATTCGCGGGGTGTATTTGCAGGGGAATGACATGGTCGCGCCGTTGTTCCGGCAATGGATGCAGCCTTTTCACAGCTACGGCATGCAGACGCTGACGATCAACAACACCGGCGGGACCGACCACCTCAGCTTCGTGGCTGACGGGATTCCCGG
>JBQCEU010000351.1:0-37971 GCA_051959955.1 Terriglobales bacterium | reverse complement strand
GCCCTTCATCCTCCACGCGGCGTTGCTGCGTCAGGGTTTCCCCCATTGCGCAAAATTCCCCACTGCTGCCTCCCGTAGGAGTCTGGACCGTGTTTCAGTTCCAGTGTGTCCGTGCGCCCTCTCAGGCCGGATACCGATCATCGCCTTGGTGGGCCGTTACCCCGCCAACTAGCTAATCGGCCGCGGACCCCTCTCCCAGCGCATTGCTGCTTTCCTCACCGGTCCATGCGGACCAGCGATCGTATGCGGTATCAGCCTCGCTTTCGCGAGGTTGTTCCCCACTCGGAGGTAGGTTGTCCACGTGTTACTCACCCGTGCGCCGCTCTACTCGCCCCCTTGCGGGGACTTTCGCGCTCGACTTGCATGTGTTAGGCACGCCGCCAGCGTTGATTCTGAGCCAGGATCAAACTCTCAAGTAAAAATGGACTCCCGCTCCCCGGGTTGCCCCAGGCGCGGAAGAACTTGACGAGTGTCGCTCTGGCCTCAAAACCGAATCGACAAGATTCTTTCTAGCGTGTTCAATCCAGTTGTCAACCCGCTTGCGCGGGATTCGACGCCCCTTCCGGCTTGCGCCTTCCAGAGCGGCCCCTGGGGGCCTCTCCCGGAGCCCGAAAGCCCCGGTCCTCGAAAACCTTTTGAGTGTAGCAAACTTCAGCCGCGGGAACAAGAACCAACTCGATTCCTGCTCAACCGGTCCAGCCGGCTACCCCTCACAATCCTTCCGCCACCCCGCTTCCATCGGAGCGACATCTTCCCCGGCGCCAGCCCAAACCGGCGCTCGTGCTGCGTTGAATTTTGGCTCACTCAGCCTCGACCAATCCTTGCAGGGAGGCCGCCGGGCGGGAAACGCAAAACCCAAACTCTATAGTACCACAACTCGCGCAGCCCTGTCGGGCCGCTCCGGCCACGCTTCAACTGCCAGCGTCAACCGTTTACACACTGTAGCCGGGCCGCGGCCCGGAGTCAATACCCCAGCGCGGAATTTTTTAACCCGCCACCGCGCCCTGCGACTCCATCTCGGCCGCCAGCAGCGCCGTCTTGTGCTTGCTTTGCTGAGCGACGATCAAGCTCACCGCCGACAACAGCAGCACCATGGCGCCCAGGATGCGCCAGGTGAGCGGCTCGCCCAGCAACGCCCACCCCAGCCCCACCGCCACCAGCGGGTTGATGTAGGCGTAAGTGGAAACCCGCGCCGCCGAAACATTGCGCAGCAGCCAGAGGTAGCAAGAAAAGCCCACCATCGAGGCCAGCAGCACCAGGTAGGTGACAGCCAGCCAGGCGGCCGGCGCCACCTGTGCCCAGTGGAAGCCGCGCCACTCGCCGGTGGCCGGCGAAGCCACCAGCAACATCACCCCGCCGAAGAGCATCTCCAGCCCGCCGGCCAGCGCCGCCGAGCGCGGCAGCCGCGCCCTGGTGCAGTAGATTGAACCCACCCCCCAGCTCAGGCTGGCCACCACAATCGCCGCCGCCCCGGCCAGGTTCACCCGTCCGGCGCCCAGCAGCGACTGCGGACCGACCAGCATGATGACGCCCAGCATGCCCAGCATGAGCCCACTCAATGCCCGCCAGCCCAGCCGGATGCCGCGCGGCGACAGGCCCTCAATCAGCACGATCCACAACGGCACGGTGGCGAACAGCACCGCCGCCATGCCCGAGCTCACCCGCGCCTGCCCCCAGTACAGGAAGCCGTGGCCGCCGAGAAACAGCAGCGCCGCCGCCGCGGCCACGGTGCGCAGCTCGCGCCACTGGCAGCGCGCCCCGCGCAGCCACGCCCAGCCGCCCATCAGCACACCGGCCAGCACCAGACGGGTGCCGGCCAGCACCAGCGGCGGCAGCGTACGCAGCCCCACCCGCATGGCCAGGTAAGCCGAACCCCAGAAGGCATAAATGGCAAACGTGGCGGCGAGAACGCGGCCCCGGCGCGCGTGGGCGGAAGTCACCGAACCAGCATAGCGCGCAGCGGCGGCAAGTCAGGCGTGGCCGCCCATTTCCTGCAGACGGGCGCGGGCGCGGAAGGTGCGGCACTTGAGCGTGGCCGCGGGGATGCCCAGCCGCGCCGCCGCCTGACGGCAGCTCAGCCCCTGCAGTTCGCGCAGCTCGACCGCTTCGCGCAGCGCCGGCGACAGGCGGCGCAGCAGCTTGCGCAGCCGCTCGTGGCGCTCGCGCTCCAGGCAGCTCGCTTCCGGCGAGGGGCGATGATCGCGGAACTGCTGCCCGGCGGCGGTGACTTCTTCCAGCGAAGCGGCCGGGCGGGCGCGGCGGCGGCGTTGCTGGCCGCGGGCGGCGTTGATGACGATGCGGGTGATCCAGGTGGCCCACTGGGAGCGGCCCTGGAACTGGTCGCGGTGGCGGTAGGCCAGCAGCAGCGCCTCCTGCAGCGCGTCCTCGGCGTCGTCGGGGTTGCCCACCTGCTGCAGGGCGATGCGATACAGTCGCGGCTGGTAGCGGCCCACCATCTGCTCGAACTCGCTGGCGGGCAAAAACTTCCCCGGTGCGGCATTTGTTGCGTACTCACTCGCCATGACTTGCCCTCCCTCTCACTGACCGGTCAGGACTTGCGCCCCGAGCCCCCTGCTGTTCTGGATAGGGAGCAATCGGCTTGCCAGAGTGGCCCGCGCGCTATCATGGCGAAATGAGATTGCAAGCTGCTGTTCTTCCCCTGGTGGCGGCGCTGGCCGTGAGTCTCGCCGCGCAGTCGCCGGCGGCCGCTCCGGCCCCGGGCTCCGCCCTGGCGCAGGTGGTGGGGCAGGCGCTGCTCCACTCCCAGGCCAACCAGAACCTGGAGGAGCTGACCGACACCATCGGCGAGCGCCTCACCGGCACCCCCAACGCCCAGCGCGCGGTGCAGTGGGCGCTCGAGCGCATGCGCGCCATGGGGCTGACCAACGTCCACAAGGAGGATTACACCGTCGCCCATGGCTGGCAGCGCGGGGTGGCCGACGTGGAGCTGCTCACCGGCACGCGCCAGAAGCTCAACGCGGTGAGCATGGGCTGGACCGGCTCGACCGCGCCCGGCGGCGCCGACGGCGAACTGGAGGCTGTGAACGCCTACCAACTGGCGCAGTTGGCCGGGCATCCCGGCGACTGGAAGGGCAAGGTGCTGCTGCTGCGCGCCCAGGGCAAGCCGCCGGCGGGCTACTCCGGACTTGACAGCTTCGTGGCAATGCCCAAATTTCTGGCGGCGGCGCACGCCGCCGGGGCGTTGGCGGTGATCGGCGGCCAGGGGGCGGGCGCCTCGGCGGGCATGAACATCACCCACACCGGCGTGGTGGCCTTCAATCAGTTGCTGGACGAGCCCATGATCAACCTCACCGCCGAGGATCAGACGCTGCTGGAGCGCTCGCTCGACCACGGCCGCGCGGTGCGGCTGCATGTGGACATCGAGAACCACGTCAGCGGCGCGGTCACGGCCAGCAACGCGGTGGGCGAGGTGCGCGGCCGCGAGCATCCGGACGAGATCGTGGTCATTGGCGGCCACCTCGATTCCTGGGATCTGGCCACCGGCGCCACCGACAACGGCACCGGCGCGGTGGCGGCGCTTTCGGCGGCCCAGGCCATCGTCGCCAGCGGGCAGCCGCCGCGGCGCACGGTGCGGGTGGTGCTGTTCACCGGCGAGGAGCAGGGGCTGCTGGGTTCGGTCGCTTATTGCCAACAACACGCCAGCGAGATGCCCAACACCGTGGCGGCGCTGATCATGGACGAAGGTCAGGGGCCGATCGTGGGCATGGACACCGGCGGCCACGACGAGATTCTGCCGGCGCTGCACACCCTCGCCGGCTATCTCACCGCCTTCCCGGCGCCCAAGCTCACCGACATGAGCATGTTCGAAACCGACACCGGCCCGTTCACGCTGGCCGGGGCGGCCGGCATCAACCTGCCGCAGGATTCGCCCAACTACGCCTACACCCACCACTCACCGGTGGACACCTATGACCACGTCCGCCCGGACGTGCTGGTGCGCAACGCCGCCGAGATGGCGGCCATGGCCTACTACATCGCCGATGCGCCCCAGCGGCTGACGCGCCAGTTCACTCCGGCCGAAACCGCCGCCATGCTGAAAAAGCAGGGCTTCGAGAAGGAGCTGCGCGCCTTCGGGCTGTGGAACTTCCCGCAGTGAAAGCAGCGCACTCCTCGCTCACTGACGCAGCGCGGTGACCGGATCGGTGCGGCTGGCGCGGCGGGCGGCGGGCAGGCTGGCGGCCAGGGCCGCGGCGGCCAGCAGCAGCGCGGTGGCCACGAGGGTGGTGGCATCGAGCGCGCCCAGGCCGGCCACCAGCCCGGCCATCACCCGCGCCGCCAGCACCGCGCCCAGCAGCCCGCAGCCGGTGCCCAGGGCGATCAGCAACAAGCTGTGGCGCAGCACCAGTTGGAGCACCTGGGCCGGGCGCGCGCCCAGCGCCATGCGCACCCCGATCTCGGCCGTGCGCTGGGCGGCGAGGCGGGCCAGCACCCCGTAGACGCCGATGCAGGCCAGCCCCATGGCCAGCGCCGCACACAGACCGAAGAGCAGCAGCAGGAAACGCTGCTGGGCGAGGGAGCCGCGCGCCAGCTCGTCCATGGTGCGCACTTGGTACAGCACCTGGCCGCCCTGGGCGCCGGCCGCCGCCGTGCGCACCGGCTCCAGCAGGGCGCGCGGATCCACCCGCGTGCGCACCGCCACCGACATCACCTGCGACCAGCGGCGGACGTAGCGGTCCGGCAACTGGTCGAAGGCGTCGTAGACTTCATCGCGCACCTTGGCCTGGGGATCGCTCGCCGGCCCCCAATACATCACATGGTTGACCACGCCGACGATGGTCTGCGGGTCATTGCTGAGGCCGATCCAGATCTTGCGTCCGATGGGGTTGGCGGAGCCAAAGGCATGGCGTGCCAGCGACTCGTCAATGACCGCCACCGGCAGCGTGCCCTGGCGGTCGCCGGCGTTGAACCAACGGCCGCGCAGCAGGCGGATGCCCAGCGTCTGCAAATAATCGGGGCTGACGCAGGTGGCCAGGGCGCTGGGCTGCTGCTCGAGGGGCGGGGCGGTGGCTGAGGTCCAATAGTTGATCTGGTTGTTGCCCGGCCGCAGCGGCACGGTATCCACCATGGCGGCCGCGGCGACGCCGGGCACGGCGCGGATACGATCGAGCAGTTGCGCCCAGGCGGCGCGGGTGGCCTCGGGGTTGGCCAGGGTGGCGGCGGAAAGCGCGGTGCGGGCGACGAGAACGTGGTGCGTGTCCACGCCCGGGTTGATGGCGCTCAGGCGCAGCACGGCGCGCCCCACCAGCCCGGCGCCGGCCAGCAGCACCATGGCCAGCGCCACCTCGGTTACCACGAACACCGCGTGCAGGCGGCGGGCGTGGCCGGCGCCCACGCCGCCGGGCCGCAGCGCCGTCTCCAGCCCCTGGCGCGGCACCCGCAAGGCGGGCGCGAGGCCGAACAGCAGGCCGGCGGCCAGCGCCACCGCCAGCGAGAACACCAGCACGCGGCCGTCGAGATGGACCTCCGCCGCCCGCGGCAGCCCCTGCGGCCAAAGGGTGAGCAGCAGCGGCAAGCCCAGCCGCGCCAGCCCCAGCCCCAGCAGCGCGCCTCCGGCGGCCACCAGCGTGCTCTCGGCCAGACACTGCCGGACCAAGCGGGCGCGGCCGGCGCCCAGCGCCACCCGCATCGCCATTTCGCGCTGGCGTGTGGCGCCGTGGGCGAGCAGCAGATTGGCGGCGTTGACCCCGGCCAGCAGCAGCACCAGCAGCGCCGCGCCCAGCAGCAGGCTGATGGTGGCCGCGGCCGCGCCGGCATCGGGCCGCAAGGGCTGGGCCACAAAGGTGCGGCCCTGATTGCTGGCCGGGTAGCGGGCGGCCAGGGTGCGGCCCACGGCCGCCAGAGAAGCGCGGGCCTGGGCCAGATGGACACCCGGCAGCAGGCGTCCAATCACGCCCAGCCCGGGATGAATGGCGCGGTTCTGCAGCCGCGGGTCGGGATCCGCCCCCAGCGGCAGGTAGATACCGACGCTGTCGTCGCCCGCCCCCGCCACCGCCGACAGGGCGGGGGGAGCGATGCCGACCACGGTGTAACCGGTGTCCTCGAAGACCAGGCGCGCGCCCAGGGCCCGAGCCTCGTCGCCGAACAGACGCCGGGCCTCGGCCGGGCTGACGAGCGCCGCCCGCGCCGCGCCCGGCTGGTTGTCGGCGCTGGTGAAGCCGCGGCCGCGTACCGGCTGCAGGCCGAGAATGTCCATCAGGTCGGGCGAGATCTCATAGCCGTCGAGATAGGCCGCCGTACCCGGCCGGCTGAGGATGCCGCCCACCACCCGGTACGCTCCCAGCCGCACGCCGGCCGCCGCCGCGCGGACATCGCGGAAGTTGGGCAGCGCGAACGCCCACAGGTTTCCCATGGCCGTGGCCTGATCCGTGCGCTCCTGCACGCCGATCAATTGGTCGGGATGGGCGAACGGCAGCGGCTGCAGCAGCACGCCGCTGGCGATGCTGAACATGAGCGTGGTGGCGCCGATGCCCAGCCCCAGGGTGACCAGCAGCACGGCGGCGAAGCCGGGGCGGCGGCGCAGGCCGCGCAGCGCCAGCCGCAGGTCGCGGCCGGTCTCGTGCAGCCAGCGCCGCGGACGCGCCTCCCGGCACCCCTCGGCGGCGGCATCGAAGGAACCGAACGCCACCCGCGCGGCGCGCGCCGCCTCGGCCGGCGTGCGGCCATCGGCCTCCAGGTCGGCGGCGTGCTGGGCGAGGTGAAAGCCCAGCTCCTTTTCCAGCTCGCGTTCCCGGCGTGACTTCATGATTCCGCCCCCTCCGGCCCCAGCGCCAGAATGGCCCCCACCGCCCGCGCCAGCCGCTGCCAACTCGCCGCCTCCTCGGCCAGCACCGCCGTGCCGCGCCGGGTGAGGCGGTAAAATTTGGCCTCCCGCCCGGTCGCGGTCATGCGCCAGTCGGCGCTCAGCAGGCCGCGCCGCTCCAGCCGGTGCAGCGCCGGGTAGAGCGACCCTTGCGGCACCTGCACCACCGCGCGCGAGACCTGGCCCAGGCGCTGGGCGATGGCGTAGCCATGCACCGGCCCCAGCGCCACCACCTTGAGAATGAGCAGATCGAGCGTGCCCTGCGGCAGCTCGGATTTTGACGTCGTCATGGCTTCCCTCGCCTCCAGCTTCTACAGCTTACACTTCTACCTGTAGAAGCTCAAGGGGTTGGGCTATTGACCGGCACGGGACCCCGCGTGGCAGGGTATCCTAGACGCCATGACCGTTGCTTTCGCCTGTGACCACGGCGGGTTCCCGCTGAAAGAACGGCTGCTGGGCGCCATCACCGCCTGCGGCCACACCGTGCTCGATCTGGGCACCAACTCGCCCGCCGCGGTGGACTATCCCGACTACGCCGAGGCCCTGGGCAGGGCCATCCTGGACGGCCGCGCCCAGCGCGGGGTGCTGGTATGCGGCAGCGGCGTGGGGGCGACGGTGGCCGCCAACCGCATGCCGGGGATCCGCGCCGGGTTGTGCCACGACTGTTTCTCCGCCCGCCAGGGGGTCGAGGACGACGACTGCAACGTGATCTGTCTGGGCGCGCGGGTGATCGGCCCCGAGTTGGCCGCCGACCTGGTGGCCATCTTCCTCAAGGCGCAGTTTTCCAACGCCGAGCGCCACCGCCGCCGCCTGGCCAAGATCCAGTCACTGGAAGAACGCTACTAACCCCCGCCACCCCCGTTGGCGCAGCGAACCCCCCCGGCGCGGCGCGCCTCCCCCGCGCGCCCCCGGCGCGCGCCCCAGCGTATGCGGCAGCGCAGCTGCCGCACACGCGCTTAGCTGGCGGCCTGACGGCGGGGCTGCTCCTGATCCACCATCACCGACACCAACCGCGAGCAGCCCGGCTGGGGCATGGTGACACCGTACAGGGTGGGCGCGACCTCCATGGTGCGCTTGTTGTGGGTGATGAGGATGAACTGGGTGTTGCCGCTCATCTGCTTCACCATCTCGCTGAAGCGGCCCACGTTGGCTTCGTCCATGGGCGCGTCCACCTCGTCCAGCAGGCAGAAGGGGCTGGGCTGATAGCGGAAGATGGCCAGCAGCAGCGCCATCGCGGTCATCGCCTTCTCGCCGCCGGACAGCAGCAGGGCGTTCTGCAGCTTCTTGCCCGGCGGCTGGGCGACGATGTCCACGCCCGGCTCGGTCTGGCCCTCGATCTCGCTCAACCGCAGGAAGCCCTGACCGCCGCCGAAGAGCACGCGGAAGGTCTCCTGGAAGTTCTCGTTGATGCGCTCGAAGGCTTCCTGGAACTTCTGCTGCGAGATGGTGTCCATTTCGGCGATGGCTTTCTGGGTGTCGGCGATGGAGTCCAGCAGGTCGCGGCGCTGGGTCTCCATGAACTGGTGGCGCTGCTGGGCTTCGTCGAACTCCTCGAGCGCCATCATGTTGACCGGCCCCAGGTTCTCGATGCGCTGGCGCAGGGCGCGCACGGCGGCCTCCAGCTCTTCCAGCGGCAGCTCGGGCGCGGCGCCTTCCTCGGGCGCGGCCACGGGCAGGGCCAGCAGTTCCTCCAACTCGCAATTGAGGTCGTCGCGGCAGCTCTGGCGCAGGTGCTCGCCGTCGGAGGCCAGGCGCGCCGACGCCACTTCGTTCTCATTGAGCCGCTGGCGTTCGGCCTCGAGGGCCTCGCGCCGCAGTTTCAGTTCCCCGTCGTCCTGGTGGGCGGCGGCGCGGGCTTCCGCCAGGGCCGCCTCGCAGGCGCCCTGCGCCGCCAGCGCCGCGGCGCCCTGTTGCTCCACCTCGGCGGCGCGGGCTTCGTCGCGCGCGGCGGCGGCCAGCAGCTCCTCGCGCCGGCGGTCCAGTTCCCCGCCCTCGCGGCGCAGTTGCTCGCGCCGCTGCTGCAGCTCGCGGCCCAGGCGGTCGAGCCGCTCCAGGGCGGCGGTGGCGGCGGCGGCGCGCTCCTCGACCCGCGCCAGATCGGCCTGGGCGGCGGACAGCGCCTCGCCGCAGGCGGCCCGTGCCTCCGCCGCGGCGGCCAGGGCCGCGGCGGACTGCTGCTGGACGGCGGCGAGCGCCTGCTGCTCGCTCTCGCCGGCGGCGCGCTCGGCCCCGACCGCCGCGCAGCGTTCGGCCACCCGGGCGTGCTCGACGCGCAGCCGTTCGCTCTCCAACTGCGCCTGGCGGCGGCGCGCCTCGGCGCGCTCCAGGTCGCTCTCCAACTGCCGCACCGCCTGCGTGCTGGCGGCGCGCCGCTTGTCCAGCTCATGCAGCCGGCCGCGGTGCCGCTCCAGTTCCTGCTGCGCCTCGGCCGTCTGGCGGCCGAACAATTCGGCCTGCTGCTGGGCATGGGCGGCGGCCGCCCCGGCGGCCGTCTCCTGATCGCGCAACTGGCGCAGTTCGCGTTTCAGGCTGAGCGGCCCGCTGGCGCGGCCGGCGCCGCCGGTGACGGTGTGATGGTGGTAGCACTCCCCCTGGGGGGTGAGGAAATACGCTTCCGGATGACGCGCGGCCAGCTCCCGCGCCTGCGCCGCATCTTCGAGAAAGTAGGCGCGGCGCAGCTTGGGCAGCACCGCGCCCACGCCGCCGCGGAAACCGTTGAGCGCCTTCACCTGGGGCAGCAGGGGCACGGCGCCGGCCTCGGCCATCGCCGCCGCCGGAGCTTCGGCCGCGGCCGCCTCCGCATGCACCAGGAAGGTGGCCCGCCCCTGCTCCTGGGCGCGCAGCAAGCCCACGCCCGCGCCCGCCTCATCCCAGCTCTTGACCACCACGTAGTTCAGTTCCTCGTGCAGGAACTGCTCCACCACCTGATCGTAGGGCGCTTCCACCTCGAGGAACTCGCCCAGCACGCCCAGCGGCTCGAAGCCCGACGCGCCGCCCTGGCGGTGTTGGGCAAACAACTGCTGCACCGCCTCGGTGCTGTACCCGTGGCCGGCGGCGATCTCCTCGAGCGAACGCCGGCGCGCCTCGGCCGCCGCCCATTGGGTGCGGGCCTGCTGCTCGGCGGCGCGCGCGGCGGCGGCGGCGGCGGTGCCTTCGGCCACCCGCGCCTCCATGTCGCGGATGCCGGCCGCCAGCGCGTCTGCCTCCTGCTCTTCGGTCTGGAAGCTCAACTGCATCTGCCCGCGGCGCGCACCCCCGGCTTCCAGCTCCGCCAGCGAGGCGGCCTCCTCGCCCGCCACCCGCTCCAGCAGCCGCTCCAACTCCTGACACCGCGCCTCGTCCTGCGCCGCCTGGCGTCCCAATTGCGCGATGCGCTCGAGTAGCGCCAGGCCGCGCGCGCGGGCTTCCGCCAAGGCGCGTTCGGCGGCGGCCTCGGCGGCCTGCGCGGCGGCGCTGGCCTCGCGGCGCAGGTCGCGGGCGGCGCGCGCGGCCGTCAGCAGCCCCCCGGCGGCATCGGCGTCGTGGGCGGCCTGGTCGCGCTCGGCCGCCAGCCCGCCGCTCTGTTGTTCCGCCTGGGCCGCGGCGGCGCGGTTGTCCACCCCGCGCTGCTCCAGCTCCGCCGCCTGCTGCCGCGCAAACACCGCCTGCTGGGCGGTGTGGTCGCGTTCCAGGCGCAGCCGCGCCGCTTCCTCGCCGCGCGCGCGCACCTGCTGCTCCAGCTCCGCCGCCCGCGCCAGCGCCGCCGCCCGTCCGCCCTCCAGCGCCTCGACCGCGGCCCGCGCCGCCGTCACCGCCGCCTGCAATTCGCTCCGCTCCTGCTCCAGCGCCGCCGCCGCCTCGACCAGCGCCGCCGCCCGCCGCCGCATCCACTGCCGCTGCTGCGCGTCGAGCTCGGTCTTGTATTGCCGGTACCGCTCCGCCTTCGCCGCCTGCCGCTTGAGCGAGGCCACCTGCTTGGTGACCTCCTCGAAGATGTCGTTGATGCGCGACAGGTTCAGCTTCGCCGCCTCCAGCCGCGCCTCCGCCTGCCGCCGCTTGGCCTTGTACTTGCTCACCCCCGCCGCTTCCTCGATCATGGCCCGCCGGTCGTAGGGCTTGGAGCTGAGGATTTGCCCGATACGTCCCTGCTCGATGATGGCGTACGACTCCGGCCCCAGGCCGGTGCCCATGAACAGCTCCTGGATATCGCGCAGCCGGCAGGGCCGGCCGTTCATCAGGTACTCGCTCTGCCCGTCGCGGTACAGCCGCCGCGTCACCACTACCTCACCGCGCCGATTGTGGGCGTGAAACTTCCGGCGTTTGCGGATGGTCAACACCACCCCGCCCGCCGGCGCTTCGGCGGCCGCCGGTTCCTCCTCCTCTCCGGCCTCCGCTTCCTCGGCGATCTCGTCCGTTCCTTCGTCGCCCCATCCGGGGGTGATGACCTCCGGCTCCGGTTCCGGCGCCCCTTCCTCGGCCACCCCCAGATCGTACTCGGCCGGATCCACCAGCGTCAGGCTGACTTCGGCCATGCCGGTGGCGGCGCGGTCGCGGGTGCCGGCAAAGATCACGTCCTCCATGCGCCCGCCGCGCAGCGACTTGGCCGATTGCTCGCCCAGCACCCAACTGATGGCGTCGGCCAGGTTGGACTTGCCGCAGCCGTTGGGACCCACGATTCCCACCACGCCGGAACCAGGGAACTGCAACTCCGCCCGGTCACAGAACGACTTAAAACCGAGGATTTGGAGTTTTTTGAGCTTGAACACACTGGCCTCCCTTGCCTGCTATCGTGGTCACACTTCTGGGTGCATAGTACCCGGCTGCTTACCTCTGAATCAAGGGAATAAACCGTATATAAAGGGGCCGATGGTCACTGACCCCCATATTTAGTGGCTATTCCCCCACGGGCAGCGGGACCTCCCGCCAGGCGGCGAGCAAGGGAAAGTACAGGCCGCAGCGCACCGGGCGGGCGTCGAGCTGGCCCGCCAGGGCCGCGTACAGCTCCAGTTGGGGGCGGTAGAGTTCAACCTGGGCGGCGAGGAAGCCGTCGCGGTCGCCGCCGTCGTGGGCGGCGTTCTTGTAGTCAATGATCCAGCGAACCTCGGCGCCGCCGGCCGCCTCGAGAAAACTGCGATCCACGATGACACGGTGCAATCTGCCGGCGACCACGCCGGTGAGCGGCCATTCATTCCGGGCCTCGGGATGCGCGGCCAGGATCCAGCGTCCGCGCGCGTCGGCGAGGGTCATGGTGAGGGCCTGGCGGGCGCGGGCCCGGGCCGCCGCCAAGGCCTCGGGCGCCACGCCGGCACGGCGCAGAGCGAGATCGAGCTGGGCTGGCGTCCACGCAGGCTCGCCCTGGGCCGCCATGGCCTGCAGCAGGGCATGGACGGCCACCCCCACCTGGCGCAGCAGGACGGCGGCGGCGTGGCGTGAAGCGGTGAGGCCGACTGCGGGCGGAGGCGCCGCGGCCGCGCGCCAGGCGAGGGGTGGCCGCGGCGGCGAGGGCTGCCAGCCATCGGGAACGCGGCGCAGCGTGGTGGGTACGGCGGCCGGCGGCAGGGCGGCGGCGGCGGCGCGCGCGGCGCCCGCGGCCGCGGCCACCTCCATGACCGGCTGGGCGGGCGGCTCGTAGAGCGCCCACACCTCGTCCCGCAGCGCCGGCCAGAGCGGCCGCAGCGGAGTGCTGGAATGCGGCTGCCATATCTCGCCATGAACCAGCGGAGGCAGGCCGATGAACAGGTGCAGGCGCCGGCGCGCCCGCGTGGCCGCCACGTAGAGCCGCCGTGTGCGCTCCTGTTCCTCCATCGCAGCGCGGCGGCGATGGAGATAGGCGGGCGCGGGGTCGTGGCGGCCGCGCGGCGAGCGGGCCGCCAGCAGCCAGGAGAACGGAGCTTCGGGGGCATCGCACTCCATCCACTCCAGCAGCCGCGTTTTCGCGGGGGGCAACTGGCGGGTCAAGCCCGGCAGCAGGACGACATCGAACTCCAGTCCCTTGGCATGGTGCAGGGTCATGATCTGCAGCCGCCCGCCTGCGCCGCCGCCGGCGGCGGGTGCGTAGCGCTTCTGCAGCAGCTCGCGAGCCCTGTCGAGGTCGCCCCGGGCGGTTTGCAGCGCCTCGAGGATGATCTCCACCTCGCCCGCCTGCGCCGCATCCGCCACGCACTCGGCGCCGCCCAGCTTCTGCCAGCACCACCGCACCAGGGCCTCGAGCGGCACCCTTCCGCGTGCCGCGGCGGCCTCGCCGACCACCTCCACCACGCGCCGCCCGCGGTCCCGCGCCGCCTCGGGCAGCGCCCGCTCGCGCGCCGCCCAGAGCGCCGGCATGCCCCCCGCAGGCTCCCCGGCCCCGCCTGCCAACTGATGCAATTCCGCCAGCGTCAGCCCGCACCAGGGTGCGCGCCACAGCGCCAGCCACGCCAGCCGGTCCCCGGGGTCCTCAACCGCCCGCGCCAACGCCAGCAGATCCTCGGCCACCGGACTGTCGTCCAACGGAAAGAGATCCACTCCCTGAAAGGCGAGCCCGCGCGCCCGCAGCGCCGGCAAAATCTCCCGCAGGTGCGCGCGGTTGTGCACCAGCACGGCCACCGAGGCGTTGGGATCCGCCTCGCGTTCCCGGGCCGCCACCTCGGCCAGCATGCTGGCCTCGTGGCGCGGATGGTCGAAGGACGCGACGTGCGGCTCCACCGCGTTTGCCTCGGCGGGATGGACCCAGGTGGCCGGATGAAACTTTACCTCGCCGCGGTGCGCATCCTCGGAGGCCGGAAAAATCTGGCCAAACTTCTGGTTGCACCACTCCACCAGGCCGGCCTGCGAGCGAAAGTTGCTGGTCAACTGCAGGACTTCCAACTCCACGCTGCCCAACCGCCCCTGCGCGGCGCGCAGAAACAGATCCACGCGGGCATTGCGGAACAGATAAATGGACTGCATCGGATCGCCGACCAGAAACAACGTGCGTCCGTCGCCGGGCTGCCAGTCTTGCACCAGCGCCTGCAGCAGTTCAAAGTGCGCGGTGGAAGTGTCCTGAAATTCGTCCACCAGCAGATGGCGCAACTGGGCGTCGAGCGCATAGGCCAGCGCGGATCCGGCCTCGCGCAGCGCCTGGCAGGCGGCGAGGGTGATTTCGGTGAAGTCGCAGGCGCCCGAGGCGCGGAACTGCAGTTTGAGCTCGGCCACCGCGCGCGGCAGCAGCCGCAGCAACGCCTCCAGCCGTCGCCAGAAATCCTCATCGAAGGGCAGCGCGGGAAACTCTCGCAAGCTCACCAGCGACGCCAGCGTGCGCTCGTCCAGCGCCAACTCCTTCAACCGCGCCTTCAGTTCCTTGGTGGTCAGACCGTCGCGGCCATCCGCCCGTTGGCGCGGTGCGCCACTCTTGGTGGCCGCCAGGTGCGTCAATCCCAGCCAGGCGGGCATCGCCTCCAGCCGCGCCGGCGGCAGCGCCTGCAGGCCGCGGCAGGCATGCAGGGGCGAATCCTCGTCCGGGTCGGCGGCGGCCGCCAGCGCCACCAGTTCGCCGCAGGCGGCATCGGCGGCGGCCTGGGCGCGCACGGCGGCCAGATCGGCCTCCAGTTGGTGGCGGAAGCCGGCTTCCAGGCCGGCGCGCAGCTCGCGCGGCTCCTGCAGGACGGCGCTCAGCCACTGATCGCGGTGCGCGAGCATGGCCGCCAGCAGCTCCTCGGCGTGCCTCCAGTTGCCGTCGCACAAGGCGAGCAGGGTGCCGGCGGCCGCCGCATCCGGTGAGGGCGGAGGCTCCTCCACGCGCGCCAGGGCGGCGCGCGCGGCCGCCTGGTACAGCCGCTCGGCGTGGTCGGTGGGCTGCGGCACCGCCCCCAGGCGCGCCGTCCAGGGCATGCGCCCCACCAGCGTCAGCGCCAGCGCGTCCAGCGTGGTGATGCGCAATCGGCCGGGAGCGTCCGCCAGGTTCCAGCCGCGCCCGGCGGCATGCGCACGCGCCTGGCGCGCCAGCTCCCAGGTGTGGCGCTCGTGGGCGCCGGCGGGCGCGGCGGCGCCGGCGGCCGCCAGCGCGGCCAGCACGCGCGCCCGCATCTCCGCCGCCGCCTTGCGGGTGAAGGTGACCGCCACCACGGACTCGGGCTCCTCCACCCGCGCCAGCAGCGTCAGCAGCCGCTGCACCAGCAACTCGGTCTTGCCCGCTCCCGCCGGCGCGCGCACCAGAAACGACACCTCGGGCGCCAGCGCGCGCCGGCGCACTTCGGCATCGGCGGCCACCACCGGCCGGGCGGCTCCAGGTTCAGCCATCGTCGTCCTCGCCCGTTTCGTCTTCCGCTCCCGGATCCTGCCGGGAAGCCGTCCGTTCGTGGATGCGGCACAGCATGTGCAGATCGCAGGTGTCGCAGACTTTCGGCAGCGGATCCACCGCGGCGGCGCCGGCGCGGTAGTCTTCCGCCAGCCGCTCCAGCACTTCCTGCCATTCGCGCACCTGCGCTTCCCAACCGTTCTTGAAGGTCGCGGCCCTGCCGGTCGAACGCAGCACCTGTGGCGAACGCTCGCGACCCGCCCAGCCCATGTCGCCGGCCCGCACCAGCGCGAAGGCCACCGCCGCCACCTCTTCACGCCGTGGCTGGGTGACCAGATACAGCGGCAGTTGGGGATCGTGCGGCCGTCCGCCCATCCACTCGCGCGGACCGGCACTGCCGGTCTTGTAATCCACGATCACCACTTCGCCGCCGGCCGTCTCGTCCACGCGATCCAGCCGGAGATGCAGCTCGAGGCCGGCGAAGCTGCGCTCCTGCTTATGCTCGAGAGCGCGAATCCGGAAAGGCTGCCGCTGGCCTTCGCTGTGCAGCCACTCCAGTGCCAGGGCGGTAAGCCGCTGGCGCTCGAGGGCGGCCAGCGCCGGCTGTCCGTCGAGCTCGAACCGCGCTTCCTCCCCGATCACGCGGGCCGCCCGCTCCGCCACCCCCGCCTCGAGCTCTTCGGCCGGCAGGGCGGCCAGCCGCTCGCTGGATTCCAGCCATCGCCAGATATCGCGCAGCAGGGCATGCACCAGCTTGCCCCGGGTGGCGGCGTCGAGTCCCGGCTCCGCCGGCTCGGGGCCGCGCGCTTGCAGGCGATGGCGGGCGAAAGCCCGGAAGGGACATTGGGACTGGTCGCGCAGCAGCAGGCTGCCGCCCTGCCGCTCGTCCGGAGTGCACGGCGGCGCCGCCGCGTCTTCCTCGATCACCGTGGCGGCGGCGCCGGCCGCGGGCGGCTGGAGGCGGCTCGGTTCCGCAGCCAGGCCCGCCAGCAGCGGGCTGGGCGGCAGCGGCCGTCCGGCGGCGTCGGCGGCGGGGTAGCTGGCGATGACCTCCGCTCCGGCGGCGCACAGCCGCAGCCATTGCCGCTGGGCCCATGCTGCGGCCCCCGCCGCCGTGGCCTGCGGCAGGCCGTGGGCGATTTGCAGCCGCATTGGCAAAAACGGGTGCGGCCGCGACCCGCCGGGCACGGCCTCGCTGTGCAAGCCGCACAGGCGGAGCGCGGCGAAGCGCTGGCCCGCCGCCTCCAGCCAGCCCATCACCTGCACCGGCGCGGGCGCGGCCTCCGGCTGGAAGATGCGCCCGCCGGCCATGCCTTCGAGCCGGTCCAAGGCCGCCGCCGGCGTCACCGGCCCGGCCACGGCATCCAGCTCGGCGAAGCTGTCGAGCAGCCGCTCGAAGGCCACGCGCGCCTGGTACTCGGCGCTGTCCAACCCGCGCCCGCCCGCGGCCGGCCAGCCTGCCGCGGTCCACAGCTCCCGCAGAGCGGCCGCCCACGCGGCGTGGCTCTGCCGTGCCGGCCAGCCGCGCCGGCGTTGCAGGGCCCGCTGCAGGCAGGCGGCCAGCACCGGGCACGCGCCCGCAGCCTGCCGGATCACCTGCTCCCAGCGCCAGCGCGCGCGGCGTCCCGCCCGCAATTTCCGCGCCAGATCGGCGCGCGGGCCCCGCTCGCTCTCCGCGCCGTCGAGATAGGGCAGTTGCACCCATTCCAGCACCGCCGCCAATTCCACCGGTTCGGGCTGGGCCAGCAAGTTGGCGCAGCGCAAGCCCGCGCGCACCAGCGGTACTTCCGCCAGCGGCTCGCCCAACGACAGGTGAAAGGCGCGCGGCGCCTCCGACCAGGGTGGGCGCAAGGGGTGAAACACCTCATCCAGAACCCGCTCCACCGCCCCCCGCTGTGCCGCAAGATCAGGCAGAACCACGCCCACCGGCTCCGCCCCCGTGCCCACTCCGCGCTCGACCTCGCCCCGCGCCCACTCGGCCGCGTCGCGCAGCTCCTGTTCGGGGTCGCTGCACACCACCATCCGCGGGATGGCCGGTGCGCCCCCGCTTTGCCAGGCGCGCACTTGCGATCCCGCCCCCTCCAGCGCCTGGCAAAGCTGCTGCTCTGCCGGACTGAGTTGGTCAAACCCGGCCAGCCAGATCACGGGCGGAGGGGTCCAAAGCCCGCGATCGAGACGCTCGGCCAATCGCAGCGGCAGTTCCGCGCTCGCGATCCAGCCCCCCTGCTCACAACTGGCGGCGAAGGCCTGCGCCCATTGGAGGAAAGCCTCGCAGTCCCGGCCATCCTTCCATTCGGCGCCCTGGAGCGGGAGCATCCAATGCCGCGCCAGCTCCCAGCCGCGGGCTGCGGCCGCCGCCGTGGCCGGGACGTCGAGCCACTGCGGTTCGCCGGCAATCGCGGTAATCGCACCCTCCCACAACACCGCTTCCTGCGCCGGGCTCAGGCAAACCCGCTCCCCCACCCCGGCCCAGACCCGCTCGCACCAAGCCTGCAGCGTCTCGATGGCGGGCGACGGCCAGGCCTGCCGCCCGGCGGCCAACTGGCGCAGATCGTAAGCCTCCCGCAGCCCGCGAGCCAACCGCGCATGGCTGGTGAGCAGCAGGGCCCCCTGCTCCACCGTTTCCCATACGCCTCCCTCGACTCCCGCCATGGCTGCAGTTCAGTGTAGCTGGAGGGGGGCCCGCGGTTCGCGGCCGCCGGCTTCAGGCCCGAAGTTGCTCCGCGTCCCGGGAGAAGTGTTCCATGACAATCCCGGCAGTTGCCGGCGCCCTCCGCGCTGCCGGGCGGCCGCGAATTTTATGTCACCCGTGGCGATTGTTGCTATCTTGATAGCCATGCAATCCCGATGCTTGCGCCTTGTCCTGGCTGCCGTTACCGTGGCCGCGGTGGCTGGCCTTGCCTCCGCCCAGCAGGCCACTCCGGCGGAGAAGACCGCCGAACAGGTTTTCAAGAACATTCAGGTTTTCAAGGGCAAGCCCGCGAACGAGCTGCGGCCCACGATGAGCTTCATCGCCAACTCGCTGGGGGTGCGCTGCAGCTTCTGCCATGCCCAGCCCTTCAGCGCCGATACCAAGCCCACCAAGGCCACGGCGCGGAAGATGATCGAGATGGTGTACGCCATCAACAAGAGCACCTTCAACGGGCGCGAGGAAGTCAACTGCTACACCTGCCACCAGGGCCACACCCGTCCCAACAGCCGCCTGAGCCTGACCGCGGTGGCGGCGGAAGCCGGCCCCGGCCGCGGCGGCGAGGGGCCAGGCGCGGGCGCGCCGGCGGCGGCCAAGCCGGCGCTGCCTACGGCCCAGCAGTTGTTCGACAAGTACGTGGCCGCCATCGGCGGGGCCGCTGCCTGGAGCGCGGTGCAGAGCGAGACCATCACGGCCGAGCGGCAGGCCTTCGGCCACTCCACGCCGGAGACCGTGGTGCGCACCAGTGACAAGCTGGCAGTCAGCAGCGGCGCCGACAGCAAGTCGGGCTACGACGGCACACAGTTCTGGAGCTGGAGCAAGGATGGGACGAGCACGCCGGCCAGCGATGCCGTCGCCAACCTGCGCACCGACCTGGGGTTGTATCCCGGCCAGGGCGTCAAGCTGGAGCGCTCCCGCGTCACCGGCCCGGAGGCGGTCGGCGACCGCAGCGCCTATGTGGTGATGGTGCGCGGCGCGGCGGGTGTGGATCGCTACTATTTCGACACCGAAACCGGTCTGTTGCTGCGCTATGACACCGGCGCGCCCACTTTCCTCGGCCCGCTGCCGCTGGAGGTGGATTTCGCCGACTACCGCGCGGTGGAGGCGGTCAAGCTGCCCTTCGCCATCACCTGGAGCGCGCCCGAGCGCAAGTGGGAACGCACCGTTACGGCGGTGAAGCTCAACGCCGCGGTGGCTGCAGCCGACTTCCAGCCGCCGGCGGCCGGGGCCGCCAAGAACTAGCGCGTGAGCGGTGTGCAGCCGGCGGCGGCGCTCACCGACCTGCTGCTGGCGGCGGCGGCGCTGGCGTTCGGCTGGACGCTGCCCGCCGGCCCGCGGCCCCGCAACGCCCGGCTGTGGCGGGTGGGCTTCTTGCTCGCCGCCGCGGCTGCCGCCGGCGGCACGTTCTTTCATGCCGGCCTGCGCGCCGCGGCGCTATGGGAACTGATCCTGCTGTTGCTGGGAGCCACTGCGGGCTTTTTCGTGGCCGCCGCCATCACCCAGCCCTACACCGTCTGGCTGGGCGCCGGGCTGGTTATCTCGCTGGCGGCGTTGGGGGTGCAGCAAAGCCCGCTGCCGGCCCACAATGTAGTCTTCCACTTGGCCGAAATCGCCGCGCTCTACTGCCTCTTCCGCGGCGCGCGCAGCGGCTAGGCGAACAGCGCCGGGTCGGGTGCGGCGAAGAAGCGCTGGTGCAGCAGTTGCATGGCGCGTGGCACGTCGTCGTCGTCGAGCACCATGCCGATGTTGATCTCCGACGCCCCTTGCGAGATCATGCGCACGTTGATGTCGCCCAGCGCCGCGAACACCTGTCCCGCCAGCCCCGGCGTGTTGCGGATGCTCTCGCCCACCAGGCACACAATCGCCTTGCGCCCCTCATAACGCACGTCGGCGAAGCGGCCCAGGTCGTCGGCGAGGGCGGGCAGCGCCTGGGTATCGGCCACGGTCAGCGAAACGCTCACCTCGCTGGTCGAAACCATGTCCACCGGACAGCGATGGGCGGCAAAGACGTCCCAGATGGCCTTGAGAAACCCGTGCGCCTGCAACATGCGGGTCGAGACCACATCCACCACGGCGACGCGGCGCTTGGTGGAGATGCACTTGAACGGCGTCGCGGTGCGCGGCGCGCGCGTGGTCACCAGCGTGCCGGTGCGCTCGCCGTCGGGCGGCCCGGGCAGCCAGGCGCGCGAGTTGAGCACCCACACCGGCACGCTGGCCTGCATGGCGGGCAGCAGCGTCGCCGGGTGCAGCACCTTGGCGCCGAAGTAGGCCAGCTCGGCCGCTTCCTGGAACGAGATCGCCTTGATGCGCCGCGCCCCGGCGCACACCCGCGGGTCGGCGGTGAGCATGCCGTCCACGTCGGTCCAGATTTCAATCCGCTGGGCGGGCAGCAGCCCGCCCAATAGCGCGGCGGAAAAATCCGATCCGCCGCGGCCCAGCGTGGTGGGAACGCCGGCGCGGGTGGCGGCGATGAAGCCGCCCAGCAGCGGCACCGTGCCCGCCGCCAGCAGCGGCGTCAGCCGCTCCTGCACCTGCACGGCGGTTTCGGCGGCGAGCGGCTGGGCCTGGGTGTGTTGCTCGTCGGTGACCACCACCTGGCGCGCATCCACGCGCTGAGCGCGCACCCCGGCCTCCAGCAGCGCCGCCAGCGCCAGCCAGGTGGACAGGCGCTCGCCGAACGACAACAGCGCGTCGCGGCTGCGGCCGGTCAGCTCGCCCACCGCCGCCACGCCGCGCACCAGCTCGGCGAGGGAAGCACACAGCTTTTGCACGGCGGCTTCCGATACCGCGCTGCCGCCCAGCGCGGACAGGGTCTCGAGATGGCGCCGGCGCAGGGCGGCGATGATCGCATCCGCCGCCGCCAGATCGGCGCCGAGCGCCCGTTGCGCCAGCTCCACCAGCCGGTCGGTGACCCCGGCCATGGCCGAAACCACCACCACCGGCTGCTCGCCGCCGCGGTCGGCGACGATGGCCGCCATGCGCCGCAGCGCCGCCGCGTCCTCCACCGAGGTGCCGCCGAACTTCATCACCACCGGGCCGGCCATTACAGCCTGCCTTCGGCGTGCAGCAGCTCGGCGTTGAGCAGCGCGGCCCCCGCCGCCCCGCGCAGCGTGTTGTGCGACAGCACGGTGAACTTGTAATCGAACAGCGGGCAGGGCCGCAGCCGGCCCACGGAAACCGTCATGCCCCGGCCCAGGTTCACATCCAGGCGCGGCTGCGGCCGATCGGGCGCAGTCAGCAGTTCCAGCGGCGCCTCCGGCGCGCTGGGCAGCCGCAGCTCCTGCGGCCGGCCGCGAAACCCGCGCAGTGCCGCCGCCACCTCCTCCAGCCCCGCCTTGCGCTCCAGCTCCACCGATACCGCTTCCAGGTGCCCATCCACCACGCCCACCCGGTTGCAACTGGCCGAAACCACAAATTCCGCCGGGGCAATCGCTCCGCCGTCGAGACGGCCCGGGATCTTCTGCGTCTCCTGTTCCAGCTTCTCTTCCTCGTGGGCGATGTATGGGATCACGTTGCCCACAATGTCGAGCGAGGCCACGCCCGGATACCCGGCCCCGGAGAGGGCCTGCAGAGTAACCACCGCCACCCGCCGGAGGCCGAAGGCCTGCTGCAGCGGCGCCAGCGCCATCACCAGCCCCGCCGCCGAACAGTTGGGATTGGTCACCACATAGCCGCCGGTGGCGGCAAAGCTGGGCTGGCGTTCCACCAGCGCCAGATGCTCGGGATTGCACTCGGGCACCAGCAGCGGCACGTCGGGCTGCATGCGCAGCGCGCTCGAATTCGAGACCACGATTTTTCCGGCCGCGGCCAGCGCCGGTTCCAGTTGGCGCGCCGAGGCGGCGTCGGTGGAGGCGAAGACCAGCTTCACCGGACACTGTTTCGGGTCGGCGGGCGACAGCGGCAGGCCTGCGAACCTGGCCGGCATGGGCGTGGTCAGCCGCCATGCGGTGGCCTCCGCATAGAGCTTGCCGCGGGAGCGGTCGGAAGCCGCCAGCCACACCGGCTCAAACCAGGGATGGTGCTCCAACAACGCCAGAAAGCGCTGCCCCACCACCCCGGTAGCGCCCAACACGCCGACCGGGATCTTTTCCATCTCGCCTATCCTGTTTAGCTGCCCAGGCCCAAGCCAGAGGGCGGAACCGTGGGCGCCGGCGTCGAGGGGCCCGAAGGCTGGCCGTTGCCCAGCACCCGCTGCAGCGCCGCCTGGTCAATCGTCACCTTGCCGGCCTTGGTCAGCGAGGTCATCAGGGCGTCGGCGTAGGCGCCGAAGACATCGTCGCGCTTCTGGCCCAACAGCCGGGTGGTGATGCTGTCCTTCTGCTGGGCGAAATCGGCATCGGTCGGCTCCTGCAGGGCGGTCAGCGCATACACCAGCTTGGATTCACCCACCGTGGCCACCGGCCCGGTCTCGCCCGGCTTGAGCTTGAACAGACTGTCGGCGAAGCCCGAGAGGGCGCCCACGTCGGGAAGCGAGCCCGAGCGGGTCAGCGCGGTGGCGACCTTGAGCGTTACGTGCTGGCTGGCCGCGGCCGCCTTCAGGCCGTCCTTGCGGGCGGCGTCGGCCAACGCCTGCGCCCGCTGGGCGGCCAGCTCCTTGGCCAGCTCCTGGCGGTAGTCGTTGGTTACCGCGTCCTTCACCGCATCCAGCGGCTGCGGACCGGGCGGCACGATCTTGACCACCTTGGCCAGCGCGAAGCCCTGCGCCACCTGCACCGGCGGCGTCAGCCCGCCCGCCGCGGCCGCGAACACCGCTCCGGCAAAGTTGGGGTCCACGCCGATGCCGGTCACCGGATCGGTGCGGCTGATGGGGGCGGTGGTGAAGTATTGCAGATGCAGTTGCTGCGCCACCTGCGCCAGCGGCGTGGTCGCCGCCAGGCTGGCGGCCTGGTTCATGGTCTGCTGCGCCTTGTCCACTGCCTGGTCCTTCTGCAGCGTGGCCACAATCTCATCCTTCACTTCCGCCTCGGTCTGCACGTGCGCCTGCTGATGCGCCTCCACCTTGATGATGTGGAAACCGTACTCGGTCTGCACCAGCCCGCTGATCTGCCCCACCGGCAGCGAAAACGCCGCCTTCTCGAAGTTGGCCACCGTCTGGTTGCGCTGGATGAAGCCCAGTTCCCCGCCCTGCGGCGCCGAGCCGTCGTCTTGTGAGTACTTCTTCGCCAGCGCGGCGAAATCCTGCGGCTTGGCCTGCACCTGCTTCAGCACATCCTCGGCCCGCTTGCGGGTGGCGGCAATGTCCGCCGGCGCGGGCGTGGTGGAGGGGAATTTGAGCAGAATGTGGGAGACCTTGACCTCTTCGGGATGGGTGTACTGGGCCAGATTCTGCTGGTAGTACTCATGCACCGCCTGGGGTGAGATCTGGATCGTCGCCGCCATCACCGCCTGGTTGGCCAGCAGCACGTCCAACTGCCGCTTCTCGGGCGCGTTATAGGCCGCCTGATGCTGCTGGTAGTAGGCCGCCAGCGCGGCGGGGGTGATGGTCACCTGGCTGGCCAGCGCGGTCGGATCGAACACGGCGTAGCTGAAGGTCGCCTTCTCGTTGTCCTGCTCAAACGCCTGCTTCACCGCCGCATCGCTCACCCGCACCGGATCGGTCACCAGATCGCGGATCTTGTTGATCATGATCTGCTGCCGCAATTCCGTCTGCAGCTCGGGCAGGGTCAACTGCAGTTGGGCGATCATCTGCGCCGCCTGCTGGTCCCCCACATACTTGCCGTTGGGATACAACTGCGGCAACTGCTGCCGCGCCGCTTCCACGATCTCGGCGTTGCTGGGTGCCATGCCCAGCTTCGCCGCCTGATCGGCCAGCGCCTGGTTCAGCACCAGCCCGCGCAGCACCTGTTCGCCCAGCATGGGCAGCAGTTGCGGCGGCAGCGACTGCCCCTGGGCATAGCGCTGCAGTTGGGTGGTCACTTCCTGGCCCCGGATCGGCGTGCCGTTCACCGTGGCCACCGTCTGCTGGTAAAGCGGGAGGCTGGAGTCGCCGGTCATTCCCTGGGGAATCAGGAACATGACCATGGCGACACAGATCACCACCAGGAATCCGCCCAGCATGATGCGGACCACGGTATCCCGCCGTCGAAAGAAATTCAGCATTGGCGCAAGATCCTTGCCCTCCGGCCGCGGCCTCTCCGGAAGCGGCGCGCCAAGGGTACCTCATTATAACGTGGGCGGCTCAGCGGTGCTGCGCCCCCGCCGCCGGCGCCTGGCCGGACTGCTTGCGGTGGCAGGGGTCGGGCGGCTGACGCGACTTGCCGGATTCCACCATGCGGTCCTGGAAAATCTTCCACTGCGCATCGCTGAGGATGCCGTGGATCTGGTCCAGCGCCTTCTGCCGCTCCGGCGACTGCACGTACTCGTCGCGCTCGCGCTGCAGCGTCTGCGCCGACTGGTCGCACAACCGCTCGTACTCGGGGGCGTACTTCAGGTGAATCTGGTGCCGCAAATCGCCCACGCCCTTCAGCACCGTGGACATTTCGGTGACCTGCTGCGGCGTCAGGCTGAGGGTGCGCTGCATGCGCGCCATCGGCGGTTCATGCTGCGGCTTGTGGACAAACCGCGACCGCACCCCGGGCCAGGCCCAGATCATGCCCCCCACCCCCGCCGCCAATCCCAGGCAGAAGACCACCACCAGAATCAGCGAAGTTTGAAAACGCCGTGACATATCCGCCTACCGCCGGCTCGGCCCCCAGAACAGCTCCACCGGATCCTGCGCCGGCATGGCCGAGGAGGTCACCAGCACCGTGCCCGGCGCCTCCGGCTGGCTCAGCACCGAATAGGCCGTGCTCGCCGCCTGCACCGGCGTGGCCGTGCGCGACGAGGTCAACCCGCCCACCAGCGCAATCAGCGCCACCACCGCCACCATGTAGGGCAAAAGATAGCGGAAGCTGCGCGACAGCCCCAGGTCCCAGGCCTGTTCCGAGGCGCGGTGAATCGAAGCCCATACCGCGCTCATCAGCGGCGGCGTCACCGCCAATTCACCCGCCTGCAACACCTGGCGCGACCAGACCGCCAGTTGCGCATACTCCGTACAGGCGCGGCAGCCCGCCAGGTGCCGCTCCGCCTGCGGCGCCCACTCCGCTCCCTGGCGCTCCATCTGCTCCCGCACCCGCGCACACTCACCTCGCTTCGCCCCCAGGATCCTCATCGCGTCCCCTCCCCGGAACCTGCTTCGGCCCCCTGCCGGCGGTAATGCTGCTGATACTGGTCGAGCATACGCTTGCGGGCCCGAAACAGTGCCACCTTCACCGCCGAAACTCCCATGTGCGTGATCGCCCCGATCTCCTCCAGCGACATCTCCTGGATCTCTTTCATCACCAGCAGCATCCGGTCCCGCGGTTTGAGATCCAGCAGCAGCTTACCAGCCAAGTCCTCCGCCACCAAGTGCTGTAACACGCTGGCCGAATGGTCGGGCACCATCCACTCCTGTTCCCCGCCACTCTCCGCCGTGGTGGAAACCTGTGGTGGCTGCCGTTTCCGCTTTCGCAGGTAGTCTACACAATAATTTGCGGCCACGCGATACAGCCACGGCCGGAACGGCAATCCGGGCGTGAACCCCTCCATGGCGAAGTAAACCTTGGTGAAGATCTCCTGCACCAAATCCGGGACCACATCCGGCTGGCGCACGATGTTGGCCACCATGCGGGTGATCGGCTGTTGATAGTGCGCGTACAGCTCTTCGAATGCCGCTCCGTCGCCGTCCTGAATGCGGCGCACCAGCCCCAAATCGGCATCTTCGGCCGGCGTTGCCCGGTACGGTAGCGTCATGGTGAGCGCTTGCGCCAGCATACACACTCACAACGCTGGCTTGGCCTGCCAGGTTACGCCCGGGCCTTCCTCGAAAACCGGGCCAAATCCCTCAAATTGCTGGCGCTTGGCCATAATGATATGCTGTTTCCACCCGCGGCAGGCCCCGGGAGCCTCTTCCGGCCATGTCCCAGCCGTCCACACCCAATCCCGCCGCCGAAACCTCGCCCTTTCTGGTGCAAATCGGCCAGATTTACGAGGGGCCCTTCGACCTGCTGCTCGATCTCATCCGCCGCCGCAATATTGACATTTACGACATCCCCATCGCCGCCATCACCGCCGAGTACCTGAATTACCTCACCACCCTGCGCGAGCTGGACGTGGAAGTAGCGGCCGAGTTTTTGGTGGTGGCCGCCACCCTGATCCAGATCAAGAGCAAGATGATGCTGCCCGCCGATCCGGTGCTGCCGGGCGAGGAGCCCGTGGACCCGCGCGAGGAACTGGTGCAGCGGCTGCTCGAGTACGAGCAGTTCAAACAGGCGGCGTCGCAGTTGCATGAGCGTCAACAGTTGGAGGAAGCCAGTTGGTCGCGGCCGCAGGCCTGGGATCAGAGCGTGGACGACGAGCCCGGCCAGTTGGTGGTCGGGGTGCATGACCTGGTGTCCACCTTCCAGCAGGTGCTCAAGCGGCTGCAGGAGCGGCCGCAACTGGAGATCGTGCCCGAGGAAGTCAGCGTGCGCGAGATGATGAACATCATCCACCGCCAACTGGCACTGAGCGAGGAGCCCATCGGCATTCGTCCGCTGTTTCAGCGCGCCGCCAGCCGCCAGGCGCTGCTGGCCACCTTTCTGGCGGTGCTGGAGATGGTGCGGCTCAACGTCGCCCTGCTGCGCCAGGATCGGCCGTTTGGTGAAATCCTGCTCAAGCGCCATCGCCGCTTTCAGCAGGCTTGGGCGCAGGTGCAGCAGGATCGGGGAGAAATCGGATGAACGAGCTGGTGTCGGCCGTCGAGGCCATCGTCTACGCGGCCGAGGAACCGGCCACGGCGGCGCAGATCGCCCAGGTGCTGGGCGTCGAGCTGGCGCAGGTGCAGCAGGCGCTGGCGGCGCTGGAGGAGCGCTACGCTCCCGATGCCTATGGCATCGAGCTGCGCGCCGTGGCGGGCGGCTACCGCATGGCCACCAAGCCGCAGCACCACGAGAGCGTGCGCCAGTTCCTCCGGAGCCTCAAGCCGCGGGTGCGTTTGTCGCTGGCCGCGCTGGAGACGCTGGCCGTCATCGCCTATCGCCAGCCGGTGACGCTGCCCGAGATCCGCGACATTCGCGGCGTGGACCCGGCGGGGGTGATCAACACCCTGCTGGAGAAGAAGCTGGTCACGACCGCCGGCCGCAAGGAGGTGGTGGGCAAGCCCATCCTCTACCGCACCACCAAGGATTTTTTGATCCAGTTCGGCCTCGCCAGCCTGCGCGATCTGCCCACCCTCAAGGAGTTCGAGGAGATGGCCCAAGCCGGCCTGGAGGGTCTCGAAGCCAACCCCGCGGCAGAGCCCGCCACCGCCCCCGAGACTACCGCCGAGGCGGCGTCGGCTTCCGAGTCGAACTGAAAATCCCCTCGGGCACACGATCCGTCCAGGGCGTGTCGAGACCATACTTGCGGCGTTTCTCCAGCAGCGTCTTGGGGCTGATGCCCAGCGCCGCCGCCGCCTGCTGCTTGCGCCCGCGGAAGCGCTGCAGCACGGCGGCGATGTGCTCCTTCTCGACTTCCTGCAGCGAGCGCTCCGCCGCCGCGGGCGTGGCCCGCAGATACGCGGGAAAATCAGCCTCCGTCAGTTCCGGCCCGGCGGCCAGCATCACCGCCCGCCCCAGCAGGTGGCGCAGCTCCCGCACATTGCCGGGATAGCCGTACTGCTGCAGCGCCCGCTGCGCCGCCGCCGAGAGCGCCGCCGGCCGTTCGCGCCCCAGCTCGCGCAGAAAATGCCGCGCCAGCGGCAGAATGTCGTCCGGACGCTCGCGCAGCGGCGGAATCTGCAGCGGCAGCACAAACAGCCGGTAGTAGAGGTCCTCGCGAAAGTCGCGGCGCACCACCGCCTTCTCCAAATCCACGTTGGTCAGCGCCAGCAGCCGCGCCTCGATGCGAATGGAGGTGTGGCCCCCCAGCCGCTCAAACTGCTTCTCCTCGATGACCCGCAGCAGCTTGGCCTGTAGCGGCAGGCTGAGGGCGGCAATCTCGTCGAGCACCAGCGTCCCCTGCCCCGCCATCTCCAGCCGCCCCGGCTTGGCCTGGTAGGCGCCGGTGAACGCGCCTTTTTCGTAGCCGAAGAGCTCGCTCTCCAGCAGCTCCTCCGGCAGCGCCGCGCAGTCAATCTTCACCACCGGCTCATGCCGCCGCGGACCGAGGAAGTGCAGCAGTTGGGCCAGTTGATCCTTGCCGGTTCCACTCTCGCCCAGGATCAGCACCGTCGAAGGCAGTCCCGCCGCCTTGTGCACCATCTCCAGCAGTTTTCGTGACGCCTCGTCGTGGGCAATCCACACCGGCAGCGGCGGCTCGGCCGCCGGCGGCGGCGTCACCCCGGATGCGGTGGGTTCGGATTGTGTCTCCATCGCCATGCCGCCCGCGCCTCAGTCCTCGCCCTTGGGCTTGCGGCTGCGAGTCTCCGCCGTCACCCGTGGAGCTCCGCTCCACAGCCGCTCCAGGTCATAGAACCGCCGCGTGCGCGGCGAAAACACGTGCACCAGAAAATCCACGTAATCGAGCGCCCGCCACTCCCCCTGACGCGCCCCCTCGCGGTGCGCGGGGTGCAGCCCGGCCTCCGCCAGCCGCTTCTCCACCGCCTCGGTGATGGTTTCAATCTGCACCGGGCTGTTGCCGTGGCAGATCAGAAAGTAGTCGCAGAAGCCTGCCAGCTTGCGCACATCCAGAATCACCGGGTCCTGCGCCTTTTTGGCTACCGCGGCCGCCGCCGCCGCCCGGAGTTGTTTCCGCAGTTGTAGATCGGTTGTCTTAGCCATCACGCTCCACTGAATATAGATCGGCACGCCGGGCAAATTCCGCCACTGCCTTTGGAATTTGCCGGCTCCGCCCGCTGACGGCCAGCTCCCGCCGCGCCTGCGTGGCGCTCGCGGGATGCCGAAAGTCCCGGATCCAGCGGATGAAGTGCCCATTCCGCAGCCGTAGTCCACCGGCATCGCCGGCGGCCACCAGGGAGGGGGGCACGGTCGCCTCCAGTTGCTCGCCCACCGTTCCGGGCCGCGCCAGCACCGCCCAGTCGCACGCCCCCAGCAGCCGCCGCCAGTGCCGCCACGTGGGCAGCGTCAGCCAGGCATCCGCGCCCACGATGTTGGTCACCACCGAGCCCGGCTCATGGGCGGCGATCCAGGCGAGCTGGTCCACGGTGTAGGTCGCCCGCCGTCTGGCATCCGGAATCGCCAGCGGCTGCCAGGCGCGCCGGCCCTGCAGCGCCAGCGCCAGCATGGCGTAGCGCTCGGCATAGCCCGCCACCGGCGGCTGATCGCGGTGCCAGGGGCGGGGCGCGGGGACAAAATAAACCCACTCCAGCCCGCAGGCCCGCTGCGCCGCCCGCGCCATGGCCATATGGCCGTTGTGCACCGGATCGAAGGTGCCGCCCAGTACCCCTATCCGCCGCATCCGCCGCCTGGGCGCCCGCCCGGTGTTCATGAGGCAGCGGCGTCAGGCGCCGGCACGCTGCGCCGCAACTCGTCCGCCAACAGGTACTTCAGCTTGGGAATGCCCATGCCCGTCGCGGCGGCGATGGCCACGAAGGGCAGCCCGCGTTCCCCCGCCATGGCCTCCAGCGCCGCCAGCTTCTCCGGCGTCGCGATATCGCATTTGCTCGCCACCACCACCACCGGCTTCTCCGCCAGCCCCGAGCCAAATTCCCGCAGCTCGGCCTGGATCACATCGAAATCATGCACCGGATCTTGCCCGCTGAACTGTGAAACGTCCACCAGGTGCGCCAGGATGCGGGTGCGCTCGATGTGCCGCAGAAACTGCATCCCCAGCCCCGCGCCCGCATGCGCGCCCTCGATCAGCCCGGGAATGTCGGCCACCACGAAGCTCCGCTCATCCTCCGCGGCCGTATCGCCGCCCACCCGCACCACCCCCAGGTTGGGCGCCAGCGTGGTGAAGGGATAGTTGGCGATTTTGGGCCGCGCCGCCGAGATCACCGAGATCAGCGTGCTCTTGCCCACGTTGGGGAAACCCACCAGCCCCACTTCCGCCAGCAGCTTCAACTCCAGCCGCAGACGGCGAAATTCGCCCGGCTCGCCCTCCTCCACCCGCCGCGGCGCCTGGTTGGTGGAGGTGGCAAAACGGGCATTGCCGCGTCCTCCGCGCCCTCCCTTGGCCACCACCTGCCGCAGGCCGGGCTGGTCGAAGTCGGCTACCAGCTCGCCCGACTCGGCATCCGTCACCACCGTCCCCACCGGCACGCGCAGCACCACGTCACGCCCATTCTTGCCGTGGCAGTTGCTGCCCTCGCCGTGGCCGCCGCGCTGCGCCTTGTGCTCCGGGTTGAAACGGAAATGCACCAGCGTGTTGTGGCGCTCCGAGCTTTCCATGATGATGTCGCCACCGTGGCCGCCATCGCCGCCGCTGGGCCCGCCCCGCGGCACAAACTTCTCCCGCCGGAAGGCCAGACAGCCGTTGCCCCCGCCGCCCGCCTGCACCCGAATTTCGACTTCGTCTACGAACATTGATTAAACGCGGGCGCCCGGCTTCGCCGCCCGCTCTCTCCCATTCTGATCCTGGGGCCGGGCCGGGGGCCCCTGGCCCCTGCCCGGCGCATCGCGCTCGGTGCGGCGGGAGCCTCGCGCCACGCTCTCCTCCAGCCGCCCGCTCTCTCCCATTCTGATCCTGAGCCGGGCCGGGGGCCCCTGGCCCCTGCCCGGCGACTCGCGCCAGGTGCGGCGGAGCCTCGCGGCGGGGTGAGGGCGGCGGCGTCGCAAAAAAGAATGGGCCGGAGATCTCCGGCCCTTGCAAGCCCTTGCACCGCGTCCCTGCTTCTGCGTCCGGAACTGGCAACTGGCAACTGGTAACTGGCAACTGCCGTTGGTAACCGGCAACTGCCTTATTGCGCGCGGACGTTGACGAACTTCCCCAAACGGCCTCGATTCACGAACTCGACCACGCCGGCGGCGCGGGCATACAAGGTGTCGTCCTTGCCGCGGCCCACGTTCTCGCCCGGCTTGAAGGGTGTGCCGCGCTGGCGTACCAGAATGGCGCCGCCCAATACCTGCTCGCCGCCATAGCGCTTGACGCCCAGCCGTTGTGCATTCGAATCGCGCCCGTTGCGCGAACTTCCCAGTCCTTTTTTATGTGCCATGGTGCCTGCCTACGCCTGAATCTCGCTGATACGCACGCGCGTGAACGCCTGCCGGTGACCCTGCAACTTCTTGTACTGCTTCTTGCGCTTGTAATGGAACACCAGCACCTTGGCCGCCTTGGCCTGGCCCAGCACCGTGCCCTTGACCTTGGCGCCCGCGCCCGGGCGCAACGCACCCGCGCCGTCACCCACCGCCAGCACATCGGTCAGCTCAATTTCGGCCCCCGCCGCCTGCGGCAGCTTTTCCAGCCTCAGCTCGTCGCCGGGACTCACCCGGTACTGTTTCCCACCACTGCGTATGACCGCGTACATAGACACCTTCCCCTGCAGACGTAAACCGTAAGTATAGCAGGGAAAGTGGCGAAACGGATCAGGCGGTACGGCCGAGTTCGCTCAGCACCGCCGGCTCGGTGGGGGTGGTCGCGGGCGGCTGCGGCGCAACCGTGCCGCCGATCACGTCCTCCCAGGTCTTGGGATAGGCCATCATGCAGCGGGAACAGCGCAACCCGTAGGTTCCGTCCGCCCAGCGTGCCCGCAGCCAGCGATGATGACAAGTCGAACGCTGCCACGCCCTCAACACTCCCTCGAACATGGCCATCTAGTCCCCTCCAGGCGGCTCCGGTTCGGCCAGGGGGCCGAGGCAGAGCTCCTACCTGTTCGATGAGGGGAGAAAAAAATAGGATGCGCTTGCGGCGCATCCTATTTTTCTGGGCGGGGTGCCCGGCAGGGGCCCCCCGCTGGTGGGACTACTACTTCTTCTTCTTGGCGGTCTTCTTCGCGGCCTTCTTTGCCGGTTTCTTGGCAGCCATAGTGTCCTCCTTTGCGCTAGCGCCCCACACCCCTTTATCTAGGGCTGTGGAAATCACCACCCAACATATATGGCTTCCACTACAGCAAGTCAAGAAAAATCGTCCGACTCGCCGTTTTTTTTTCGATACCGGGTCCCGGCCGGCCCGCGCCCCGGTTTACTTGCTTTGCAGCTTGCGCGACTTCTCCTCGACCTTGCGCACCAATTCCTGCTTGAACTCGACCAGCTTCTGCGCCAGCCCGGCATCGGACAGCGCCAGCATCTGCGCCGCCAGCACGGCGGCGTTGGTGGCTCCGCCCACCGCCATGGTGGCCACCGGCACGCCGGCGGGCAGCATGGCGGTCGAAAGCAGGGCATCGAAACCGGCCAAGGGCGTGGTGGCCAGCGGCACGCCGATCACCGGCAGGGTGGTCTCGGCCGCCAGCGCGCCGGCCAGCGCCGCCGCCGCGCCCGCGCCGGCGATCAGCACCTTCAAGCCGCGCGCCGCGGCGGTGCGGGCGAACTCGGCGGTGCGCGCCGGCGAGCGGTGCGCCGAAATGATGTCGATGCTGTAGGGGATGCCGAATTTGGCCAGTTGATCGGCGGCTTGCTGCATCACCGGCAGGTCGGTGTCACTGCCCATCAGGATGGCGACCAGAGGCTTGGCGGAAGTGGATGACATGGTTCTCCTTCGAGGGTTATGAATGGGCGCTGGAGGCGCCGATATCGCGGCGAAACTGCATGCCGCGGAATTGAATATTTTGCAAAGCCTGATAACAGGGCGCAAGCGCCGCGGCTAGCGTGTCGCCGGTGGCGGCGACCGCGAGCACCCGGCCGCCGTTGGTCTCCCACCCCTGGGCGCCGCGCCGCGTGCCGGCGTGAAAGACGGTCACGCCCGGGTGTTGGCCGGCGGCGTCCAGGCCGGCGATGGCCTCGCCCTTCAAATAGCCGCCGGGATAGCCGCCGCTGGCCGCCACCACGCAGGCGGAAGCGGGAGCCAGTGCGGCTCCGGCTCTGCCGGCCATATCCTCTCCGCGGGCGGCCGCTTGCAGCACGCCGGCGATATCACCGCCCCAGCGCGGCAGGATGGCCTGCGCCTCGGGGTCGCCAAAGCGCACGTTGTACTCCAGCACCTTGGGGCCTTGGGGGGTGAGCATCAGGCCGCAATACAAGACGCCTTGAAAAATTGCGCCTTCCTTCGCCATACCCGCCAGGGTGGGACGCACGATCTTTTCCTCCACCTCCTGCCGTACCGCGTCGGCCAGCAGGGCATCGAAAGAGATCGCGCCCATGCCGCCGGTGTTGGGCCCGCGGTCGCCGTCGAGCAGGCGCTTGTGGTCACGCGCGGCGGAGAGCAGCAGGTAGCTTTCGCCGTTGCTGATGGCCAGCAGGCTGACCTCGGGTCCGCGCAGCCGCTCCTCGATGACCACCCGCTCGCCGGCCGCGCCCGCCAGCTCGCCGGCCAGCATCTGCTCCAGCGCCCGGTCGGCCTCGGCCGCCGTCTCCGGCACCACCACGCCCTTGCCCGCCGCCAGGCCATCGGCCTTGATCACCACCGCCGGGCCCATCGCCGCCAGCGCCCGCCGCGCCTCGACCGCGCCGGAAGCGGCGGCGAAACGCGCCGTGGGGATGTGGTGTCGGGCCATGAACTCCTTGGCGAAGATTTTGCTCGACTCCAGTTGCGCCGCCGCCCGCGAGGGTCCAAACACGGCCACGCCGGCCGCCCGCAGCGCGTCGGCTATGCCCGCCGCCAGCGGCGCCTCCGGCCCCACCACCACCAAATCCACCGCCCGCTCGCGCACCGCGCGCAGCACGCCGGCGGCGGCGCAGGGATCGCCGGCGAGGCAGGCGACGCCGCCGGCCGCCACGCCGTCGCTGCCCGGCAACGCGAACACGGCCTCCACCTGCGGCGATTGCCGCAGCTTCCAGGCGAGCGCATGTTCGCGCCCGCCGCCGCCCAGCACCAGAACCTTCATTCGCTCCGCTCCTCCACCGCCAGCGCCCCGGTGAGCGAGCGCACCGCGTCCACGCCGTGGCGGCGGCAGAACTGCCGCAGTTCCGCCAGCACGTTCTCGGTCGCCTTGGGGTCCCAGAAGTTCATGGTGCCGATGGCCACCGCGCTGGCGCCGGCCAGCAGAAACTCCACCGCGTCGGTGCCGCTGGCGATGCCGCCCATGCCCACGATCGGCAGCCCCACGGCGCGGTGGGCCTCATACACCATGCGCAGCGCCAGCGGCTTGATGGCCGGTCCCGACAACCCGCCCACCACGCGGGCAAAACGCGGCCGGCGGGTCTCGGCGTCAATGGCCATGCCCAGAAAGGTGTTGACCAGCGAGAGCGCGTCGGCCCCGGCGGCGGCGGCGGCCTCGGCCATGGCGGCGATGCTGGTGACGTTGGGGCTGAGCTTGACGATCAACGGCCGCCGCGCCGCCTGCTTGGCCGCCCCGACCAGCTCGGTGAGCAGCCCGCGGTCAGTGCCGAAGACCATGCCGCCGCAGGCGGTGTTGGGGCAGCTGGCGTTGAGCTCGTAGGCGGCGATGCCCTCGCCGCGGTTCAGCTCCTCGATCACCGCCACATAGTCCTCGATGCTTTCGCCGAAGACGTTGGCGATCACCACCACCCCCAACTGCCGCAACTGCGGCAGCCGGCTGGCGACGAAGGCCGGGGCGCCGATATTTTGCAGCCCCACCGAGTTCAGCATGCCCGCCGCCGTCTCGAACAGCCGCGGGCTGGGGTTGCCCGGCATGGGCAGCCGCGACAGCCCCTTGGTGACCACCGCGCCCAGTTTGGCCAGGTGCACAATGTCGGCAAACTCGTTGCCGTACCCGAAAGTGCCGCTGGCGGCGATCACCGGGTTTTCGAGCCGCACGCCGGCGATGTCCACGCTGAGGTCCATGAAAGTCCGGGTTCTATAATAATCGCCTATGCCCGCCTTTCCTCCGGTGGATCAGCAGATGGCCCTGCTCGCCAAGGGCGCGGTCGAGCTCATCGCCCCGGCCGAGCTGCGCGCCCGCCTGGAGTCCGCCCAGGCCAGCGGCCGCCCGCTGCGCGTCAAGGCCGGCTTCGACCCCACCGCACCCGACCTGCACCTCGGCCACACCGTGCTGCTGCGCAAGCTCAAGCATTTTCAGGATCTGGGCCACGAGGTCACCTTCCTGATCGGCGATTTCACCGGCATGATCGGCGACCCCACCGGGCGCAGCGACACCCGCCCGCCGCTCTCGCCCGCCCAGATCCAGGAAAACGCCGCCACCTACCGCGCCCAGGTCTTCAAGCTGCTCGACCCCGCGCGCACCCGGGTGCGCTTCAACAGCGAATGGCTGGCCCCGCTGCGCGCCGACGAGTGGGTGCGGCTGTGCGCCAAGTCCACCGTGGCCCGCATGCTCGAGCGCAACGACTTCCACGCCCGCTACCACGCCGGCCAGCCCATCTCCATCCACGAGTTCCTGTACCCGCTGGCCCAGGCCTACGACTCGGTGGCGCTCGAGGCCGACGTCGAGCTGGGCGGCACCGACCAGAAATTCAATCTCTTGCTGGGGCGCGAGATCCAGCAGGAGTACGGCCAGCGGCCCCAGATCGTGCTCACCATGCCGCTGCTCGAGGGCCTGGATGGGGTGCGCAAAATGTCGAAGTCGTTTGGCAACTACGTCGGCATCACCGAGGAGCCGGCGGCGATGTTCGCCAAGCTGATGTCCATCTCCGACGAGCTGATGTGGCGCTACTGGCTGCTGCTCACCGACCTGGGCGAGCAGGAGATCACCCTCCGCCGCCAGGCGGTCGAAGCCGGCCGGCTCCATCCCATGGAGGTGAAAAAGGATCTGGCCCAGCAGATCACCGCCGACTTCCACGGCGCCCCGGCCGCCCACGCCGCCCGCCAGGAGTTCGAGCGCGTGGTGCAGGGCGGCGCCGCCCCCAGCGAGGTTGCCGACCTCGCCGTGACGCTCAGCGACCGGCTGGACAAGATGCTGGCCGAGGCCGCCCTCGCCCCCTCGGTGAGCGAAGCCGCGCGCCTGATCAAGTCGGGCTCGGTGACGGTCGCCGGCGTGGTGCAGCGCGAGGTCAAGCTGGCCGCCCCGCTCCCTCCCGCCACCCTGGTCAAGGTCGGCAAGCACCGCTTCGCCCGCCTCACCAGCCGGTAATAAGATGAATTCATGACGGTTCGCAAAGCCACCCTGGCCGCCCTGGGCCTGGCGCTGCTGCTCGGCCCCCGGCTCGCCGCCCAGAGCGCGCGCGTGACCTACAGGCGCAGTTTCAAGGAATCCAAGCCGGCTTTCCTGCAGATCGAAGTCCGCCAGGACGGCGCCGCCCGCTACCAGGCCCGCGAGGTTCCCACCGACCCGCTCGCCACCCTCGACTTCACCGCCTCTCCCCGGACGGTGGCGCAGATTTTTGCCGCCGCCGCCGCGCTGCACGATTTCTCCCAGCCGCTGCAGTCCAAACAGCAGGTCGCCTACACCGGCGACAAGATGCTGGCTTTCGACGACGCCGGCCGTCATCAGTCGCAGCCGTTCACCTATACCACCGACAAAACGGCGGCGAAACTGGTGGATCTGTTCGAAAAAATCTCGGTCACCGGCATGGACGCCATCCGCCTGCAGCGCGCCCTGCAATACCAACCGCTGGACGTGCTCTCGCTCATGAACCACATCCAGGACGACTGGTCCAATCACCTCATGGCCGAGCCCCAGCTCCTCGCCCCCACGCTGGAAAAGCTGATCGCCGACGGCGGCGCCATGTCCGCCGCCCGCCACCGCGCCGAGAAGCTGCTGGCAGGGTTCCGCAAGCAGTGATTAGTGATTAGGTACTAGCAATTGGCCCCGCCGCCGGAGGAAGATCGCGCACCTGCGCCGCCCGAAATCCCGCGTCAGGCCAATCACTAATCACTAATTACTAATCACTAATTAGCCGTTCCCGAACGGCTGCTCGATGGAAGGACTCTGCGGCGTGAACCACTCGGCCCCTTCGGGGGTGATGTGCATGTCGTCCTCGAGACGAACGCCGAACTCGCCCACGATGTAGATGCCGGGCTCGTCGCTGAAGGTCATGTTGGCCTCGATCTTGCGCTGGTTGCCGCGCACCAGGTAGTACCACTCGTGGCCGTCGAGGCCGATGCCGTGGCCGAGGCGGTGGCCGAAGTACTTGTAGTCGGGGCCGTAGCCGGCGTCGCTGACCACCTTGCGGGCGGCCGCGTCCACCTCGCCCATGGCCACGCCGGGCCGGGCGGCTTCCCGCGCCGTGGTCTGCGCCTTCTGCACGATCTCGAAGACTTTCTTCATTTTGTCCGTGGCCTTGCCCAGCACGAAGGTGCGGGTGATGTCCGACTGGTACCCCTCGACCGTGCAGCCGTCGTCGAGCATCAGCACCGTGCCTTCTTCGATGTGCTGCGGCTCGATCGAGCCGTGCGGCAGTGCGGTGTACTGGCCGACGTTGATGCTGGCGCCGCCGCGCAGCCCCTGGCGCGCATAGGCGGCATCGATCCACTGGCCCACCTGGATCTGGGTCATCCCCGGCTGCAGGCCCTGCCAGACGGCGTGGTAGACGGCGAGGGTGGCGTCGTTGGCGATCTGCATCAGCGCCAGCTCGGCCGCGCTCTTCACCGCGCGGCAGCCGGCGGTGACCGGGGTGGCGCTCACCAGGTGCGCCCGCCCGGCGGCCTCGGCGATGCCGGTGGACATGAAGTACGGCACTTGTTCCTCGATCCCGATCCGCCCGGTGGCCAGCTTCAGGTCGGCCAGGGTGCGGGCGATCAACGCGTAGGGGCTCTCGTCCTCCTGCCAGGTGCGCACGTCGTGGCCGAGGAAGCTGGCCCGCTGGATCTGCTCCAGCGCCCGGTTCTTCTCAAACGCCGGGGTGATGTAGATGGGGTCGCCCTTCTGGGGCAGCAGCATCCCCATGGTGCGCTCGCTGTTGAACCAGTGCATGTTGGTGTAGTAGACCAGCGAGCTGCCGCCGCGCATGAAAATGGCGTCGATTTTGTTCTGCCCCATTAGTTCCTGCGCCTTGCGCAGCCGCTGCTCGCGTTCCGCGTCGGTGATGGGCACAATCTTCGGGGTCACCGGCTGGAGCGCCAGGATGGAGTCCGGAAGCTTGGCCGCGGCGGCGCCACCCCCGCCGCCCGCGGCGGGGGCGGCCTGTTGGCCGCAACCGGCAAGAACCACGGGCAATGCGGCGGCACCCAGGGCGGAGGCCTGCAGGAAACGGCGGCGGGAAGGGGTGGACATTGGTTTTCCTCGCGCCGACTATAGCAGAATAGAAAGCGGTTGCCCATGCAGCGTCTGCTGGCCATTTATCCCGGCTCCTTCGACCCGCCCACCCTCGGTCACCTCGATGTGATCGAGCGCGGCCACCGCAT
>JBQCEU010000350.1:0-2121 GCA_051959955.1 Terriglobales bacterium | reverse complement strand
GGCGGCGGCATCTGGAACAACACCCCCACGCAAGCCTCCGGCCAGTTGGATCAAACCTTCCAGCCCACCCCCACCACCAGCGAGGATATCTTCCTCGATCACTCCTATTTGGAAGCCGACTCGCTCACCAGCCTGATCCCGGCCGGCACCGCCTTCACCGCCACCGTCACCCCCGCCACCGGCAACCCCGTGACCTATTCCCTCACCAGCAACGCCTTCACCACCGACCCGGTGACGGTCACCGGCCTCACCAGCTCCAGCATGTCCAGCCTCACCCTCGGCCAGCCCACCACCTACCACTGGACGCTGCCCTCGACCTACGCCATCGCCCGCGTCAAACTCAATGCCATCGTCTTCGTAGGCAATCAAGCCAACTCGCTCAGTTGCGAGGCCAAGGGCACCAATCTCGCCCCCACCGCCACTTCCGGCAGCATCACCATTCCCGCCACCTGCAACGGCCAGCCGGTCGCGCAGGTCAACATCAACCTCGTGGTCACCGGCATCAACGGCGAACGCTCGATGGCGATTGTCTTTTATCAATAAGTCTTTGGCGCAGTTGACAACCGCGCGGGCCAGAGCATAACTTCAGGACGTGATGATCTGGTCCGCGCGCTGCTTGCGGCGCTGCGCCGCGGCGCTGGCGCTCGCCCTGCTGCCCCAGTTGCCTGCCTCCGCGCAGAAGACGCAAAAAGACCCGCACGCCATCTCGCGCTTCGACCGCGAGCGCGCCAAGGTCATGCTCGACGACATCCACGAAGCCCTGAAGGAGGACTACTACGACCCCACCTTCCATGGCGTGGACATGGACGCCCGCTACCACCAATACCGTAAGCGCCTTGACACCGTCCCCACGCTCCCGGAAGCCTTCCGCGTCATCGCCGCCTATCTCGACGCCCTGCACGACAGCCACGTCTACTTCGTGCCCCCGCAGATCAACTACATGCCCTTCTACGGCCTGCACATGGAGATGATCGCCGGCCACTGCCTGATCACCCGTGTCCGGCCTGACTCCGACACCGCCGCCAAGGTGCACCCCGGCGATGAAGTCACCGGCCTCAACGGCTGGGCGGTGAATCCCGGCGACTTCGATGCCCTGCGCTATTACATCAACATCCTCGCGCCCCAGGGCGGCCTGCGGTTGGATTTGCGCGACCCCGCGGGCGTGCACCGCCAGGAACTGGTCAAGACCCACTTCGTCTACACCGACAAGGTCCAGTACACCCTCAACGATCCCCTGGATGACATCCAGCAGACGGCCACCGCCGGCGATGTCTTCCTCTGGCGCTTCCCCGAGTTCGACAACGACCAGCGCGACAGCGATCGCAACTTCAAGCTCGCCGCCTCCCACCCGGCCATCGTCCTTGATCTGCGCGGCAACCCCGGCGGCGCCGAGGATTCGCTGCTGCACATGCTCAGCTTCTTTGTCCGGGAAAAAACCGAGGTCGCTGATCTGGTCGAGCGCAACAAGCATCACCGGCTCAACGTGGACCCCGACGACCACCATTACACCGGCAAGCTCTTCATCCTGCTGGACAGTGACTCGGCCTCGGCCGCCGAGATGTTCGCGCGCGTTTTGCAACTCAACCACGGGGCCACCATCGTCGGCCAGCGCTCGGCGGGCAAGGTGATGCGCGCCGAGGATCGCGGCTTCAGCGTGGGCACGGCGCTGCAGGCCGTCTTCGGCGCCTCGATCACCGTCAATGACGCCATCATGACCGACGGCCACAGCCTGGAGAATCATGGCGTCATCCCGGATGTCGCCGTGGCCCCCACCGCCGCCGATCTCGCCGCCCAACGTGATCCGGTGCTGGCCATGGCGGTGGAACTCGCCGGCGGCACGCTCGATCCCGCCGCCGCCGGCAAATACTTCCCCTTCCACTGGCCCTCCTACAAGACTCTGCGCTAATACCCGCGGGCGCTCCCCCTTGACGCGCCCCGCCTTTACCGCATACATTGACCCGTCAGCCTGTTGCTGTGTGTGCGGAGGATTTCATGTCTAAATTCCGGCTGTTTTCGCTGGCCCTGGCGGCCGCTCTGGTTGCCCTGCCCGCCTCTTCCTTAAGCGCCCAGCAAAGATCCGAGCAAGGCGCCGGACAAAGCGCCGCCGTGCCTCCGGGCGTC
>JBQCEU010000349.1:0-3543 GCA_051959955.1 Terriglobales bacterium | reverse complement strand
GCAACCGCCTTGCGCCCGGCACCGAAGGCGGATGGACCCGCCATTTGCCCGACGGTAAGGATCCGATCAGCATCTTCGCCGCCAGCCAGCTTTATGAAAAGGAAGGCGTGCCCTGCCTGATCATCGCCGGCGCCGAGTACGGCTCCGGCTCGAGCCGCGACTGGGCCGCCAAAGGCCCGCGGCTATTGGGCGTGCAGGCGGTGATCGCGGTCAGCTTCGAGCGCATCCACCGCAGCAACCTGATCGGCATGGGCATCCTGCCGCTGCAGTTCGAGGCGGACCAAACGGCCGAATCGCTCGGCCTCACCGGCGAGGAGACTTTCGACATCCCCGGCGGCAAGGCCATTCAGCCCGGCGGCCGGCTCGAGGTCACCGCCACCGCGCCCGATGGCAAGGCGAAGAAATTCCACGTCCTGGTGCGTCTGGACACGCCCATGGAGCTGGCCTACTACCGCGATGGTGGCATTTTGCCCTATGTGCTCAACCAGCTCACCAGTGGCCGCGGCGAAGGGAACGTGAGCCGCATCCAAGAGGTATGAAAGTCGAAGTATGAATGTTCTCGTGGCGGGCGGCGCCGGCTACATCGGCAGCGTGATGACCGAGACCCTGCTGCAGCGGGGCGACGCGGTCACGGTCTACGACAACCTCTCCCACGGCTACCGCGACGCCGTGCACCCGGATGCCCGCTGGGTCGAGGGCGACGTCGGCGACCGCGCCAAGCTGGAGCGTGTGCTCGCCGACCACCAGATCGAGGCCGTCATCCACATGGCGGCGTTCATCGAGGTCGGCGAGTCGGTCCGTGAGCCCCACAAGTACCTCGACAACAACACCCTGCAGGCGGTGGGATTGCTCGAAGCCATGCACAGTACCGGCGTTCGCCGGCTGGTGCTCAGCTCGACCGCCGCCGTCTACGCCCCCAGCCCGGCGCCGCTGACCGAGACCTCGCCCGTCGCCCCGGCCAGCCCCTACGGCCTGAGCAAGCTCTTTCTGGAGCGCCTGCTGGCCTGGTACGCCAGCCGCGGCCTGCACTACTTCGCCCTGCGCTACTTCAACGCCGCCGGCGCAACCGCCGGCTGCCGCGAGCGCCACCAGCCCGAAAGCCACCTCATCCCGCTGGTGCTGGAGGCCGCCGCCGGCGAGCGGCCGGCGATTGCCATCTTCGGCGACGACTACGCCACCCCCGACGGCACCTGCATCCGCGACTACATCCACGTCCGCGACCTGGCCGCCGCCCACCTCGTGGCCCTCGATGCCCTCGCCCGCGAGCCCGAATGCCCCGGCATCCCCGAGCTGAGCGACCGCGCCTTCAACCTGGGCAACGGCACCGGCTTTTCGGTGCGTGAGGTGATCGCCGCCGCCGGGCGCGTCGTCGGCCATCCGATTCCCACCGTGGTGCAGCCGCGCCGCGCCGGCGATGTGGACCGCCTGGTGGCCGGCTCGGCGAAAATGCGCGCTCTGGGCTGGCAGCCTCGCCACGCCGACTTGGAAGAGATCATCGCCTCCGCCTGGGAAGCGAAGCGAAAGCACCCGCGCGCCGGCGCGGCAACGCCTTAACTTCCTACGTAACGCGCATACAGCGACCGCGCCACGCCCGGTTCGGTGGTGCCCTTGATCAGTGAGCGGCCGTCAGGGAAAATCATCATCTCCATGCCCGCCGGCGCGGTGGGCACGAAACGCAGCGCGAAGGCGTTGTCGCGCACCACCCCGTGCGGCCGCAGCCGGACGGCGAGCGCCGCCAGGTCGAGCGGCCGCCGGTGTTCGTGGATCTGCACCGCGTTCCGCCCGCACAGCGTCACCGCCGCCCGCCCCTCGCCGCGCAGATGCACGAAGTCGCGCCGGGCGCAGCAGCGGCAGGCGCCATCCCGCGCCGGCCGCGCCAGCTCGCGAAACTCGTTGCGCCACAGGTCGGCGCTGAGCAGGCTGCCGCGCAGCGCGGCCCGGTCGCCGGCCAGCAGCTTCACCGCTTCCGCCACTTGCAGCGCCGCCACCCAGCTCACCGCCCAGCCCAAAACGCCCGCCGTATCGCACGTCTCCATCGCTTCGCCCCCGCCATCGCCCGCGGCAGGGAAGATGCACTCCAGGCACGCCGTCTCGCCCGGCAGCACGGTAAACGTCATGCCGCGCGCGCCCACCGCCGCGCCGTAGATCCAGGGCAAACCCCGTGCCACGGCGAAATCGTTGAGCAGGTAGCGGGTTTCGAGGTTGTCGGTGCCGTCGAGCATCAGCTCCACCGGGCCGCCCGCGGCCAGCAGCTTTTCGATGTTGCCCGGCTCGACGTCGGCGACTTCCGCCTCGATCTCGATGCCGCTGTTGACGGCCCGCAAGCGCCGCTGGGCGGCGATGGCCTTGGGCAGGCCCTGGCGGGCATCTTCTTCATCGAACAGCGTCTGCCGCTGCAGGTTGCTGGCTTCGACGTAGTCGCGGTCAATCAGCCGCAGATGGCCCACCCCGGCCCGCGCCAGCAGATCGGCCTGCGCCGTGCCCAGCGCGCCGCAGCCGACGATGGCCGCCCGCGCCGCCGCCAGCTTCGCCTGCCCGGCCTCGCCTAGAGGCGCAAACAGCACCTGCCGCGAGTAGCGCTCGTCCATACCTCAATTCTAGTCGCGGCAACGGCCGAGTCGGCTCCGCGGAGGCGAGATCGAGGCCGAGGAATGGTGTCCCTTCCAAGTCCCATTCCGTTGCCGGGGAGAGACTCCTGCCTGTTGCCCCACTCGGCCGACCCCAGCGCGGCCGAGGGGGAGCCGACCAACGGGAGGCGGCGGGGGCGAAGCCGGGGTCCCCAGCTCGCTTGCCGGGCTGGGGTGGGAAGCCCCCGGCAAAAACAGGCTGCGCCTGGCCGTGGCTATACTGAGAGGGGTATCCGCAGCTCCATGGCTTACCGCACCACCCCGCCGCCAACCTACACCTTCAGCGTGCCCGGATTCACCCGCGCGGTGAAGGTGCTGGTCATCGTCACCGCGGCGGTGTTCCTGCTGCAATACGTCAGCCCGGAGTTGAATCGCCAATTGGTGGGCTGGTTCGCGCTGGTGCCGGGTTTGGTGGCGCGCGGGCAAATTTGGCGGCTGGCCAGCTACCTGTTTCTGCACGCCAGCCTCAGCCACCTGTTCTGGAACATGTTCGCGCTGTGGATGTTCGGCGTGTGGGTGGAAGAGGAGCTGGGCAGCACCCGCCTGTACCAGCTTTACTTCGTCTGCGGCATCGGCGGCGGCATTGTGGATTCCATCTTCCACCTCTGGCTATCGCCCGGCCTGAGCTTCACCATCGGCGCCTCGGCGGCCATCTACGGCGTGCTGATGGCGGTGGGGCTGTTGTTCCCCGACCGCGAAGTCTTCCTCCTGCTGCCGCCGGTGGCGATCAAGGCCAAGTGGCTGGTATTGGGCTATGGCGCGCTGGAGTTTCTGTTCACCATCCACGGCGCCGGCTCCGACGGCATCGCCCACTTCGCCCACCTGGGCGGCATGCTCTTCGCCTGGCTGTTCCTGCGCGCCCGCCTGCCCCGCCTGGGCCTGACCAACAGCTACGGCCGCTGGCGCCGCCGCCGCA
>JBQCEU010000348.1:0-8128 GCA_051959955.1 Terriglobales bacterium | reverse complement strand
CAATAGCCCGCGCCTTCCAGTTTGCCGGCCGGGGACGGCCGCCGCCGGGTCAGCGGCGGGCGGCGGGGGCGCGGTGGACGAGCCGGGGGCCGGGCGCGGAAGCGGCGCGGCACTCCTCGGCATCGGCGTGGATGATGCCTTCGTCGCGGAGAATGGCGGCGATCTGCGGCCACAGGTCAGTGGCGGGTTCCGCCGCATGGGGCGGCAACTGGCGCACTTCGGCGGCAATGCTCTCGAACGAGGCGACGGTGGCCCCGCAGGCGGAGCAGGCTTGCAGATGCAGGGTGGCCGACAGCGGCAGGCGGGCGCGATCCAGGTGTTCGGCCAGCATGAGTTCGAAGGCGGCGCAATCCAGCGCCGTCTCCGGCGCACGCTTGGCCGGAGCGGGGGTGTCCGAAGTGGCGGTGGACATGGCGATTGGCTTTCCCATTGGGCGACTCCTCGGCGACGATCCCCACCGGGAACCAGGGGCGGCACGGTGAGGCGGAGTTCGTTTCATAACACAGTCCTCGGGTTGGGGTCTCTCAAGCACATTCTCCTCCGCCTTCCATGGCGGCAGTGGCGTGCAACGCACTGCCCTGGCGCAGCGGCAATTGCAGCAGGTCGCGCAGCTTCATGCGCGCCTTGTGCAACTGCGACTTGGAGTTGCCGATGGAGCAGCCCATCATGGCCGCGATCTCGTTGTGCTCGTAGCCCTCCATATCGTGAAGCACGAAGATGGTGCGATAGCCGGGAGGCAGGCGCTCGATGGCCCGCTCGAGGTTGACGCGATCCACCGAGCCGGCAAGGTTCTGGTCGCGGGCGCCGATCTCGCGCCGCGGGCCGTCTTCGTGGGTGGGTTCGGTAAACTCCTCCAGCGGCGTCTCCGGCAGGCTCTTGCGGCGCAGATGCATCAGCACGACGTTCACCGACAACCGGTGCAGCCAGGTGGAAAAGGCACTCTCGCCGCGGAAGGTGCCGATCTTGCGGAACAGTTGCAGGAATGCCTCCTGAGCCAGGTCTTCGGCTTCGGCAGTGTTGCCGGTCATCCGCAGACACAGCGAGTACACCCGCCGTTTGTGCATATGGTAGAGGAACTCGAAGGCCAGCGCATTGCCCTGCTTGGCTCGTTCAATCGCCTCGGCCTCACTCCACGCGTCGGTTGCAGTTGCGTAATGATTCAAACGATGCGGCCTCCGATGGGATATGGCACGTATGGCGTAATGCCAGCTACTCCCTTTGACGCGACCGTGAGGACAGGGGTTGCACCCCGACCAACGGCCATAGGGGATGGAATGGCCATGCTATGCTGAGGCATACGCTCGCGCATCACCCTGTAAGGGTGGATGGCGCTGGTCTTTTCCGCACGTAAACCATGAAAACCGGCATTATCGGCCTTCCCCAAGTGGGAAAAACCTCCCTCTTCAGCATGCTCACCGGGGCTGAAGTCAACCTGGCACGAAGAGAAGATCGCGTGGGCGTGGCCACGGTTCCAGATGCGCGGCTGGACCAACTGGCGGAACTTTTCCATCCCCACAAGCTGACCCACGCCACCATCGAATTGACGGAAGTGGGCTCGCTGACGCCGGAGTCGCTGCGCGATGGCACCGGCATCGCCGCCCTGCGCACGGTGGATGCGCTGGCGCAGGTGATCCGGGTGTTCGACCGCATGGGCGGGGAGACGCCAGCCGACGACGTGCGCAACCTGGAGTTCGACATGATCGTCAGCGACCTGGGGCAAGTGGAGAAGCGCATGGAGCGGGTCGCCAAGGACATGAAGAAACAGCGCACGCCGGCGCTGGTGGCCGAGGCGGCCATTCTGGAGCGCATGAAGGCCCACTTGGAGGCGGAGAAGCCGCTGCGCACGCTGGCGCTGAGCGCGGACGAGGAGAAGCTGACCCGAGGGTTTCAGTTCCTCAGCCAGAAGCCGATTCTCTACGTGCTGAACCTGAGCGAGGCCGAAGCTCCGGAGATGGCGGGCGCGGTGGCCCGCCATGGACTGGAGAAGGCGCTGGAGGCGCCCAACACCGGCGCGGTGGCCATCTGCGCCAGGATTGAAGCGGAAATTGCCGGACTGCCGGCCGCCGAGGCGGCAGAGTTTCTGGCCGGCTACGGACTGCGGGAGTCCGGCGTGGCGCGGGTGGCGCAGGCGGTGTACAAGCTGCTGGGGCTGATCTCATTTTTCACCGCCGGCGAGGACGAGTGCCGCGCCTGGACGATTGCGCGGGGCACGCCGGCGGTGGAAGCCGCCGGAGCCATCCATACCGATCTGTCGAAGCACTTCATTCGGGCCGAGGTGATCGGCTGGCAGGAGCTGCTGCAGTTTGGCTCCGAGGCCGCGGCCCGCGGCCAGGGCAAGCTGCGGTTGGAAGGCAAGGACTACAGTGTGCAGGATGGCGAAGTGATGCACATTCGCCACTCGGGATGATCGTCATCGTGCCCACGCATCGGAATCGCTGCCTCCACTGTCAGGCGGAGCTACCTGCCGGGGCGCAATTTTGCCCCGGTTGCGGGCTGCGAACTCCGGCCCAGGAAGGGTCCGGGGCTGCGGCTTCCCGTCCGGCCTGGGGTGGGCGCAAGGTGGTGATGTGGTTTCTGCTGACCTCGCTGGTGCTGGCGGCGGTGTTTCTCGCCGGCGTGCTGTACTTCGTCCGCCATACGACCATCGTCACCACCACCAAAAACGGCGGCCGGGTGGAGTCGCCCTTCGGGGTGCTGAGCAACACCAAAAACCCGGAGCAGTTGGCGCACAGCCTGGGGCTGGATGTCTACCCCGGCGCCACCGGCATGCAGGGGACGCAGGTGGATATCAGCAACAGCATCATCGTTTCGCTGCAGTTCCAGAGTGCGGATCCGGCGCCGCGGATCATCAGCTTTTACCATGTCCGTTATCCGGACGCGGCGGTCAAAGCCACCAAAGACGGGCTGCGGCTGGTGCAGTTGAACCCGCGCGATACGCTGACCATCGAGGCGCTGCCCGACAGCCAGGGCACCCGCATTCGCGTCAGCGACATCAGGCACTAGAAGCGGTCAGGCCGGCGCCGGCGAGCATCAGCGCGGCGCTGAGGCCGAAAGCCACGGCGGGCGAGAGCGCCCAGAAGGCGCCCACCAGGGCGCTGGCGGCGAAGTCGCCCACCCCGTTGACCGCTCCCATGACCCCGTAGCCGGTGGCGCGGGCGGGCGCGGCCAGCAGGTCGGCGGGCACGGCGCCTTCGAGCGCATCTTCAACGGCCAGATAGGCGCCGGCGGCGGCAAACACGCCCGCCCAGGCGGCGAGCGCGGTGTGGTGGCCGTGGATGAGCCACGCCAGGGCAATCGCCGTCAACCCGCCGAGGGCGTAGCCCGCAGCCAGCAGGCGCGGCTTCGACATATGGTCGGCGAGGGCGCCGACGGGAAACGCCGCGGCGGCATAGACCAGGTTGTGCAGTACGTACAGCAGGCCGGCGAGCTGGGCGGCGCGCACCAGGCCATGGACGGGAGCCAGCATCTGGGTGGCGGCGAGAATGAGCAGGGTGTGGGAGAAATCGCCCAGACCGAACACCCCCACCCCGCGCAGGAAGCGCCGAAAGGGCGCATCGAGCTGTCGCAGGGCGTGGTGAAAGCGCAGACCCCGGCGGGCGGCATGGGCATGCTCGCGCACCAGCAGCACGAAGGCGGCGACCGCGCCCAGCCCGGGAATGAGCGAGATCAGGAAGATCATGCGAAAGGGCGTGGCCGGGGTGAAGTGGGGCAGGTGGGCCAGCAGGTAGACCCCCAGCAGCGGCCCCAGCACCGCGCCCACGGTGTCGCCGGCACGGTGTAATCCGAAGACCTTGCCGCGCACTTCCGGAGGCACCGCATCGGCCAGCATGGCATCGCGCAGCGGGCTGCGGATGCCGCGTCCCATCCAGCTCAGCACCCGCCCGAGAGCCACCAGCGGCCAGCTCACCGCCGCCGCCAGCAGCGCCAGGGCGGCGGTGGTCACGAAATAGCCGCCGGCCACGATGGGCTTGCGGCGCCCGATGCGGTCGGAGATCCAGCCCGTGCCCAGCTTGAGAAAACTGGCGGCGCCGTCGGCGCTGCCCTCGATCCAGCCCAGAGCGCCGGCGGGTACGGCGATGGCGTGCAGAAATCCGGGCAGGACCACGGTCACCATTTCGTGTCCGACGTCGGACAGAAAGCTGGTGATGGTCATGCCCACCACGTCGCGATTGAGCCACCTGGGCACGCGGCTTGACAGGGCCGCCGGGCGCGGCCAGTATGTAAGCGTAGCAGGAAGGGCGTTGGAGTTCGCCCGCAAACCGCCCCGCCCCGGGGAAGATGACTCCTACTCGGCAGTGCGGGGCGAGGAGCGGCAATGAGGAGCCTGCATGGTTTCCCCCGGACCCGCGTTGCGGGTGAGCATCTACATCGGCGAAGGCCACCATCGCCGGGGTCACAGCGTGGCGCAAGCGATATACGAACTGCTGTACCGGCGCCAGGTGGCGGGGGCGACGCTGTTCCGCGCGGTGGCGGGATTTGGCGCCAGCCGCCATCCCCACTCGGCCGAGCTGCTGGCCGCCAGCGAAAACCTGCCGCTGCTGATCGAGTTCATCGAGACCCGCGCCACCGCCGAGGCGCTGCTGCCCGAGATCCGCGCGCTGCTGGGCGACGGGCTGATCACCACCCAGGCGGTGGATGTGTATGCCGCCGACGGCATGAAGTAGCCCGGAGGCGGCCATGCTGATCCTCGGCCTGGCCATCGCCGGCGCCCTGGGCGCGCTCAGCCGCTGGGGCCTGGGACGGCTGCTGCTGCGCTGGCCGCACTTTCCCTACGGCACGCTGGCGGCGAATCTGATCGGTTGCTTTCTGCTCGGCCTGCTGATGGAGGTCAGCGAGCGCGCCGCCTGGATGAGCGGCGAGATGCGCGTGGTGATCAGCGTCGGTTTCATCGGCGCCCTGACCACCTTTTCGACTTGGGAGTATGAGACCTTCCGTATGGCGCGGCGCGGCGATGTGCTGCTGGCGGCGGGCAACTTCGCCGTCAATGTCTTCTTCGGTTTCCTGCTGCTGTGGGCGGGCGGGCGGCTGATCGCCGGCATCCTGCGCTAAAGCTATAGGCTGACAACCGACTGCAAGCCGGTAATTTCAAAGGGCTTGCGGCAGCGCGGGTTGCTGCACGCCAGCTTGTCGTCGCGGCGCACCATGTAGCTGGCGAGCTTGGCGAACTTGGCGCGGTCGAGCGAGTCGGCGCGCGGCGGCGGCTCCGGCTTTTTGCGGCGCACCACCCAGGTGACGGCGTACTCGGCCTCGGTGCGGCAGTGGGGGCAGATCAGGCGCGCCTTCTTGGCCTCGGTGGTTTCGTTGAAGAAATCGCGTTCTTCCATGGCGGCTCCCAGGCGGTGTCAGGCGCGGACGTGGAGCACGTCGCTCGTGCCGCCCAATTCCTCCACGGCGGCGGCGCAGCGGCGGGCGACATCGTAGAAGGGCCGCGCCAGGTCGCTGTCGGGGCCGTCCACGGCGACCGGGCGGCCGGTGTCGCCGCCCTGGCGGATCTGGGGCAGCAACGGCAGGTTGCCGAGGAAAGGCACGCCGAACTTCTCGGCCGTGGCCTCGCCCCCGCCGGGGCTGAAGATGTCCACGCCCTGATGACAGTGCGGGCACTGGAAGTAGCTCATGTTCTCGATCACGCCCAGCACCTGGATGCGCAATTGTTGGAACATGTTGAGCGCCTTGCGGCCGTCCTGGAGGGAGACATCCGAAGGGGTGGTCACCACCACGGCGCCGCTGAGCGGCACGCTCTGGGCCAGGCTGAGGGCGATGTCGCCGGTGCCCGGGGGCAGGTCAATCAGCAAATATTCGAGCTCCCCCCACTGCACCTGGCGCAGGAACTGCTGCATGGCGCTGTGCAGCATGGGGCCGCGCCAGATGACCGGCTTGTCGCCGGGGTTGAGCAGGCCCATGGACATGAACTTCACCCCGTACTTCGACAGGGGCACGATCTGGTTGTCGGCCACCACCTGGGGCATTTCATTCTTGCCCATCATCAGCGGCACATTGGGGCCATAGACGTCGGCGTCGAGCAGGCCCACCATGTGCCCCAATTCGGCCAGGGCGACGGCCAGATTGACCGCCACGGTGGTCTTGCCGACCCCTCCCTTGCCGCTGCCTATGGCCACCAGATGCTGGACACCGGGGAGGGATTGGGTGGGACGAGCTTGTGGAGGATGCGCCATTGTGGTCCAGAATTATTATAGACGCCATGATCTGCGCGGTGACGCTCAACCCGGCGGTGGACAAATATCTGCGGCTGGAGAGGCTGCGGCGTGGCGAGCATCTGGAGGTGCAGGAGGTGGTGTCGTCGGCGGGCGGCAAGGGAATCAACGTCGCCGGCGTGCTGCGGGTGCTGGGCGAAGAGGTCGAGCTGGTGGGATTTTTCGGCGGCTTCACCGGCGCTTACATCCTCGAAGAAGTTGCCCGCGAGGGCATCCATTGCACCCCGGTCACGGTCGCCGCTACTACGCGTACGGCGTTTGTTCTGGTGGAGAGTGACGGCAGCGAGACAGAGGTGGTGGAACCGGGCGCGGCGGTCAGCGCCGAGGAGATCGCCGCGCTCCGCGCCCAGGTGCGCCGGGTGGCGGAACGCGCGGCGGTGGTGGTGCTGTCAGGGAGCGTGCCGCCGGGTTGCCCGGACGATATTTACGTCCAGCTTCTGGGTGACTGCGGCCGGCGCTGCCCGACGATTGTGGACACCAGCCGGCGGTGGCTGCAGGCGCTGCTGGACGCGCCGGCGGGGGCGCCGCGGCCCACGCTCATCAAACCCAACCGGCGGGAAGCCGAATTTGCGCTGCGGGCATCGCTGGCGGATGCCGCCGGCATGCGGCGCGGCCTGGAGCGGCTGGCGGCCGCGGGTGTCGCCATGCCGGTGGTGTCGAACGGCGCCGACGGTCTGTACATGCTGCACCAGGGGCGGATGTGGCACGCCGCCATGCCGGCGCTGGAGCGGGTGAATTCGGTGGGTTCGGGCGACGCCACGGTGGCGGGGCTGGCCGCGGCGCTGGCGCGCGGCAGCGGTCCGGAGGAGATGCTGCGGCTGGCGGCGGCCTGCGGCGGCGCCAACGTGCTCACCAAGGAGTGCGCGCGGGTGCGGCCGGAGGACGTGGAACGGCTGCTACCGGAGATCCAGGTCCGCACCCTGTAACGATTGGCGGCAGGGCCCGAGTTGCCCCATCGGCATGGGGCAAGATCGCAGGGGCAGGGCCGCGAAATTCGGAACAGCGGTTCCCTGCCGGGTAACGACTCCTGGGAAGGGGCGAGAAGCAAGCGGCGCGAGGCCGCAGCCGGAGACGGCGAGGGAGCGTACACGGATGTACGTGACCGAGCCGGATTCGGCGAGAACGAAGCGCAGCGCCGCTTATCGCCCCGCCCCGGTCCTTTACATCTCCGCGGTCAGTTGCACCGGCAGGTTGACCTGCTTGCCGTTGCGGATGATGGTCAAGGTCACCGTGCTGCCCGGTTTTTGCAGCAGCAGGATGTTGCTCAACTGGCCCTGGTCCTCGAGCGGCTCGCCGTTGACGGCGACGATGATGTCGCCGCCGAAACGCACCGGCATGTTGCCGATGTAGCCGGGCTGATTGCCGGCCTTGAGGCCGGCGCGCGCCGCCAGGCTGCCGGAGCGCACCTGCAGCACCAGCAGGCCATGATCCACGCTCAAACCCAACTGCTCGGCCACGCTGGGCGAAACCGGCAGGGTCATGGCGCCCAGCGAGACGGTCTGCACCCGCCCGGTGGAAATTAACTGATTGAGCACCGCCTTGGCGCTGTTGATGGGGATGGCGAATCCGATGCCGACGTTGGAGCCGGTCTGGGTGTAGATCATGGTGTCAATGCCGATGACCTGCCCCAGGGAGTTGAGCAGCGGGCCGCCGCTGTTGCCGGGGTTGATGGGCGCGTCGGTCTGAATGGCGTTCTCAATATCGGCGCCCGGGCGGCCGTTGTCCTGCTGGCCTTCGCGCACGGTGCGGATGGAACTGATGATCCCCTGGGTCATGGTGCCGGGCAACCCGAAGGGGGTGCCGATGGCCAAAACGTGCTGGCCCACCTGCAGGTTGCCGCTGTCGCCCAGGGTGACGGGCGGCACGCCGGCCGCGCCGGCGTCAATCTTGATGACGGCCAGATCGAGTTCCGGGGC
>JBQCEU010000347.1:0-3650 GCA_051959955.1 Terriglobales bacterium | reverse complement strand
CATGGGTTTTCCTGCCAACGCCAGACTACGGCATTGAGCCTCTCATTGTCAAGAATAACCTTAGTGGATGACTGTCAACTTTGGGCCGAGCCGCTGGCGCAAATGTATTGAGCCAGCGAGACTTGCCACCGTGGCAGGGGCAGGAAACCCAACTGCGCCAGACGCAGATTAGCGAGCACAGTATAGCGCGTGCGGGGGGCAGGCCGGGGGTCGGCGTCCGCCAGCCGCACATCGGCTCGCAGGCCGGCGAGCCGGCAGGCTGCGCGGGCAAAACTGGCCACCGTACATTCGCCCTCGCCGGTGAGGTGCAATAGACCGCTGACCCCATGCTCAACCAGCTTGAGCGTGGCTGTCACCACGTCGCCGACAAAGGTTGGGTTGAGGTGTTGGCCGCGCGTGGCGATGATCGGCTGGCCGGCGCGCGCCAGCATCAGAAAGCGTTCGACGAGATTCACGCGCCCGGGCGAGAGCGAGCGGCCGCCGTAGAGATGGGCCACGCGCAGCACCAGCGCCTGAGGCGAGGCTGCCAGCACCGCCTGCTCCCCCAGCAGCTTGCTGTAGCCATAAAAGTTGAGCGGCGCCGGCTCATCTTCCTCATTCCGGGGCCGGCGCAAACTGTCGGCGCCGAAGACATAATCGGTGCTGAAGTGCACCAGGCGGAAGCCTTGCCGGACAGCCAGCGCCGCCAATTGCGCCGGGCCCTCCGCATTGGCGGCGAGCGCCTCGGCATGGCGGCTCTCGGCGGCATCCACCTGGTTGTAAGCGGCACAGTTGATCACCACGCGCGGGCGCAGAGCCTGGAGCACGCGGGCCGTCTGGGCAGGGTCGCCGAGGGTGAGCTGGGTGCGGTCGAGCCCGGCGGCGCGCCGCCCGAGCCTGGTCAGGAACGCCTGCGCCAACTGGCCGCGGGCGCCGAGGACGGCAAACTCGACTTCAGCCGGCAAACAGCGCCTCTTCGACCGCCTGACACAGGCAGTGGCCGATGAGAATGTGGCACTCCTGAATGCGCGGCGTCTCGCGGCTGGCCACGGCGAGCAGGATGTCGGCCACGCCGCGCAGCTTGCCGCCGCCCTCGCCGCTGAGCGCGATGGTCGTCAGGCCCAACTCGCGCGCCTTCTGCAGCGCCGCCACCACGTTGGCCGAGTTGCCTGAAGTTGAAAGGCCCACCACCACATCGCCCGGCCGGGCGAAGGCTTCCACCTGGCGGGCAAAGCTCAACTCGTAGCCGTAGTCGTTGCCGATGGCGGTGAGCGCGGAGCTGTTGGCGTTGAGCGCCAGCGCCGCCAGCGGACGCCGCGCGGCCAGATCGCGGCCGACAAACGCCGCCGCCAGATGGTGGGCATCGGCGGCGCTGCCGCCGTTGCCGCAGAAGATGGCCTTGCCGCCGGCGCGATAGCACTCCACCATCGCTTTCGCCGCGCGCTCCAGTTCCGGCGCCAGCGCGGCCAGCGTGGCCTGCTGCACTGCATGAGTGCGGTCAAAGTTGGTGCGGAACAGTTCGCAGTGCGGGGTCATGGCGAGGCCGCTGGCCAGTCAGGGCGCGCGGTGTACCATTCTACCGTCCGCCGCAGCCCCTCCTCCAGTGACACCCGTGGCTCCCACCCCAGCTCGCGCCGCGCCCGCGAGCAGTCCATGGCATAGCGGAAATCGTGGCCAGGCCGGTCGGCCACCGGGGTGATCAGCGCCCGCGGCCGCTGCATGAGATCCAGCAGGCGCTCCAGCAGCGCCCGGTTGCTGCTCTCCTGTACGCCGCCCAGGTTGTAGACCGCGCCCGGCGTCCCGTGTTCCGCAGCCGCCAGAAGACCCGCGCAACCGTCGTCCACATACAGCCAGTCGCGCACTTGGCGCCCGTCGCCGTAGAGCGGAATCGGCTGGCCGGCGAGCGCCCGCCGGATGGCCAGCGGGATCAGCTTCTCCGGGAACTGGCGAGGGCCGTAGCTGTTGGACGGCCGCACGATGACCGCCGGAAAGCCGTGCGTCTGGATGGCCGCGCGCACCAGCAGGTCGGCGGCGGCCTTGCTGGCGGCGTAGGGCGAGTTGGGTCCGAGCGGCGCGTCCTCATTCACCCGGCCGCGCGGCCCTTGGCTGCCGTAGACCTCGTCGGTGGAGACCTGCACAAAGCGCCGCACACCGTGGCGCCGGGCGGCGTCGAGCAGCACCTGGGTGCCAACCACGTTGGTGCGCGCAAAGACCTCGGCGGCGGCGATGCTCCGGTCCACGTGCGACTCCGCCGCCAGATGCACCACCACCTCCGGCCGAAATCCGGCAAAGGCCGCCTCCACCGCGGCGGGGTCGGCAACGTTGGCCTGGACGAACTGGTAGCGAGGATCGGCGGCGCAGTCGGCGACATTATCGCGCCGGCCGGCGTAAGTGAGTGCGTCCACATTGCAGAGCGCCAGCCCGGAATCCTGTCGCAGCGCCTGGCGGACGAAGTGGCTGCCGATGAAGCCGCAGCCGCCGGTCACCAGCCAGCGCCTCATGACAGCTCCGCCTGCGCCCGCGCCCAGCGCTCGGGCGTGCCGATGTCGACAAGCGCGCCCTGATGCACGTAACCGAACAGGCCGCGGGAGCACCAGCGCGGCAGCCAGTCGCGCTCCAGCGAGGACGCCGATCCGGCAGGCATTTCATTCACCAACGCCTGCGAGAACAGGTAAATGCCGGCGCTGTGATAGCCTGCGGCGGCCCCCTCGGGCTTTTCGGCGAAGCTGAGCAGACGGCCGTCAGCCGCCAGCGTGATGACCCCGGCGTCGGTGCGCGCATCGGCGGGCGTCACCACCAGGCCTCCGGCAAGGCCGCTGGCCCGCACCGCGGCAAAGAACGCCGCCCAATCGAGGCCGGGCACAGTGCTGTCGCCATTGCACACCAGCACCAGATCGCTGCCCAGCTGTGTGCGTGCCAGCGCCAGCGCCCCACCGGTACCCAGCGGCTGCGGCTCCTCGGAAAAGACCACCTCGGCCGGCCACCGGCGGCTGGCAAAATGTTCGCGAATGGCGTCGGCGCCAACCCCGGTGCAGAGCACGATGCGCCCCACGCCCGCACCCGCCAACTCCTCGACCAGCAATTCCAGAAACGGCCGTCCGCCTACCGGCGCCAGCCCCTTGGGCACGCCCGGCAGCGCATCGCGCAGGCGCGTGCCCAGCCCTCCACAGAGAACCGCGGCATCGAGCGAGCCGTTAGGCATAGACGTTGGTGGCGGCGAGTGGACTCGAACCACTGGCCTAGGGATTATGAGACCCTCGCTCTAACCATCTGAGCTACGCCGCCAGACCGGGCAGAACCTCGCTATTTTAGCAAACCCCGGCGGCTCACTCCCCGCCCAGCAGGTCTTCGGCCCGGACCACTGCGATCCCCGGCTGGCTGACCACGAACGCCCCCGCCCGATTGGCCAGTTGCGCGATCTGCGCCATGGGCAGCCCCGCGGCCAGCCCGAGGCCGAGCACCGCGCTCACCGTGTCCCCCGCGCCGGTGACATCGGCCACCGCCTGCCCGCCACCGTCAATCAGAAGCTCGCCGCCCGCGGCATCAAACAGCGCCATCCCCTGCTGCCCGCGGGTGACCAGCAGGTGTTGGCACCCTTGCCGCCGCAGCACCCGCGCGGCGGCCAGCCGCAGCTCGGGCAGCGAGCGGACGGGCAGGCCGGAGAGCGCTTC
>JBQCEU010000346.1:0-3439 GCA_051959955.1 Terriglobales bacterium | reverse complement strand
GTCGTGGATCAAAACCGCGACGGCCAGATGCACGAACTGCTGGCCGCCGATCTCGGCGCGCAGGATGGAGCCCGCCTGCGCTCGGTGCGCCACTACAACGGGCTGCCCGTGGATGCCCGTTCGCTCACCGACGCCATCCGCCGCCAGGAAGCCGGGGAAGGGAACTGAAATGGCTCTCGCCACCAACCGTTTGGGTTTGCAAACCGCCGACTACCGCGGCTCCAAGACAACCCTCTGCGCCGGCTGCGGCCATAACGCCATCAGCGAGCGCATCATTGACGCCTGCTTCGAAATGGGCATCGAGCCCTATCACTTCGTCAAGCTGAGCGGCATCGGCTGCTCCAGCAAATCGCCGGCCTACTTCCTTGGCCGTTCGTTCGGCTTCAACTCCGTGCACGGCCGCATGCCCAGCGTGGCCACGGGCGCGGTGCTGGCCAACCGCAGCTTACAGGCGCTGGGTGTCAGCGGCGACGGCGATACCGCCTCCATCGGCATCGGCCAGTTCATCCATCTCATGCGCCGCAACCTGCCGCTGATCTACATCATCGAGGACAACGGCGTCTATGGCCTGACCAAGGGCCAGTTCTCCGCCACCGCCGACTTGGGCGCCAAGCAAAAAAACGGCGTCATCAACGATCTCCCGGCTCTCGATACCTGCGCCCTCGCCATTCTCAGCGGCGCCACCTTCGTCGCCCGCTCCTTCTCCGGCGATAAACGGCAGCTCAGCGCCATCCTCAAGGCCGCGCTCGCCCACCGCGGCACCGTCATGCTCGACGTCATCTCCCCCTGCGTCACCTTCAACGATCACGAGGGTTCCACCAAGAGCTACAAGTACGTACTGGAGCACGAAGAGGCCTTGCAGGAGCTGAGCTTCGTGCCCTCGTTTGAAGACATCGCCGTGGACTACGACCCCGGTACGACCATGGATGTCGAGATGCACGACGGTTCGCACCTGCGGTTGCGCAAGCTGCACGACGACTTTGATCCCACCGATATGCAGCAGGCGCTGCGCGTGCTCACCGCCGCCCACCACCAGGGTGAAGTCCTGACCGGCGTGTTCTACATTGACCGCGCCAAGCCGGACTTCATCGAGCAGCTCGGCATCGTCGAGCAGCCGCTGGCGCGCCTGCCGATCGAGACCGTGCGCCCGCCGCGCGCCGTGCTGGATGAGGTGATGGCGTCGCTGTCATAGTCCCTGGCCCACAACGCCTGTGGTAGTAGCACGCCGGCCTGTGTACGTTGGGACTCATGCTGCGAATCCCGCGTTGGCTTTTCGTGGTCGCCGGACTGCTGCTTTTGCCGGTTTTGACCCTGGCACAAACCTCCGATACGGCTACCTTGCGCGGCCGCGTGCTGGATCCCAGCCAGGCGGTGCTGGCAGGCTCGAAGGTTACCGCGACCAACAGCCTTACCGGCGCGGTACGCACGACCACGACTGACGCCCAGGGGGTGTATACATTTGCCGGCCTGCCCATCGCCGGCAGCTACACTTTGGCCGCCAGCCATGACGGCTTCCAGCCCAATGAAACGTCGAATCTTACCTTGATGGGCGGTGTGACCGCCACCGTGGATTTGCATTTGGGCGTGAACGGACTATCGAAGGAGGTCACCGTGACGGGCACGGTCGGTGAGGTGCGTGCCGATATGCCGCAGTTGGGCGATCACCTCGACGCGCGCCAGATTCAGAACACGCCGCTGCTCGGCAACCAGATCACCGCCCTGCCGCTGCTCAACTCGATCAACACGCCCGCCATCAACCAGGGCGACATCTTCACCAACCAGACGTTGATCAACACCGGCGGCTCGGGCCGCCGCCAGACGGCGTTTTCGGTGGACGGTTCTACGGCCAACGACAGTTGGGGGCGCCAGACCATCTTCACCGCCCTGCCGCCGGATGCGGTGCAGGAGATGACCGTGCTGAGCAACGCCTTCTCGGCCGAGTACGGCGCCACCATGGGGGGCGTGGTCAACGTGGTTACCAGGAGCGGCGGCCAAAAAGTACACGGCGACGGGCAGTACACCTTCCGTCCTAACGGCATGGCGGCGCAGTTGGCCGGTTACGGCTCCGGCAGCACCGCGGCCCACCCCACCAACGACATCTTCAACCAAGCCGACTGGAGCATGAGCGGCCCGGTAACGCAAAAGACCCAGTTTGCCATCTCCGGGGAAATGACCTGGCGGCGGCGCGATTCGCCCGTGACCTCGCCCCTGGCGCCGGGCAACTTCGAGGGCTACTATCGCGCTGGACTGCTCTCCGGCCGCCTGGATCATCAGTTCAGCGATACCCACAACGTGTTCTTCCGCGGCAGCGAGGACAGCTTCCTGGACACCAATCAGCCCGGCTCGGTGGGCGGCAACACTCTGCCCTCGACCGACCGCGTCTTTAAGCGCAGGACCTTCTCCGCCGTGCTGGGCGACAACAAGTCGTTCGGCGCCAACGTGGTGAACGCGCTGCGCCTGCAGTTCCAACTGGCCTCTCCGATTACCGAGTTCGAGCCCGTGAACAACGGGACGGCCTTCGTTGTGCCCATTACCGGCTATCCGACCTTCACCAGCGGCACCTCCCAGTCGGCGCTTCTGCTCAATCGTCAATACGAGGTCGCCGATACGGTGTCGGGCACCTGGGGTGCTCACGACGTGAAGCTCGGGGTAGACGTAATCGCCAGCCACAACGGCGGCAACAGCAAGGAATTTGGCGGGCCCACCTACTTGGGCAGCTTTACCTTCGCCGCCTGTGACCCCGCCGCCGCCGGGCACAGCGTGGCCTGGTGTGAAAGCCCCGCGTTCATCAACTACGGCAACGTCGTCAGCTTCACCCAGAGCTTCGGAGCCGGCAGCTATACGGTCAACGACACCCTCACCTCGCTGTTCGCGCAGGACAACTATCACCTGCGGACCAACCTGACCCTCAACCTGGGTCTGCGCTACGAGCGCCAATCCTTTACCGACGCCACCCGCGACTTTGCTCCCCGCGTAGGCTTCACCTACTCACCCTGGGCGGGCACGGTGGTGCGCGGCGGCTACGGCATCTACTACTCCCAGATCCATGACAACGCTGAAGCCGACTACATTCTGAGCGGGCCCACCGGCGTGTTTAATTTCACGGCCCAGCCGGGGGATCCGGGCTTTCCCACCAGCCTGCAGCCGTGGAGTTCGCTGCCCACCGGCGCCACGGCGCCGCGCCGCAGCCTCATCTTGAAGCCTGGCATGGCCAGCTACTACGACCAATTTCTGCCGACCTCGGTGCTCAACGGCTACCCCGATGCGCTGCTCAATCCCTATTCCGAGCAGTGGACGTTGGGCGTGGAGCACAGCTTTCCGCGCAATTGGGTGCTGAGCGCCGACTACATCGGCAGCCGCACCCTGCGCATTGACCGCAATCTCGATCTGGACTCGGCGCCCGCCTTCACCCGCACCGCCCAGAACCAGTGGCGGGGTG
>JBQCEU010000345.1:0-2411 GCA_051959955.1 Terriglobales bacterium | reverse complement strand
ATCCCCTGCTGGCGGGGCACGGGCCGTATCTGCTGGCCGGCTTGCCGCGGCCGCTGAACCTCAAGCCGCTCGGCCGCCGGGAGTATCGCTCCGGCGCGGTGGCCATGCGTTACGCCGCAATCGCGTAGTATGGGCGAATGCACTCGTGGTCTCGCCGCTGGGCGCTTGCCGCCATCCCGTTCCTGACTGTCTCCGTACTGTCTCAGGTCGCGCCGCTGCGCGCGCCAGCGGTGCCGCTGGCCATTCACGACCCCTCGTTCAGCCTGTGGGCGATGGGCGACAATCTGACGTCAGGCCCCACCCGCCATTGGAGCGGCACGCCGATGCCGCTCACCGGCCTGGTGCGGGTGGATGGCGTCACTTACCGCTTTCTCGGCGGTGACCGCGCCTATCCCGCCCTGCCCACCACTGCGCTCACGGTCACGCCCACCCGCACCGTGGCGGTCGAGGCCAACGCCGCGGTCGAGCTCACCATCACCTTCCTCAACCCGCTGCTGCCCCAGGACCTCGATCTGCTCTCGCGCCCGGTCACCTACCTGAGCTGGAGCTGCCGCAGCCGCGACGGCCAGCCCCACGACGTCAGCCTCTACCTCGACGCCACCGGCGCGCTCGCCACCAACGACGCCACACAGTTCGTGGACTGGTCGCGCGGCCAGGCCGGCGCCGACGCCGACGCCTCCTCTCTCGACTTACTCCGCATCGGCACCCGCGACCAGGCCGCGCTGCAGCGCTTCGGCGACAACGTGCGCCAGGACTGGGGATGGTTCTACCTCGCCCTGCCCCGCCGCCTGCCGCACGAGTGGGCCGCTGCCAACCCTCAGGACCGCGCCGCCTTCGCCCGCACCGGCCATCTCGCCGGCGGCGATGATCTTGACGCCCCCCGCCAGCCCGCCAGCCACTATCCGCCCCCGCCCACGCTCAACCTGGTGCTGCCGCTGGGCTCTGTCGGCTCGGCCGCGGTCGAGCGCCACATCCTGCTGGCCTTCGACGAGCGCCCGCCGATCGAGTACATGCACCAGCAGCTTCGTCCCTATTGGATGCTGCAGCACCCGACTTTTGCTGCCCTGCTCGAAGCGGCCGAGTCCGGCTACGCCGCAGTCACCGCCCGCGCCGCCGCCTTTGACCGCTCGCTCACCGATCGCCTGACGCGCGCCGGCGGCCCCGAGTACGCCGCCATCGCCACGCTCGCCTTTGGCCAGGCCATCGCCGCCCACAAGCTGGTCGTGGACTCGGACGGGACGCCGTTCTTCATGCCCAAGGAGAACTTCAGCAACGGCTCCATCTCCACCGTGGACGTCATCTATCCATCGGCCCCGGAGTTTCTGCTGCTCAATCCCAAGCTGGTCGAGGCGCAGCTCGAGCCGGTGTTGCGCTACGCCGCCGGCCCGCGCTGGAAGTTTCCGTTTGCGCCGCACGATCTGGGCGTTTACCCATTGGCCAACGGGCAGCAGTACGGCGGCGGCGAGACCAGCGAGGAGAACCAGATGCCGGTGGAGGAGACCGGCAACGTGCTGCTGCTCATGGACGCCATCGCGCACCAGGAAAACTCGGCCGCCTTTGCCGCGCGCTGGTGGCCGCAGCTCACCCAGTGGGCCGACTACCTGATGGCCAAGGGCCTCGACCCGGAGAACCAGCTCTGCACCGACGACTTCGCCGGCCACCTCGCCCACAACGCCAACCTCTCGCTCAAGGCCATCGAAGCCATCGCCGCCTACGGCCAACTCGCCGCCCGCCTCGGCCACCCCGACCTGGCGGAGAAGTACCAGTCCGCCGCCCACCGCATGGCCGCCCAGTGGGTGACGATGGCTCAGGACGGCGCGTCAGCAAATGCCCACTTCAAGCTGGCCTTCGACCGCCCCGGCACCTGGAGCCAGAAATACAACCTGGTCTGGGACAAGATCCTCGGCCTCGACTTGTTTCCGCCGCAGGTGGCCGCCTCCGCCGTTGCCTGGTACCGAGGCCACCTGAACCCCTACGGCCTGCCGCTCGACAACCGCGCCACCTACACCAAGCTCGACTGGACCATCTGGACGGCCACGCTCGCCGCCAACCAAGCCGACTTCCAGGCCCTGATCCACCCCGTCTTCGAGTTTCTCCGCCACACCCCCAACCGCGTCCCCATGACCGACTGGTACGACACCGTCAGCGGCAAGCAGGTCGGCTTCCAGGCCCGCTCGGTGGTCGGCGGGGTATTCATCAAGCTGCTGGCGGAGCACTAGCAAAGTTGCCAGTTGCCAGTTGCCAGTTGCCAGCCAAGGCGCGGAGGCGGAGCCGGCAAGAAGCGCCTAGGCCACCGGACGGAGCCCCGCCGGCCCCCGCCCCCCGGTCCCGACCGGGCTGGGGCTCCCGGGGCCCCGGCCCGGTCGAGCGTCAAGCGGGTCGAGCGGCGCAGCCGCTCGGGGTCCCGCCAA
>JBQCEU010000344.1:0-2329 GCA_051959955.1 Terriglobales bacterium | reverse complement strand
TCGCTACCCGGCAGGGAACCGCCGTTCCGAATTTCGCGGTTCTGGCCCTGCGATCTTGCCCCATGCCGCTGGGGCAACTCGAGCCCTGGCGCCGCCGGCTGGTCGGCGATTTGCACACGGCCCAATTCGCAGGCGCGTGCGGCCAAGGCGCGGGTCTTGAAGAAGCGGGCCGCCCACAGCCATTTATCCATGCGCATGGCTTTAGGCTACCCCAGTGCGGCGCAGACTTACGCCGGGGCCGAACTCCAGCCAGTAGGCGCCGGGAGCCTGGAAGGGCATGCCAACGCTGCCGGCGTTGACCACGCGGACGCCGGAGGCGGTGGTGCGGTCAAACTGGACGTGGGTGTGGCCGCAGACGACCAGAGCCGCGCCGGTGCCGCCGAAGGCGCGGGCCAGTTCGGCGTCGCTGCAGTCGTTGGCCAGGGTTTCGTGATCGCTGGCCGGGGTGGCGTGACAGAACAAGACGTCGCCAACCCCGTCCAGCGCCAGGCTCACGGTTGGCGGCCAGGCAGCGATCCAGGTCTTGTCCTCAGGGCTGAGCTGGCAGGCGTTGTCGCGCAGGATGGCCTTGGCCGCCTCGGGCAGGGTCGCTGTCTCACGGCCCTCCGCGGCGGCCAGCGTCTCGCGGTCGCCATTGCCGCGCAGGTAATGGGCCGGCAGGCGCAGGCCGCGCAGGCGCGCCAGGCATTCGCGCGGCTGCGGACCGGGCAGGACGTCGCCGCCGATCACCACGGCCTCAAAGCCTTCCTGTTCGACCTCGTCCAGCACGGCATCCAGCGCCTGCAAATTGGCGTGGATGTCGTAGAGGGCGGCGAGGCGGCGCATTACTTGCCGCCAGTGAGCAGGGTCAGGTAGCGGTAATAGAACGCGAAGCCCTTGTCGAAGGCAGCGATGGGCATATCCTCGTCGCGGCCGTGGGCGCGGATGTTGTCCTCGTCGAGCTGAATGCCTGCCAAGGCGTAGGTGGGCATGCCGGCGGCGTTGGTGTACTTGCCGTCGGTCGCGCCGGCCTCCATCTCGGGCACAACAGTCAGACCGGGCCACATGGCGGCGGTGAGCCGGCGCAGCGGATCCATGACCTCGGGGCTGAGCGCCACCGGAGGATTCGAAACCACGGTGGGGGCCTCGGAGTGGAGCACGCCGTCGTCGCTCATGTACTCGAGCTTGATTTTGGGGTTGGCCACCAGCGACACCAGCTTTTGCTGGATTTCGCGGGCGGAGTGGCCGGGCAGAATGCGGCAGTTGACGATGGCCTCGGCATTTTGCGGGAGGGCATTGTTGGCGTCGCCGGCACTGAGGCGGGTGGCCACGCAGGTGGTACGCAGCAGGGCGTTGAGGTCGGGATTTTGCGACAGACGGCGGGCGGCGGCGGCGGTGGGCGCGGGGCCGCTCATGGTCAGCTCGTCGGCGGCAAGCTGGCCATGGTCCAGCCGGGCGCGGGCGGCGAAGAAGCCGCGGGTCACCGAGTTCAACTCCACCGGAAAGGTGTAGTGATGGATGTTCTCGAGCGCCGCCGCCAGATCATAGATGGCATTGTCGGGACGGGGGAGCGAGCTGTGGCCGCCGGGATTGGTGGTCGAGAGCTGAAAATCCGCGTACAGCTTCTCGGTCGCTTCCACGCCCAGATACAGCGGCTTGCCCTTGACCGCATCCACGCCGCCGCCATCGGCATTCAATACGTAGGCGGCCTGAATGAGATCGCGGTGGCTGGCCAGCAGATAACGTACGCCGTTATCGGTGCCTCCCTCCTCGGCGGCGGTGAGCGCCAGGATGATGTCGCGATCGGGCTTGTAGCCGGACTGCTTCATGTGGATCAGCGTGGCCACGAAGATGGCATCACCATCCTTCATGTCCTGGGTGCCGCGGCCGTAGTAGACACCATTCCTGGTGACGAGCTGGAAGGGATCGGTGCTCCAGTCCTGGCGGCGCGCCTGGACCACGTCGAGATGGCCGATGAGCAGAATGGGGGGCTTGGCGCCGGCGCCGCGCAGCCGCGCCACCAGATTCATCTTGTTGGGGTTTGAGCCCACCAACTGCACGTCGGCAGGCGGAAAGCCGGCGGCGAGCAGGCGCTTTTGCATGGCCTGGGCAGCTTTGGTGGTGCCCATGGCGTCGGTGGTGTTGATCTCGATGAGTTGCTTGAGGATCTGCTGGGCAAGATCGGGCGAAGGGGCCTGCGCCGATGCCGCGGGAATGCCGATGGCGCCTGCAAGAGCAAGGCCCAGAGCCAGAGAGTGTAGCCGCATGGAGTGAGAATAACAGGGGTGAGGGGTTAGGGGTGAGGGGTGAGGGGTGAGGGAGGACGGTAGTGACGCACTTTCACGCCGCC
>JBQCEU010000343.1:0-35558 GCA_051959955.1 Terriglobales bacterium | reverse complement strand
GCAGGCCGAAGGCACGGGCCCGCGCCTTGACGATGCGCGCCACCGAGCGGGTGGTGAGGCGGCCGCCGCGGCGGTTGACGAACAGCGCCCACTGGGCCGCCTGCCGCGCCTGCTGCAGACACAGGGAGCGGAGCGGGAGGTAGGCGGCGAGCGCCGCCGCCGCCTTGCTTCCCAACGGCGTCAGCCGCTGCTTGCGCCCCTTGCCCAGCACCCGCAGCAGGCCGCCGCGGTGGTCCACATCCTTAAGGTTCAGCCCCACCGCCTCGCTCACCCGCAGCCCGCAGCCGTAGAGGATTTCCAACAGCGCATGGTCGCGCTCCGGCCAGGCGCTGCCGGCGGGAGCCGCGGCGCCTTCGTCGAGCATCTGGTTGACCTGCGCCGTGGTGGGGATCTCCGGCAGTTTCTTCGGCAGCCGCGGTGAGGACAACAGCCGGGCGGGATCGTCGCGCAGCAACTCTTCGCGCACCGCGTAGCGGAACAGCGAGCGCAGGGCCGACAGATGCCGCGCCTGGGTGGCCTTGCTGATGCCGGCGGCGTATCCCTGGGCCAAAAAGGCCCGCAACTGCGCCGGGGTGATCGCGTCCAGCTCGCTCTCCGGGCCGCAAAACGCCGCCAACTGGCGCAGATCGGCGGCGTAGTTGCGCAAGGTGTGGGGGCTGGCGTTGCGCTCCCCCTCCAGGTAAAGGCGGAGAAAGGCGGTGATCGCCGCCTGCAGGGTCACGCCGCCGCCTCCCCGGCCGCCTGCCACCAGGCATCCCAGGCGGCGAGGGCGCGGGCGCATTGCCGGCTTCGGCGCTCGGCGCGCTCACGCACCGGCGCCGGAAGCGGCGGCAGGAGGTCGAAGCTGATGTTGGCCGGCGTGTAGGCGGCCGGGTCGCTGTGGATGATGTAGTGCAGCAGCGCCCCCAGCGCGGTGGCGCGCGGGGGCGGGGGCAGGTCGCGCCCCTGGGCGGCGGCGGCGGCGAATTGTCCCGCCAGCCAGCCGGTGGCGATGGCCTCGACGTAGCCCTCGGTGCCGCACAACTGGCCGGCGAGAAAAACCCCCGGCCGGGCGAGCAACTGCAGGCGTTCGTCGAGCACCGCCGGCGCCGCCACGTAGGTGTTGCGATGCACCTGGCCCAGGCGGAGAAAGCGGGCCTCCTCCAGCCCGGGAATCAGGCGCAAGACTCCCGGCTGGGCGCCGTGGCGGAGGTGGTTCTGGAAGCCCACCAGGTTGAAGCTGTCGCTGCGCAGGTTTTCGCGCCGCAACTGCACCACCGCGTAGGGCAGTTTGCCGGTGCGGGGATCGGGCAGGCCCACCGGCTTCATCGGGCCGAAGCGCAGCGTGTCGGGCCCACGCCGCGCCAATTCCTCCAGCGGCAGGCAGGCCTCGAAATAACGCGGCTCCTCGAAAGCGTGCAGGGGATAGCTTCCGGCCGCCAGCACCGCCTCGCGGAAGCGGTGGTATTCCTCGCGGTTCAGCGGGCAGTTCCAGTAGTCATCGCCCCCCTTGCCGTACCGTCCGGCGGCGTAGACGCGGTCGCGGTTCACCGTGGCGGCGTCCACGATCGGGCTGATGGCGTCGTAAAAGTAGAGGTGCCGGCGCCCGCTGGCCGCGGCCAGCGCCTCGGCCAGGGGCCCGGAGGTGAGCGGTCCACTGGCCAGCACCGTGACGGAATCCCCCGGCAGCGCCCGTGCGTCCTCGCGCCGGATACGAATTTGCGGATGGGCCGCCAGCCGGGCTTCGATTTCGGCCGAGAAGCGCTCCCGATCCACGGTCAAGGCCTGCCCGCCCGGCACCGCGGCCGCCGCCGCGCAGGCCAGCAGCAGCGAGCCGCCGCGACGCAGTTCCTGCTTCAGCAGCCAGGGGGCGCTGTCGGGCGCTTCGGATTTCAGCGAGTTGGAGCACACCAGCTCGCCCAGCGCGCCGGTCTGGTGGGCGGGCGTGGAAACCCGCGGCCGCATCTCCCACAACTCCACCGCGCAGCCGCGGCGGGCAAGCTGCCAGGCGGCTTCCGGACCCGCCAGCCCGCCGCCAATGACTGCCACAGGCCGCACTTCACACTCCGAGAATGTGGTAGCCGCTGTCCACGAAGATGGTGTCGCCGGTCACCCCCCGGCCGCGGCGGCTGAGCAGAAACAGCGCCGTGTCGGCGATCTCGGCCGGCTCGGTGACGCGGCGCAGCGGGGCCCGCTGGGCCACATGATCGAGGATCGAGCTGAAGTCCTTGATGGCGCGGGCGGAGGCGGTCATGACCGGCCCGGCGGAGATGGCGTTGACCCGGATGGCCGCCGGTCCCAGCTCGCTGGCCAGGTAGCGCACGGCCGATTCCAGCGCCGCCTTCGCCACCCCCATGACGTTGTAGTTGGGCACCACGCGGGTCGCCCCCAGGTAGCTGAGGGTCACGATCCCGCCGCCTTCGGTCATCAGCGGCGCCGCCCCGCGCGCCACCGCCACCAGTGAGTAGGCGCTGATGTCCATCGCCTCCAGAAAGCCCGCCCGGCTGGTGTCCACAAACTGCCGTTCGATATCCTCCTTGCGCGCGAAGGCGATGCTGTGCACCACGCCGTCCAGGCGGGGCTCGTCGCCCTGCAGGCGGGAGAAGAGCGCGGCAATGGAGTCGTCCTGGGTCACATCGCAGGGGTAGACGCGCGCCGCGCCCAGCTCCTGACCCAGCTCCTCCACCCGCCGCTGCACCCGCTCGCCCTGATAGCTGAGCACCAGCCGCGCGCCCGAGGAAGCCAGCGCCTGGGCGATGGCGTAGGCCAGGCTCCAGCGGTTGACGATGCCCATCACCAGCACGGTTTTACCGCGCATCTCCTCCGTCATCCCCGTCTCCTTGTGAAATCCCGAGCTTAGCACGCCGCCGCCGCCGTATATTCAGAGTAGAGGTGTGCCGCTCTTCCATGCTGCTCCGCCGTCTGCTGCCGCTGCCGCTTCTGGCGCTGGTTTCGCTGGGCCTGTTCGCCGCCGCCCTGCCGCAGGCAGGGCCTGCTCCTGCCGGGCGAGCCGCGAACTTGCGTGGCGAAGTCATGATCCTCGTCTACCATAACTTCGGTCCCGAGGCCCGCTGGAGCCGTTCGCTCGCCAACTTCGACTCCGACCTCACCCGCCTGGAAGCGGCCGGCTACCGCCCCGTCACCCTGCGCCAATACGTCACCGCCGATTTCGACCTGCCCCCGGGCACCACGCCGGTGGTGTTGACCTTTGACGACGGCTCGCGCAATCAGATGAAGTTCACCCCCGACGGCCGGCTCGATCCCGACTGCGCCGTGGCCCATTGGGTGGCCTTCGCCCATACCCATCCCGACTTCCCCGTCCACGGCACCTTCTTCGTGAACTCCGGCACCGACGTGTTCGGCCAGCGCGCTTTCATCAAGCCCAAACTCGAGATGTTGGTCAAGCTGGGATCGGAGATCGGCAACCATACCTACGACCATCCTCACTTGAATGCCCTGCCGCCGGCCGAAATCGAGCGCGAAATCGGCTTGGGCGAGTACGACATTGACCGCTATCTGCCCGGGTACGCCGTCACTTCGTTTGCCTTGCCTTTTGGCCAGGCGCCGCACAACGATGCCCTGGCGGTGGCGGCCGACTGGACCGGCGCACCCAGCCGCAACGCGGCGCCGGTCACCGTCCGTTGGCGCTATAGCGCCGTGGTGCTGGTGGGTTCCGGACCCGCGCCCTCGCCGCTGGTGGCCGGGCTGGCCGCCGCCCACCTGCCCCGGATTCAGGTGTTCACTCCCGAGTTCGACAAATGGATGGGCTACTTCGAGCGTTACCCGGCGCGGCGCTTTTACAGTGACGGGCAGCATCACGCCGCCCTCAGCCTGCCGGCCAAAACCCTGGCGGCGCGCGCCGGCGCACGCCGCTAACCACCAGCGTCAGGCCTTCTGTATACTAGGCTCTCTATGGCCTACGTGATTGCCGAGCCGTGCATCGGGACCAAGGACGCCGCGTGTGTGGACGCCTGCCCGGTGGACTGCATTCACCCCAAAAAAGACGAAAACGAGCACGCCGAGGCGGTGCAACTCTTCATTGACCCGGTGGAGTGCATTGACTGCGGCGCCTGTGTCCCCGTCTGTCCGGTGACGGCCATCTTTGCCCTCGACGACCTTCCGGAACAGTGGAAGGATTACGCGACCAAGAACGCTGCCTACTTCGGCCGCTAGGAGTCGAGCAGCACCCGGGCGCGCGCCAGCACCCCGTCCATCATGGCCGGCGTCAGCAGACCGGTGAAGGTGTTTTGCTGGCTGGGGTGGTAGCAGGCCAGCAGGTGGCGGCCGTTCCATTCGTATTCGGCGCCATGGGCGAACGGATGGGCCGCCGGCCGCAGCCCCAGAGAACGCAGCAGTTGCCTGTGTCCCAGCGCACCCAGGGTCAGCAGCACGCGCACCCGTGGCAACAGGCGCAGTTCATCCAACAGCCAGGGCAGACAGTTGGCGAATTCCTGCGGGGTGGGTTTGTTGGCGGGCGGCGCGCAGCGCACCGACGCGCCCAGCCAGGCATCGCGCAACCGCAATCCGTCCTCACGGTTGCGGCTGAGGGCCTGGTTGGCGAAGCCGGCGCGGTGCAGCGCGGAGAAGAGGAAATCGCCGCTGCGATCGCCGGTGAACATCCGCCCGGTGCGCAGCGCGCCGTGGGCGGCCGGCGCCAGGCCGACCAGCAGCAAGCGCGCGCGCGGATCGCCGAAGCCGGGAACCGGCAGCCCCCAATAGGTTTCGGTGGCAAACGCCTTGCGCCGGGTGGCGCTCACCTGGCGGGCATAGGCGCGCAGCCGCGGGCAGAGTTCGCAGGCCACGATGCGCTGGTGCAGTTCCGCCAGGGTTGCCGGACGCGGCGTCATTGCCCCAGCAGGAAACGGGCCAGGGTCTCCGCCTTGGCGGCCAGGGTTTGGGCGCGCATGGCGTCGCCTTCCTGCAGCGCCTGTTCGGCCTGACGCACATACTCACCCGCCTGGGCGCGGGTGGCGGCCGCGCTGCCGAACAGCCGCCGGCCGGCCAGCAGTCGCAAGTCGTTGCGGGCGCGCTCCAGGGCGGCCAGCGCCTGGTTGCGCACCGCCGCCTGCTGCTGCGGGGTCAGGGCGGGGGTCAGCGGCGGCGCCGGCGCGGGTTCCGGGGGCGCCGCCGGCGGCGTCCCCGCCGCCACCTCCGGCGACCGCCGGGGCGCCGGGCGGGGCGGAGGGCCGAAAGTCACGGCAAAGCTGAAGTCCGGGGCCGCGTCCAGGACGGCAAAGCTGGTCGGCGGCGACATGGGCGTGTCCGGGGGCGCGGGAAACAGGATCGGCGGCTGGGGGATCAGCACCGGCGGCGGCTGCGGGGCGCGGTGGAACAGCCCGCAGCCGCTGAGCGCCAGCGCGCCCAGCAGCACCGGAGCCAGCGTTCCCCGGCTATTCGGCACCCGCCACCTCGCCTTTGCGCAGCGGAAAGCGCAGGAGAAAACTGGCCCCGCGCTGTCCCGCCTGTTCCGGCTCCAGCTCGATCGAACCGTGGTGCATCTGCATAATGCGCGCCGCCAGGGCGAGGCCGATGCCGGTTCCCTCCGCGCGCGTGGTGAAGTACAGGTCAAAAATCTTGTCCCGGTGCTCGGGAGCAATCCCGGCGCCCTCATCGCGCACCCGGATCAGCCCGTGCAGGTCCTGCTCCAACACTTCCATCCGCAGGGTCTGGCCGCCACCGGCGCCCGCCATCGCCTGCAATCCATTATTGACCAGGTTCAACAGCGCCTGCTCCACCAGGTCGCGGTCCAGCCAGACGCGCGGTCCGGGCTCGGGCGCCTGCAGGAGCAGCCGCATGCCCTGGGCTTCGGCGCCGGCGCGGGCCAGTTGCGCCACCAGGCGCGCCACCCCGCTCAGATCGGCCGCGGCCAGCTTCAGCTCCACCGGCCGGCTGAAATCGAGGAAGGTCCGCACCACGCGGTCCAGGCGTTCAATCTCGCGGCCGATCACCTCGATGTGCGGACCGAGCACCGGGCTTTCCCCGCCTGCCTTGGCGCGCAGCAGGTCGAGATGGATGGACATGGCGTTGAGCGGATTCTTGACCTCATGCGCCACGCCGCGGGTCAGCCGTCCCACGGCCGACAACCGCCGTGCCAGCTCCAGCTCGCCCTCCAGGCGGTTGAGCGGTTCGGCGTCGCGCAGCATGAGCAGCGCCCCCGGCTGGCCGCCGCGGTCGGGCACCATGTCCAGCCGCGCCAACAGCGGCCGTCCGCCGGCGTGGCGTTCCAACTCCCGCGCCGGCAGTGGCTGCTTCAGGCGCACCGCCTGGCGCACGGCGCGATCGAGGGTGGAATCACCGGCAAAGATCTCCTCCACCGCCCGCCCGGTGCACTCACCCGCCCCCAGCCCCAGCAGCCGCGGCAGCGCGGCGCTGGCCATCACGCACTGCCCCTGGGCGTCGAATAACAGCAGCCCCTCTTCCAGCCCGCCCAGCACCTGGCTGACGTTCTGTTGCAGGGCGCTGTAGACTTGCCGCGTGTCCTCGATCTCCCGGCCCAGACGCTGAATCTTCGACCGCACCCGGCCGAACTCATCGCCCTGGTCGGTGCCCCCGCCGGCGGCGCTAAGGGCGTCCAGTTGGGCGCTGATGCCGGCCAACGGCGACAGCGCCAGATCGGCCAGGCTCCAGGCCAGGCCGGTGGCCAGCAGCACGATCAGGCCGCCGTAGAGCAGCAGGGTTCGCATCCGCCCCAGCATCGCCTGGCGCAGCAGCACCGTGTCCACCCCCACCGTGATGGTCGCCAGCGGGTGCCCGCCCACCTGCGTGCCCAGCCCCACGGCGTAGATCGCCTCGGGTCCAAACACCGCCCGCACCTGGGTCCACAGGCCGGCGTTCATCACCGCGCTCATGGGCAGCCGCTGCGGCAGCGCCGCCCCTTCCAGCAGCGGGTTGGAGTCCATCACCACGGTGCCATCGGGGGCCACCAGCGCCACGTCGCGGATGGCGCTGTTGTAGCCAATGGCCGAGCTGAACAGGTTGCCCATGGCCGGGCTCTGCCGCAGGCGGTCGAGGAATTCCCGCAGCGTTGCCGCCCCCGCCGGCGTGGTCAGATCGCTCAGGTTGGCCTGCGCCAGTTCCTGATTCATCTGGTTGTATATCTCACGCGACAGAAAGTCGGCGTGGTTGTACACCTCGCTCAACTGCTGGCGCAGCCCTCCCGCCAGGAAGATCAGGTTTACCGCCAGCACCACCAGCAGCACCAGCGCCGCAATGCTCAGCGTGAGTTTTGTTTTCAACTGCATCTACTGATCGCGGGACTGGCGCGGCAAGCCGCGCCACCCGCTCTCCCAACCTGAACCTCATGCGGCGCCGGGGGCGGCAGAGCTTGCGCCCAAGTGGCCTTAGACCTCCGCCCGGCGTGACTGCGCCCCGGCCGCATCGAGCGGCCGCCCCAGCCGGCCGCGCCGGCTGGCCCTTGTCGCGACGCACCGCGTCGCGACATTCCCGCCTCGCGGGCCAGGCGCGCGCCGCGCGCCTAGCCCGCGAGGCCCTTGGCGGTGTACTCCTTCAGCTTATTTTGCAGGGTTTTCAAGCTGATGCCCAGCCGCTCGGCGGTGCGCGTCTTGTTGTTGTTTTCCCGCGCCAGGGTCTTGAGGATCAACAGCCGTTCCGCCTCGTCCACGGTGGCTCCCAGGGGCACGCGCACGCAGTCGTCCGCGTCGGTGTCCGACACCGACGCCACCGTCCCGAAATCCTCCGCCAGGTGCTGCGGCTCCAGCGTCTTGCCCATCGCCAGAATCACCGCCCGCTCCAGCGTGTTGCGCAATTCCCGCACGTTGCCCGGCCAACGGTAGGCGGCGAATTGCCGCAGGACCTCGGGCGCAATCTCGCTCACCGCGCGTCCGTGGCGCTGGTTCAATTGCCGCAACAGGGCGGCGCACAGCGCCGGCAAATCTTCCTTGTGCTCGCGCAACGGCGGCAAGTGCAGATGAAAGACGTTAAGACGGTAGTACAGGTCGCCGCGCAACTGGCCCGCCGCCACCGCCTCCGCCGGCGGACGGTTGGTCGCCGCCAGAACCCGCACATTGATCGCGATCTCCTGCTTGCTGCCCAGCCGCCGCAGCCGCCGGTCCTCGAGCACGCGCAGCAGCTTGGCCTGGGTGGCCATCGGCATCTCCCCGATCTCGTCCAGCAGCAGCGTGCCGCCCTCGGCCAGCTCGAAACAGCCCGCGCGCCGCTCCACCGCGCCGGTGAAGGCCCCCTTCTCGTGGCCGAAGATCTCGCTCTCCATCAGGCTTTCGGGAATCGCCGAGCAGTTGATGGCCAGAAAGGTGCGGTCACGCCGCGGGCTCTGCGCGTGAATCAGGCGCGCCACCACTTCCTTGCCCGTCCCGCTTTCCCCGGTGATCAGCACGCTGGCCGTGGTCGGCGCCACCTGCTGCACCAGGGTTCGCACCTGCTGCGCCATGGCGGAGGTGCCGACAAATCCCGGCGCTTCCCCACCCGGTTCCGCCTCCGTCGTGTGGGTGCGCAACAGGTCCGCCAGCCGTTGCTTCAGCTCCTCACCCCGGATCGGCTTCTCTATGTAGTCGCTGGCCCGCAGCCGCAGACATTCAATCACCGCTTCCTTGGAGCCCTGGCCGGTGAGCACCAGCACCGGCAGCGAGCCGTAGCGCTGGCGAATGCGCTCCAGCAACTGCAGCCCGTCCATGCGCGGCATGCGGATGTCGGTCAATACCGCCTGGGGGAGGCTGCGATTGAGGTGCTCCAGCGCCTCGACTCCGTCGGCGGCGCTATCCACCTCGTGGCCCCAGGCGCGCAGCAGCTCGGCCAGCCCATGCCGCTCATTGGGCTCGTCATCCACGACAAGAATCGGAACCGATTTCACCTCTTCCACTCTATCAGCCCAAGCACGTTGCGGGCCGAAGCGTGGACCGGCGTATGCGGCGGCGCAAGAAGCGGCACGAGCCTTTGGTACTTGTCTTGCACCTGCACGGGTGTGGTGCCAATGGAATCAAGCGAGTGAACACCAAAGGAGCGTGCAAATTTTGCCCTAAGTGGCAAAAAATTCCACAAAGGGGTAAGATTAGATCACATAGAAAGCCTACCTTGGAGCACACAACCAGCTGTCCGTTGAGAGAAACGGGAGCAACCCCATTAGGGCGGGGTCTGTTCCCAACCCCCAAAGTGGAAGCAGTGGTGGCCGAGATCCGAGGCAGGGCTGCAAACGAGGTCAAGGAGGAACGATGAAGCATGTACGGAGGTGGACGCCGATCAGTCGCGCGTCCGTTCTGGTGGTAATGGCGGCCGCGGTTCTATGCGGCGCGCTCGTGGCCGAAGGCCCCGGTGATGGTCCGGTGGCCGCTGCGGCGCCGTCGGTGAGCTTGGGCCAGCCAGGGTTCTCGCTCCCCAACCCGTTCAAGTTGTTCCACCGCTTCCAAGCGGCGGATAACAGCAACGAATTCCGCGCCAGCAATCTGCAGGGCTCGCTTCTGGGCACGCCCGGACTTTGGAACACCCAGTTCGCCGAGACGCTCGGCCGCGGCGAGGTGAGCAGTGGTGCCTACGCCCAGCGCTACTCGCGTGCGCCAGGCGGTATGGTGTTTACCGATGTCAACACTGGTTGGACCATCGGCCTCACCAACTGGCTGGAAGTCAGCTTTGCCACCACGCCGTATCGGCGTCTGCGCGTCAATAACCTCAATGAGCTCAGCTTCCCGGCGAACGGCAGCCTCGCGGCCTTCGATCCGGCGGCGCCGTTTGCCCGCAATCCCTTGCTGCATGGCGCGGCCACCTGGAGCTTGGGCGCTACGATTGGCCTGCTGTCGCAGGCCCGCGGCGACAAGTTCGGGCTGGCGCTGCAATTCATGGAAAACGTGCCGTACCACATGGATTTCACCCAGGGAGCGTTGGTCCATGGTGTCACCACCACGGAGCCGAGCTTTCAGGACAATGTGCTGATTGACAAGTGGCTGGGCAATGCCGGCGAGATGGTGTTCAATGTCGGCTATCAGCACAACGGCACTGTGGACAAGGGCGGCGTGTACCTGCCGCTGAAGGATCAGTTCAATTACGGCTTCGGCGAGATTTTCCCGCTGTACAGCCGCCTGCAGGGCATTGTCGAACTCACCGGCAACGTGCCGTTCGGCGCCGGCGCCAGCGAGACGATGGTGCTGGGTGGCGAGCCCCGGCCTTTGGACCTGACCGGCGGTATTCGCGTCAACCCCTTGAGCTGGATGGGTGTCAATGCCGGCTACCGCTACGCCGCCAATTCGCCCAACACCAACGCCAGCGGCTGGGTCTTTGGCCTCAGCTTCGGCCCGCCGCCGGTGCACAAGGCGCCGCCGCCGCCGCCGCCGGCTCCCAGCCTCGCCTGCCAGGTGAGCCAGAGCCCGGTGCAGCCGGGAACGAGCGTGGAGATCAGCTCGTCGGTTACCCCGCCGGGTTTGCCCTATACCTACTCCTGGTCCACCACGGGCGGCAAGCTCAGCCAGTCGGGCAGCTCCGCCACCCTCGACACCACCGGCATGGCCCCCGGCCTGTACACCGTGACCGGTCACGTGGACAACGGCTCGGGCGGCGTGGCCGAGTGTTCGGCCAACGTGGAGGTACGCGAACCGGTGAAGAACCCGCCCACGGCAAGCTGCTCGGTTTCGCCCGACTCGGTTCTGCCGGGTGCGGCGCTGACCTTCAGCGGTCAGGCCCAGAGCCCCGATCAGCGGCCCCTGACCTACGCCTGGACGATCGAGCCGGCCGGCGCCGGTCATCTCGACACCACCACGCAGCCCACCGTGCACCTGGATACCACCGGCGGAACGCCGGGGACGGTGACCGGGCGGCTGACGGTGACCGACGACCGCGGCTTGTCGGCAAGCTGCTCGTCGAACGCCACCATTCAAACGCCGCCGCCGCCGCCGCAAGCGTCGCTGGCCACCACGCTGCAGTTCAAGCCCAACAGCTCGCGCGTTGACAACGCCGCCAAGGCGGCGCTCGACGACGTGGCGCTGCGGCTGCAGCAGGACGCGTCGGCCAAGGCCGTGATTGTCGGCTATGCCACTTCCACCGAAGTGGCCCGCCGCAAGGCCTTGTCGCCGGCGGCCACCGTCAAGCTGGCCGAGGAGCGCGCCGTCCACGCCATGAATTACCTGGTGAAGGAGAAGGGCATCGCCGCCGACCGCATCGAAGTGCGGCACGGCGATGGTCCGCAAAAGGCGGAAGTGTGGGTCGTGCCCCAGGGCGCGAGCTACACCGGCGCCGGTGAACCCTTCGACGCTACGGAGATCAAGCACTAACCCCAATCGGCGGCGGGCCAGAAGGTTCGCCGCCGGTTACAATCAGAGACAATGCTGCGTTTTTCGGCCGTCGTACTGCTGGCCTGTCTGGGCGGCAGTGCGGCGGCCGTCCCACTTTCGCCGCCCACCCCGCCCGGGGGATCGGTGCGCGCCCTGGCGGCCGACCCCGCCCACCCGGCAACGGTACTTTTGGGTACCGCCCACGCCACCCTGTTTCGCTCCACCGACGCTGGCTCCGACTGGCAGTTTTGGAGCCGCATCGGCGACCACGATGATTGGGTGGTGGCCGCGCTGGTGGCCGATCGCACCACCCCCGGCCACTGGTTTGCCGCCTTGTGGAGCTGGTCGCGTCCCGACGGCGGCGTATTCGTCTCCAACGACGACGGCCGTTCCTGGCAGCCGCTGTGGCTGGGGCATGCGGTGCGGGCGCTGGCCGAGGCGCCTTCGGACCCGCGCATTTTGGTCGCCGCCACCCTGGACGGCGTGTTCCGCTCGCAAGACAGCGGCCGGGAGTGGGCGCGCATCTCGCCCGCCCAGGACCGGGAGCTGCGCAATGTCGAGTCGGTCGCCGTGGATCCGCGCGATCCCCAGGAGATTTACGTCGGCACCTGGCACCTGCCTTGGAAGACCATCAACGGCGGTCACGACTGGTGGCAGATGCGCCAGGGAGTGATTGACGATTCGGACGTCTTTTCCATCACGGTGGACCAGAATAATCCGGCCACGCTTTACTTGAGCGCCTGTTCGGGCATTTACCGCAGCGACAACCGCGGCAATCTGTTTCGCAAGATTCAGGGGATTCCGTACACTGCCCGCCGCACCCCGGCGCTGGTCCAGGATCCCGGGCAGCCGGGCACGATCTACGCCGGCACCACGCAGGGCCTGTGGGTGAGCCGCGATCAGGGCGCCACCTGGCGCCGCACCACTTCGCCGGCGCTGCGCATTGAGGCGGTGGCCGTGCTGCCGCACACGCTGCTGCTGGGCACCGACTTCGCCGGGATGTTCGTCAGCCACGACGGCGGCCTCAGTTTCTCCGCCGCCAACCACGGTTTCTCCAGCCGCCAGGTGGCTGCCGCCGCCGCCTCTCCCGCCGGTACCTACCTGTCGGTGACCGGGGATCTGCAATGGGGCGGCATCTTCCTGCACCAGTCCTCGGGCGACTGGCTGCAGCTTCCGCCGCTGCCCCACGACGCCGAGGCCAACGGTCTCTACTGGTCCCAGGCCGGGCTGGTGGCTTCCACCGCGGCCGGCGTCTTTGTGCTTCCTCCGGCTCCCGCCCCGCAGCATTGGCGGGTTCCGGCGCAGCCACCCGCCGGGCCTCTGTACGCCCTCAGTGGGCGCGGCCCGGCGGAGCTGTGGGCGGCGGGACAGCAGGGTTTGTTCCATTCCCATGATGGCGGCCTGCGCTGGACCCGGCTGCGGGCCGCGCCGGCGCCGCTCTACCGGGTGCTGGCGGCCGCGGCCGGTGATCAGGGGGCCTGGCTGTTCATCGCCGGAGACGGTTATCTGCTGCGCAGCCACGACGGCGGGCAGACGTTTCTTCCCGGCCGCCTTTCCCTGGATGGCGCCGTGCGCGGCCGCATCCACCAGATCGCCATGGTGAGCGTTCCCCACGGCCGGCTGCTGCTGGCCGCCACCACCGCCGGTCTCTACCAGTCCCGGGACCTCGGTGCCCACTGGGAACTGACCGGCCATGGCCTGCCCGCCCTCGATGTGCGGGCGGTGCATGCCCAGCCGGACGGCCTCTACGCGCTGGCGGCCGCGGTAGGCGCGGTGTATCGTTCTCGCGACGGGGGAGAGCGCTGGCAGCCGATCGCCTGGCCGCCAGCGGCCGAGGCGTTGGCGCGCTCGGCCCCCAGTTGGCCGGCGGCCTGGCCGGCGGCGGGCGAACAGGCCGCCTTGCCGGACGGCCGCGGGGGCCGGCGGCACGATCCCAATTAGGGACGGGATGTCCCTAATTGGGACTGGGACGGCCGCCGGCGGGCGCGGCAGCGGCTGCGTCCGGCCCGGCCCAAACTCCACTCACAGCAGGACTTAAGGCGATTCCAGCGGTGCCTCGCCAACTTGGCCCTGTAAGTGCAGCTACCTCACTGCTGAGGTAATGCTGTTATGTCACTTGTTCCTTATGTTCTGATTGCCGACGCGCAAGACGCGGTGCGTGAGATTTGCATGAGCCTGGCCGCCAGCCTGGGCTACCGCACCGCCGGGGTGGCCAGCGGGGAAGAGGTCTTGCGCCTGCTGGGACAGGAGCCGCCGGACGTGCTGGTGGCTGACGTGCGTCTGCCCGATCTCGACGGGGTGGAACTGCTGCAGCGCGTGAAGCAGGCCTGGCCGCAGGTGGCGGTGCTGTTGACGACCGCCTACGGCAGCGTGGGCACGGCGGTGGAGGCGATGAAGCTGGGGGCCAGCGACTACCTGGCCAAGCCCTTCGAGGTGGAAGGGCTGCGGCTGCTGCTGCAGAACAGCGTGCGGCAGGTGCTGGCCAACCGGGAAGCGCGGGGTCGGCGTCTGGCGGCGCGCGGTCCCTACGCCGCGGGCAACCTGATCGGCGCCTCGCCGGAGATGCAGCGGGTGTTCCGCCTGGTCGCCAAGGTGGCGCAGAGCCGTTACTCGGTGCTCATCCTGGGGGAGAGCGGCACCGGCAAGGAGGTGGTGGCGCGGGCGCTGCATTATACCGGTCCGGAGCGCGACCGCCCCTTCCTGCCGGTGGACTGCGGGGCGCTGGTGCCGTCGCTGGTGGAGAGCGAGCTGTTCGGGCACGTGCGCGGCGCCTTCACCGGCGCCAGCCAGAACCACCAGGGGCTGCTGGAGGTCGCCCAGGGGGGCACGGTGTTCCTCGACGAGATCGGCGAGCTGCCGCTCGATGTGCAGGTGAAGCTGCTGCGCGCCCTGCAGGAAAAGGAGATCCGTCCGGTGGGGGGGACGCGGCGCACCAAGATTGACGTGCGCATTGTGGCCGCCACCAACCGTGATCTGCAGGCGGCGGTGGCCAACGGCAGCTTCCGCAAGGACCTTTTCTTCCGCCTCAATGTGGTGAGCATCAAGCTGCCGCCGCTGCGCGAGCGCAGTCTGGACATTCCCATGCTGGTGGAGCATTTCCTGGAACGCGCCACCCCGCCGGGCACGCCGCCGCGGCGCTTCAGCGAGGCCGCCATGGAACGTCTGCTGGCCTATGACTGGCCGGGGAATGTGCGCGAGCTGGAGAACTGCGTCGAGCGGACGCTGGCCCTGGCCGGTGGCGCGCGGCTGGAGGTGGAGGATCTGCCCAGCCCGTTGCGGCAAACGCGGCTGCCGCGACGGGAGGCCGGGGGCGCGGCGCTGGTGCGGCCCCTGGCCGAGCTGGAGCGCGAGGCCATCTTCGAGGCGCTGGCCCAGGTCAAGGGGGACAAGATTCTGGCGGCGCGGCTGCTGGGCATCGGCAAGACCACGCTGTACCGCAAATTGAAAGAGTACGGCCAGGGAGCCTTCGCCGCCTCCGGCGCCGGCTCGGCTTCGGTGGCCGCCACCGGAGGTGTGCAGTGAAGCAGCGTATCGTGCTCATCAGTCCCGATTCCGAGCTCGCCGGACGCGTGGCCCGCGCGCTGCCGGCGGCGGCGGCGGTGGATCTGGCCATCGCCGCCGCTCTCCCGGCGGCGGCGCCCTGGCTGGGCGCGGGCGGCCGGGAAAACGCGGTCTGCCTGCTGGCGCTGTGCGATGTGCGCGCCGTGGCCGCCGCGCCGCAGGCGGCGCCCCCGCGCTGGGCGGTGGTCCCGGCGCCGGTGCCCACCCTGTGGCTGGGGGAGCGGCCGCGGCTGGCCGCCGGCGTGCCGGCGGGCGAGCGCCTGCCCGGGCCGATAGTGGACTACCTGGACCGCGGCCTGCCGGCCTCCAAGCTCGCCTTTATTCTGGAACAGCACTTGGCCGCCGAGCGCCTGCGCCGCCGCCGCTGCCCGGCGCCCCTCGCCACCGCGCCCGCCGCCCCCGGCGAGCTGCGCGCCCAAATCAACAACGACCTCACCGCCATCCTGGGCAACGCCGAGCTGGCGGCGCAGTGGGTGCGTTCCGGCTCCCGCCGCCTGCCGCCGCCGGTGGGCCTGCGGCTCGAACGCATCCTCGAACTGGCCACCCATCTGCGCCAGTTGATGGCCGGCTCCCCCTGGGGGCCGGATTCCAGCCCCCAGGCGCAGCCGAGCCGGCCGCTGCCGGAGGCCGAGGCCGCATAATAGACAGGTAATGTCCACCTCTCCGGCCGTTCCACACTGGAAAGCCGCACTGCTCACGGTGCGCACTCAGATCGCCGATTACGAGCGTGAAGGCACCTCCACCCCCGGCAAGTTGAAGCGTGCCGCCCGTCTGCGCACCTCCCGCCTGGCGCTGCGCGATTTCGCCGAGACCCATGCCCAGCCGGTGGCCGAGCTCAAACAACTGCTGCAGGAGGTCGAAGCCGCCGAGAAAGACGACAACTGGCCGCGTATCGCCGAGCTGGTGCGCCAACTGCTCACCCGCGTGGATGGCTGGCTCGGACACGACTGAGGCCGGCGCCCTTCGCGGCGATGGCCGGGTTGACTCACCGGAGGCAAGATCGAGGCCGAGGCATGGGGTGCCCTCCCAGGTCCCATTCCGTCGCCGGGGAGAGACTTCTGCCAGTCGGCCCACTCGGCCGATCCTGACGCGGCCGAGGGGAGCCGACCATCGGGAGGCGTCGGGGGCGGAGCCCCCGGCAAAGACAGGCTGTGCCTGTGCCCGGCGCAGCTTCGCCGGCGTTCTCGAGCAGCTCGATCCCCAACGGTTGATGCGGGCGCGTGCCCGCGAGGGTTTCCTCCCGGGGGCTGGGCGCACCGCGGTGGTGGCGTTGGGCAAGGCGGCGGCAGGCATGCTCGCCGGCTGGCTGGAAGCGGTGCGGCCCGAACCCGGCCCCCGGCTGGAGATAGTCCTGGCAGCCCCGGCGGATGCGCCCACGCTGCCGGCGGAGTGGGCCGCCGGCTACGGCGCGGTGTTGACGACGTTCACCGCCGGCCATCCGATACCCGATGCGGCCAGTTTGGCCGCGGGCGAAGCGGTGCTGGTCGCCGCCCAACGCCTGCAGGACCCGGAAGACCTGCTGGTGGCTCTGATCTCCGGCGGGGGCTCGGCGCTGGCAGAAGCGCCGGCGGACGGCGGCCTGGAGGCAGTGCGGAGTCTGAACCAGGCACTGATGGCGTCGGGCGCCCCCATTGGCGACATCAATCTTATCCGCCGGCATCGCTCCCGGCTGAAGGGTGGGCGCCTGGCGGCGGCGGGGGCCGGGGCCCGGCAGCAGAGCTGGATTCTCTCGGACATGCCCCCCGGCGATTGGCATCAGGCGGCTTCCGGCCCCACCACGCCCGACGGCACCACCCCCGCCGAGTACGCCGCCGCCCTGCGCCGCTGGGTTCCGCGGTTCCCGGCCAAAGTGGCGCCGCCCGCTCCCCGGCCCGGGGATGCCTGTTTCGCCCGCGCGCAATGGGGCCTGCTGGCCGACAATCACACCGCCTGCGCCGCCCTGGCCGGGAGCCTGCGGGGCGCCGGGCGCGAGCCGGTGGAGATAGATCACGCCAGCGATGAAAGCGACTGGCCCGCCGCCGCCGCCCGCCTGGTGCAACGCTGGCGGGAATTGCGCGCTGCGCATGCCGGCGGCGCCCTCCTTGCCGGCGGTGAGGTGCGCGTGCGCCTGCCCGCCGGCGCCGGCACGGGCGGGCGCAATCAGCAGTTGGCGCTGGCCATCGCGCTGGCGCTGGAAGGCGAGGCGTTTACTTTTTTCTCCGCCGGCACCGACGGCGTGGACGGCAACAGCCACGCCGCCGGAGCCTGTGTCACCGGCGCGACCGCCGGCCGCATCCGGGCCGCCGGATTGGATCCGGCCGCACATCTGCGCCGCTGCGACGCCACCCCGGCCCTCGCCGCCGCCCATGCCCTGGTCGAGACCGGCCCCACCGGGAATAACCTCCGCGACCTGCGCATGTTTCTCTAGCCCGGCAAATTTTGCCCACCGCGGGCCTGTTGCCGCCATTGATTCCAAAGTAGATGCCGGCGTGAGCCGAATGGCGAGTCAATTGCACACTCTGGGGGTGAGCGCAACTGCGCCATGGAGGCAAGCATGAAGGCAACAAAAATCCTGCTGGCTGCGGCCTTGGGCGCCGGACTGGCCCTGGCCCAGGCGCCCGCGACCCTTTCCGCCGGCACCAAGGTGGATGCCAAGCTGCAATCGCGGCTGAACGCACAACAGGCCAAGGTGGGAGACTCGGTCACGGCAATCACCACGGCGGCGGTGAAGGAGAAAGGCAGGGTGGTGCTGCCCAAAGGAACCCGGCTGAGCGGGCGGGTCACGTCGGTGCTGGCGGCGAAGGATGCACAAGCGCCGTCGCGCGTCGGCATCGTATTTGACCAGGCAACCACGGCGCAGGGCCAGATCGTGCCGGTGCATTTTTTCATTGCCGGCGTGACCCGCGCGGCGGCGGAGACCGAAGCCATGCCTCCGGAGCCGATGCTGCCGCCGCCGGCGCCCATGCCCATGCCGGCCGCCGGTGGTGCTTCGGGTGCGCTGGGCCTGGGCGGGGCGGTGCTCGCGCCCGTGGGCGGCGCGGTGGCGGGAGCGGGTGCGGGGCTGGGCGCTGCGGCGGCGATGCCGATGCCGCTGCCGCCCGTTCAGGTCACCCAGCCGGCTCTGGCGGTGGGCGCTGCTGCGGGGGCGGACGCCGGCAGCGAGCTGAGCGTGCCCCACGGCAACCTGATGCTGGCATCGGGCACGCGCCTGCGGCTGGTTGCCGCTGGCGGCGGCCACTGAGCCTTGTAGGGTGTCCGAGTCGGCGAGGCGCGGCCGTGCCTTGGCGCGGCTATGCAATGCTATACTGGCCACGGTCGCATTCGCGGCCGCTCCCCGAGGTGGTGAGTGTAGCTCAGCTTGGTAGAGCGCTGGATTGTGGCTCCAGTGGCCGAGGGTTCGAATCCCTCCACTCACCCCAACCTAAACCCTTAATCGCCTTCTCCAAGGCGATGGCTTCTCGGGAAATTTTGCTGGTGGCAGTTTTGGTGGCACTTGCGGTGGCACTTGGCGGTTCCGAACACGCCACGACACCATCCCGCTTCGAATAGCGAACCAGCTTTTCGGCCGCGGCCCAGCAGTACCACCTCCTGGGCGGCTTTGGCTTTTGCCGCAGGCCGGTCCCCTTGCGCGTGCACGGCTTTTAGCATTGCCGCCACGTCCCGCACCTTCCCTTTCGGAACCATCGTCCAGACGTTGCGGTAGAAGTGCATCACGCAGCGCTGCCAGGCCGCCTCCGGATAGAACTCGGCCAGGTTCTCTACCAGCCCTAGGCAGCGATCGGAAAACGATCAGCTGGACGCCGCGCAGACCGCGCTGCTTGAGATGCCGCTGTCCCACGGGCGCAGCCTTCGACGGCCCTGCAACCTAGAGCTTGGTCCAGCTCGCCTGCTTGGGCGAGCGGTTACTGGCTCGTCCTCTCTACCCGCCTCACAGCAACCTGGTCGTTTGGCGTGGATTGGCTCGGATTAGCGATCCCGCTCTCGGCGCCGAATCGATCACTGCTGCGGCGCGGCGTTCGACCAGAAGACCCAGTGGATCTGCGGCACGCTTGGCCCGCTAGCGATCAAGCTCGCAGGCCCGACGTGGCTGCCGTCCACGCGGGCGGAAAAGATCGCATCGTTGACACGGTAAAGCACCTGACTGCTGGAAACATTGAGCACCTCACTGTCCTGCTGGCCCGTTTTTAGCCCTACCCTGCGCCCGTCTTGCAGGTTATACAGGTCAATCTCGCCGGGCATGTATTCGTCCTTCGGGTACGCGCCCCTGATATTTGGCGCCTTGGAGCCGCGATCCTTTGGGCTAACGGCGGGCTCATTCTCCAACCCCGGGCTAGGGCGGCCAGTGACGGGTTCTTCAACAATCACAGCGAGCCATGAGTCGCTGATTGGGCCCGATGGTGTAGAGAACGCTTGGATAGCCGACCGAGAGGTCTGAGGCGGGCGTGGCGGAAAGCAGATAGAGCCTCGGCGCCGTCTGTGCCGCGGCTCGCGACGGCGTGACGGGGCCGCTTGCCAACGCTGCCAGAAAGCACGCCAATGCCGCGACCCGCCGCCACCTGCGCGTTGCCACTGCAGGTCGAAAGCGTGCTCCTGACCGAATACGGGCGTGTGAGCAGACATTGAAAACATAATTGTTTGGGTCGCTGTAGTTATACCAATGTTGCGGAGAATCCACGTTATCCCACGAAATGTAATCCACCGCTGCACCATTGCCAGTGAGCGAAGCCAGCGGAATCGTTGAAGATGGTGCCCATGATTGTGGCTCCAGTGGCCGATGGGTCGAATCCCTCCACTCACCCCAACTCAATTCCAGCCCCCAGGCTCTAGGCCAACGGCTGCTCAGGGCGAACGGCGGACCAGGAGCCTCAATCCCTCCAGGTACCGGTCCAGGTGGCCTGCTGCTCCGGCGCGCAGCGGAGCCGCGCCGGGGCCCACGCCCTAAGGCACCACTGTGCCCAGATGGGCGCGGGCTTGCGCGGATTCCGGTGCTGGCAGATGCAGCGCCAAGGCCTGGCGCAGCTCGCGGGCGCCGGCAAGCTTTTGGCCGGCGGCGAGTTGGGCCATGCCGAGATGAAAGCGGTACATCGCGGTCTGCGGCGAGGCTTGCACGCACTGCTGCAGAACCGGCAACGCCGCCTGGTAACTGCCGAGCTTGTAGTACACCCAACCCAGCGTATCTTCGACGGACATCTCATGCGGGTCTGCCTGTGCGGCCCGCTGCGCCCAAGCCAAGGCATCGGTGAGATTCTGATTTTGCTTCGCCTCCACCCAGGCCAGATTGGCAGCGGCCAGGGGAAAATTGGCCTGGGCAGCCAGCGCGCGCCGGTAGTACTTTTCCGCCTGGAGCCACTGCCGTTGTTCGAGGTACATATTGCCTATGGCGGTGAGCAAGGGCGCAAAATCGGGCTGCTGACTCAAGGCTTGCTGATACCAGTAGACGGCCTGATCCCAGTTCTTTTCCTGCTGCTGGACGCGGCCCAGATCCAGCTCTGCCTGGAGATATCCGGGCTGCATGCTCAGCGCCTGACGCAGTTGTTCGATCGCCGCATCGTCCTGATTGCGGGCGATGGCCAGCGTGGCTTTCAGCCACGGCCCGCCGGCATCATGGGGATGCGCTGCAGTGAAATCTTCAATCTCCTTTTGCGCAGCCGCCCAATTCTGTTGTTGCGCATTAAGATGCACGAGGTCACCGACGATGACGATGGAGTTGGGCTGCATCTGCAATGCCTGGCGATATTGCTGCAAGGCCAGCGGATACTTCTGAGCGGCTTCAGCCGCTCTTCCCAGCAGCAGATGGTCGCCCGCTTGGGTGGAATTGCTGAATCCGGCCGCGGTGAACTCGCGCACTGCCCGGCCGGCGTCACCGCTCTGTAGCTCGACCTCGCCCAGCAGCCTGTGGGCGGCGGCCGCATTGCCGCTTGCGCGCCCGTAGAGTTGGGCATAGTGCCGGGCGGCTGCGGCTTGGCCGCTCTGGAGCGACATGCGGCACAGCAGCTCAAGACAAGCGGGGTCGTTGGGGTTGTTTTTGTCGGCCAGCTCCGCGTCGCGGGTGCCGAGGTCCAGGTGGCCGGCCCGCCACTCGGCCAAGGCCAGGGTGTAGAAGACGGGCGCCGAGTTGGCATGCTGCTGCGCCAGTTTCTGCAGCTCGGGCAGCGCGTCCGCCGCCCGTCCCTGGGCGATCTGCGCCCGCGCCCGCGCCAGCAACGCAGGTTGATCATCGGGATGCTGCTTCAGCACGGACTGGCTGAGGGACTGCGCCGGCTGCCATTGTGCGGTTTGTACGTAGCCTTCGAGCAGCGCCTCCTGGAGACTGAGGTTGCCCGGGGTGGCGGCGAGCGCCGTTTGTTCGACCGCGATGGCGGCCTTCCATTCGCCACGTTGGGCGTCAAACCGGCTTACGGTGAGCGCTGCTGCGACCGAATGCGGCGCGCGGCGCAGCAGGGTGGCGACATCCTGTTCCGCCTCCTGGGGATGGGCGGGGGAATAGTCCATGCCCGCTTTGGCCATCCAGATGGCAATGGAATCGGGGATGGCAGCCAAACCGCGTTGCAGTGTGGCTTGCGCCCGCGCCTGTTGCCCCTGAGCTTGCTGCAGGCTGGCGAGGTCGGCGTAGGCGAGCGCGGCGTGGGGATCAACCTGCAGCGCCTGCTGCAATTCCTGAACGGCGGCGGCGGCGTGATGCTGGCCGGCCTGGGCCAGGGCGAGGTTGATCCATGCCTCCGGGTCCTGCGGCCGCAGTTGCGTCACGCGCTGGAACTCCCGCAGCCCGCCTTGGGGATCGTGATTGGAGGTTGCGATCACCGCCAACAACTGATGAGCGGCGGCGTTGTCCGCTTCCGTACTCAGCACGGTGTTGGCCGCCTGTCGCGCCTGATCCCACTCCCGATTACGGACATAGAGCCGGCCCAGATCGAGCCACGCTGCGGCATTGTGTGGATCCAGCTCGACAATTTCCCGCAGCGCCGCGTAGGCCGAGGTCCAGTGCTGCTGCTGCAACTCCAAGTCGGCGAGGGCACGGTAGATGGCGACCGAACGCGGCTCCAACTGCAGCGCCCGCCGGATCTCAATCAGGGCGGAGTCGTCCTTGCCTTGGCGCTGATAGGCTTGACTTTCGGCCAGCAGATCGCGCGCCGCTTGCTGCGGATTATGCGAGCATCCGGCAGTCAGCAGGCCGAGGCCGGCGGCGGTGAGCATCAACACGGATCCAGGGAACTTCATGGCGCCTCCTAGTGGCTTGAATCTCAGTTGGGGATGAACTCCGGAAGGCGCGGCATGAAGAGGCGGATGAAGGCTGCCCCGCGCGCCTCCGCCCGGGCTCGGTCACCATCCAGGGGAAGGGCCACCCGCACCAGCGCGGCGTCGCTGCGCCGCCGCCACAACCCGTCCCACACCTGATAGAACTTGCTCCAGTACTCGCTGCGAATCGTCCGCCCCTGCTGCTGGTACCAGTAGAGGATCAGTTCGCGCTGATTGCCGCGCGCCACCAGGTAGGAGTTGACGGTCATCATGCCCGTCATGCCCGGCACGGCTCCCGCCAAACGCATGGATCCGCTCTGCAGCGGCTCCCATCCGGAACCGGGCAGGCAATTCTTGGGGGAATGAATATCGTCGCCGAACGTCTGCTGCGGGTAGTAAGCGATGTAGAGGCCCACCACCTGCTGGTCCGAACCAAAGTAGACACGGTTGAGGTAGTCGTGGAGATCCAGCGCGGCCAGGGTTGCCGGCGGCAGGGGTGTGGCATTGCCCTGCCAGGAGCCCAGGCGCAGGGGAAACTCGTCGAGCGGCCGGACCGGCGGTTGCGGCGCTTGCCGCAGGAAGGCGCTCATGCCCACGGCCGCCGCCAGCAGCAGGGCCGCCAACGCCCAGGCGCGCCAGCCCGGCGCTGGGGGGCAAGAGAGAGTGTCCTTAGGCATGTCGTTCCACCTTGACGTGGGCGGGCAAAGCCCGCAAACCGCGCTGCAGCAGGACCAGCCCCAGTACGGCGACTACAAACACCTGCAGACCGGTGAGCATGTGCCACACGCCCGCGCTGGCGCCCGGGCCAAACCGGAAGGTCAGCAGGATGGTGAGCGCGATGCGGATGGCGTTGCTCAGCACCGCCAGTGGCGGCATGGCCGCCACCAGCGCCACGCGCCGCCACCCCACCGGCTCCAGTAGATATCCGTAGCCGGTGGCCAACGCCAGGAGCGCCAGGAGGGAGCGGATGCCGCTGCACGCCGCTACCACGTCGAGCACCGATCCGGGCAGGAAGATCAGATTGCCTTCGCGCAGGATCGGCAGCCGGGTCCAGGCGACCATGCCCACCCCGGCGCGGGTCGCGATGGCCTTCAGCGGGATAGTGGCCAGGTTGTAGATCAACGTGGGCCAGGGAATCATGAAGCCCAAGAAAGCCAGGGGAAACGCCAGCGCGCGCAGCCACGCCCAGCCCAGCAGGGAGACAACCAGCCCCGCCAACATGACCAGAAGCGAGACTCGCGTCAGGAGTAACTCGGACCCCAGCCGGCCGACCAGCAACATCGCTAGGGCGACCACCGCCATGGCCCAGCCGCCGAAGGCAGGCTGGCGCGGGGTCGCGCGCAAGCGGCTGCGCCGCCGATAGACCAGCCAGGCGCAGAACAAAGGCACCAGAAATCCGTAGGAGTAGTTCTCGTCGGTCCACCATTGCGCCGCCAGCCGGAGGAGCACCGGCCCATAGAGCACCGCCAGCGCCACCACTACCGCCCCCAAGCCCGCCCAATCGCAGCGCCCGAGGGGCGTGGCGGCAGGGCGGGCCCCGCCGCCCGCGCCGTCAGACAATACCACCGCGGAGTTCATCATGCGTGTGCTCCTCCTTTCCCCAAGCACGCCGGCGGCCACTGTGTCTGTGTTGTCCGATCACCGCTATTGACAAGGTGTTCCTCGCCATATCTGCATCCGGGTGCAGGGGTGTGCATCTCGATGACGTGCATCCGCCTGCCTACCCTACCGAGGCCCGGCGCCGTGCGGCCGCAACAGGAAACAGGTGTGCAGCCCCAGGTGCCGCCAAGGAAAACTCCCCGCCCAACGCTGTTCGAACCGGAACAACCAGTCATTGATCCGCGCCGGCCCGCGCCCGGGGCCGAAACGGTACTCCAGCCGCTCGAACAGCGGCGGATGCAGGCGGATGGCCCGCTGCTCAATCACGTCGGCATACTCAGCCAACAGCGTCCGCAGCCGGAAGGCGAACTGGGTATGATCAACCGGCTGGCGGGTGAGATAGCGGCGGCACCATCCCCAGCCACAATCAGCCAGCAGCTTCAGTGGCAAGAAGAGATTGCAGTAACTGGGCGAGGTCAGCACCACCACCGCCCTGGGGGCGGCGACGCGGCAAATTTCGCGGAGCAAGGCGCGGCGCTCCGGGATGTGCTCCAACACCTCCAGGCAGAAGATCAGGTCAAAACTTCCGTTCGCAAAGGGGAGCCGGCAGGCGTCGGCACGCACCGGCAGGCACGCGGGGAGTTCACGCGGGAACTGGCGCAAAGCGCTTTCCGCCAGATCCAGACCGACATAGGCGGCGCCGCCGGCGCTCAGGTGGGGCGCCAGCCAGCCATAGCCGCAGCCGATCTCGAGCACGCGTTGGCCCCGCAGCGGGAGGCGCGGCAGCACATTCTGCAGCACAGCCCGGTACCACATCTTGGTGAAGCGCGCCCCCGGGCCGGAGGCCTCTCCGGCGGGGCGCTGCCATTCCGGCTGACGGTAGGCAGCTTCATAGAAGGATTGGGCGCGGCGATTCGCGGCAAGGTTGGCGGCGATCTCGCGGGGGGGGGAGACCAGGGGAAGACGTCTACCCGCCGGGCGGGCGGGGGTGGGGAGCCCCCGGCAACCACCGGCTGTGCCGGCAGGGGTGGCGTGGCGCGCCAGCGTGGCGTCGATTTGGCCGGCGGCGGCGGCGGGGGCAAATTCGGCCTCCACCCAGTGCCGCGCGGCGGCGCTGCGCTCGGCCGCGGCAGTGCGGCGCGCCAGTGCGTGTTCCAGGGTTTGCGCCAGTGCCTCGACGCCCGCCTCGGCCGGGGGCGCGGCCAGCAGCGGAAACAGCCGCGGCTCGCCCGCCAGCGCACTGCGCGTGGCGACCACGGGAACGCCCGCCAGCATCGCCTCCAACACCGCCAGCGGCAACCCCTCCCAACGTGAGGAACACACGAACAAATCCAGCGCGGCAAGCAAGTTGGCGGTGTCGGCTGCATAGCCGGCCAGCAGCACCCGCTCTTCCAGGCCGTGCAGGGCGATGGCGTCGGTCAGCGCCTGCCGCTCCGCACCCTCGCCAAAAATCACCAGGCGCACGTCCGCATGACGGGGCAGGACGCGGGCCGCCGCGGCGATCAACTCTGCATAGCCCTTCTGCTGCGCCAGCCGCCCCAGCGAGCCCAGCAGCACACCGCCCTGCGGCAGCAGGCGGTGCCGCAGCGCTGCCACGCGCACCGCCTGCATCGGAGGCAGTTCGATCCCGTCCGGGCAGCGGACCACATCGCCCGCCAAGTTCCAGGTGCGCAACTGTGCCTCCTGACCGGCGTGCAGCGGCAGCACAACCGCGACCTGGCGCGCGAGCCAGCGTTGCACGCGGCTGCCGGTCAGTGGATTGCGCACGTGCGCGGCCACCGGCAGCCCGGCCCACCGGGCCGCCAGCAACGTAGGCGCCTGATAGGGAAAGCTGTTGTTGCAGTGCACAAGCGAGCATCCGGAGGCGCGCAGCACACCGGCCAAGTGGCGGGCGCGCGGCAGACACGCGGCCATAACCAGCCACTCCTCCAGGGGCCGGAGCCACCGCGGCCGCGGGATCCGGCCACGACGGCTGGGCTCCGGCGCCGGCGGGGCAGACAACACCTGCAGACTGCGCACCAGCGGCCGCAAGCGCTCCATTTCCGGAGTGGGGTAGTAAACCAGCAAGTGATGGCCCAGCAGAGTGGGATCGCAATGCTTCAGGTACAGTTCCAAGGCGCGCAGCGAGCCGCCGTAGCTCCCGCCTACCTCGACATGCATCACCGCAGGGATGCTCATAGACCTCCTTCCGCCGCCGCGCCGGGCAGGAAGATCCGAAGATGGACCGCCAGCTCGGCGGGCGAATACCCGGCCGCCAATACAAACCCCACCCCCACCGCCACCCCCAGCGCGGCCGCGGTGGGGAGGGCATGCTGCCACGGCGCCAGCAGGGCCAGACCCGTGGTCGCGGCGAGGAATGCCGGGTAGAGGCGCCGCCAATGCAGCCGGAACGGCGCCAGCCGCCGCAGATACCACAGGTTGACGGCTTGATAGGGGATCTCGGCTCCGCCCCAGGCCACCACCGCGCCCGTCAACCCCCAGGCGTGCCACAGCGGCAGAAACAGCGCGAGGTAAGCCGCCAAGCGCGCCACTTTGGCTTTCATCTCCGCCTGCGGATGCCCCAAGGCGCCCAACGCGCTGCCCAACAGGCAATTCAACCCATCCAGCGCCGTGCATGGTCCCAGCCAGCGCAGCGCCGTCTGCAGGCCGGCGTAGCGCGGACCATATACCGCCAGCAGGGGCGCCGCCAGGCAGGTGAGTGCGCCTCCCAGCAGTAGGATCAGCGGCAGCAACAGGCGGCTGCAGGCTTCGAAGAGGTCGCCGGTGAGCGCGGCATCGCCGCGGGCCATGCCGTGGGTCAGGGCCGCGATGAAGGCGTCGAGTAGTAATTTCAGGGCGGTGGTGGCGAGCGCCGCCAGGGTCATGATGGCCACGTAGCTGCCCAGCAGCTTGAGTCCCCCCATGTGCAGCACCAGCAGCACATCAATTTGCGTGGCAAAAAATCCCAGCATGCTGGAGCCCTGCAAACCGAGTCCATAACCCCAGAAACCCGGCGGCAGATACCAGCGTGGCCACGCCCGGCCGCGGGCGCCGGTCCCCGCCAGCCGCTGCCAGCGCACCAGCGCGCCGACGCAGCCGGCGCCCATAAGGCCCAGATATAAGCCCCAAACCATTCCCGCCGCGTGTGTGGCGAACCACGCCGGCGCGGTGAGGTAGAGCAGCAGAACGCCCGCCAGCATGCCTACAGTCACGCTGCGATAAAGCATTTGCGCCCAGGCCAGGTCGAGCATGCCCTTCAGCGCCGCCAATAGCAGCGAAAACAGTATCGGAAGTGGCGCCAGCGCCATCATGGCAAGAGCGAACCCGCGTCCCTGCCCCCCGAACAGCCATGCCATGGCGCCGGGATCGAGGCCCACCACCACCACCCAGGGCAACCAGGCTGCGCCAATCACGAGGGCGTACGTGCGGAGGAAAGCCGCGCGCCGCGCCTGCGCGAGCGCCGGCATGTAACGGATGGCCACGGCATTGCCGCCCAGAAACAGGAACCCGGACACAAAGCCGATGTAGACCAGCAGCAGTCCGTAGACGGCCAAACACTCCGGCCCCAGGCGCGCCAGCAAGACGCGCGTGGCATAGCTGAACGGGACGCCGGCAGCCGCCAGCCACAGCGTCCAGCGCATGCCCCCCGTCACTGGGCCGCGCAGGTCCGCGGGGAGATCGCTCCAGACGCTCTGGGAAGTCCCCGGAGCGCGGCCATCGAGGATGGATGTGTTGGCCATGACTATTGCCGCTGCAACTCGGCGCTCAGCCGCTGGTACAGTGAACGATTGGCGCCGGCAATGGGGGTGAGGCTGTCGCCGAAGTCGCGGGCTTCGCCACCGGTCGGGAAGCCCCAGGCATCACGCCCCAGGCGGCGGACCGCTTCCCGCCCGTCGTAGGCGTTATCGCGCAGGCTGACCAGGCCCCAGTTCATTTTTTCCGGCCAGGAATCTGCAAAGGCCCAGAACTTGCTGCCCACCACGAGATGGCGTCCGGCGGCAGGGCGCGCGAATTCACCGGCGATGGCAGCGGCATAGGCAGCGCCGCGCTGCGCCTGCGAGTCGTACATGGGCTCGCCGGGGCCGGCGTGCGGATAGGCGTACAGGCCGGAATCGGCGTTCGCCGCCAGGCCCGTCCAGGTTACGAGCGGCACGTTGCCGGTGCTGGCCGCGGTCAGCCGCAGCACTTCGTCGGAGGCGGCACAGGCCTGCACCACATCCACGGCGCCGCTGGCCGCGCGCAGGATGGGAGCGCGGGTCAACCCGTTCCATCCGTTCAGAGTGGCCGGGCCGAACACCAGGTAAGCGGGAAAACTGCCGCGCAGGGCCGCGCTGACCGCTTGAAAATAGGTACTTGCATATTGGTAGAGGAACGCGTCGAGGTCGGCCCGCACGGTGACGCTCGCGCCCAGCATCCGCGTCCCGCCCGTGCCCAACCAGGGGCCGCGCCCGCTTTCATCGAGCAGGCCGCGCCCGTGCGGCCAGCCGCCATCGGAGCCGAAGCTGGTGTAGCGCGCCCCCCAAGCCTGGTTGAGGCGTTCGATGGATCCGTAGCGTTGCCGCAATGCGTCCTGCAATGCGTATTTGGAGTGCAAGCGGGAATCGGTGTAATGGGCGCCCTGCGCTGGGTTTGACGCCTGCACCGGGTTGCTGATCAGCACCAGCCAGCCAAGATGGGGATGCAGGCGGGCGGCGGGCAGGCCCGGTCCCGGGCCAAAACCATAGAGATCGTCGGCATCGTCGGTGGCCACGCCCACCAGCCAGCGGGAGTGGCCGATATGTTGTGCCAGCGCGGCAGCCTCGTTCCGGGCGTAGACGGCGAAATGGGGATCAAAGACGTCGGGCGTGGCGCTGCCGCGCCAATCGCGGTAGACCTTCGGATCGGTGGCGGCGACGATGTCCTTCACCGGGCCGGGCGCCAAGCTCCAGCGGTTCGTCAAGCTGAATTTCGCCGGCCGGATCATGGCCATGAACGGCATTTGCTCAGGGTTGCCGGCGCGGCCATAGAGCGGAATCGGGAGGGCATACTCACTGGCATACTCGGCCAGGCAATTGAACCCCCAGGTGCGCAGCCGCCGCACCGCTTGCCGCGCCCACACCTGCTCGCTGCCGTATTTGGCCAGGCTGATGGCCCGCTGCGAGTCGGAGATTGAGCTGCCGAAGCGGGATCCGGAAAGGTCCACATCAAAGACGCCCAGCATCCAGTACGGATTGCCGGCAGGGGTGACCAGCAGCCAGCGGCCATTCACCTGGCGCGTATGAAAGCGGCGTCCGCCCGCGCTCCAGGCGGCGCCATGGCCGGCGATCCCGCCATAGGCGTCCAGCGGCGGCGTCGTGGCGCCGGCGCTCCCGCCCAGGACCGTCCACAAAGAGCCGGCCAGGCTCCAGCGGCAAAACTCCCGGCGGCTGATGCTACGCGGTTCAGACATCTCGGGCCGGCTCCCAATAGTCCGCCCGCAACCCGGCGGGCGCGACGGGGGGTGGGCACTGCGGGGCATCCCATGCCATGGCCGCGGCGGCCGCCGTCGCGGCGCGTGGCCGCAGGGTCTCGGTCGCCGCCGTAATCGCCAGCAAGAGCCAGAACAATTTGGTGTACTGCGCCGACAGAAATATCGCGCTCACCGAAAACCCCAGAATCGCCCCTTGCATGCCCAAAGCCGCGTCGGCCAACCACGGCGGCGGCGCCGCGGCGGGAGGGGCGTGCGCGCTTGCCGGCGAATCGCTCTCCCCGGCTTCGTCATCGCGGAATACCAGCGGCGGCCGGGCGTGCGGTGCCGGAGGGCGTACCGCCAGCGCGGCGCGCCGCAGCCGCGCCAGCGTGAGCGCCGCGCCGCCGACCATCAACGCGTAGACCAATAATCCCGGCAGCCCCATCTCCGAAGCCAGCGCAAGATACGTATTGTGGGCGATGTGATCCAGATCCTTGCGACCGGCGGCGTACTGCGCGACCTCCGCCTTAAACTGGCCCAGGCCGATGCCGGTGAGCGGATGCTGCTCGACCATCTTGAGGCCTGCCTGCCATAGCGCCAGCCGGGTATTGGAGGATTTGATATCGGAGACGCTGGGATGCAGCAGGCGATTGAGCGGGGACCTCGACCACAGCACCAGTGGCGGCAGCATGAGGGTGGCGGCGAGCACGAACAGCGTGAGCCGGCGCTTCTTCCAGGCGAACCAGCCCGCCATGGCCAGCAATCCCAGCAGGCCGCCGCGCGAGGCCGCCAAAGCAACGGCCACCAGGGTCAGCAGGAAGCACCCCGCCGCAGTCAGCCGCTTCCACCCTGCCGTATGCCGTCCGCAGAAAGCCAGCGCCAACGGCAAGCCCACCAGCGCCGAGGCGGTGAAGTAATTGGGATCGCCCGTTACCCATCCCGGCCGGAAGTGGGCGTAGACGTGCCGGTACTTCTGCCACTCACGCACGATGTAGAGTGAGGCGATGCCCACCGCCAGAATCACCGCCCACAGCACGTGTTCCAGCCGCGGCCAACTATCCACCACGCTCACGGTTATCACCAGCAGGATAATGAAGCTGACGTAGCTCAACAACGGACTCTTGTCCCAGGCGATCGGTGCGCCCAGCGTCAGCCAGGAAACGGCCGCCCACAAGCACAGGCAAACCATGGCCCGTGCCGGCATCGAACCCAGGACCGCCGGGGCCCGCCGCGCCACGGTGCAGTGCCAGGCGGCATAGGCGAGGCAGGCCACGCCCAGGTACTTCACCGCGGTGAGATCGCTCATGAAGTGCTCCCACAGCGGATCCCGCACCAAGGGCATGGCGGAGATTAATATGTAGAACAGCAGCATGGCATTTTCCCAAGGCAGCGGGCCAGGATCACTGCCATGCCGTGGCGGCGGCCGCGGGCCAATCCGCGGCGGCGCGCACGGGGAGTTGTTGCAGGCCCTGCCGCACGCTGCGGCGCAGGGCGTCCAGGCTATAATTCGCCTGGACGCGCGCCTGCGCCGCCGCCCCCAAACGGTGGCGCAGTGGCGGCGAGGCCAGGAGCCGGGTTACCTCCCGCGCGAACTCCTCCGGGCGGGCGGCGATGACGATCTCCGAACCCGCCGCCATTTCCAAGCCTTCAGCGCCCAGCGGCGTGGAGACGATAGCCTTCCCCATCGCCGCGGCCTCGAGGATTTTCAGGCGCGTGCCGCTGCCGATGCGTAAGGGCACCACCGCCACCGCGGCCCGCGCCAGATAAGGACGCACGTCCTCCACGGTGCCGGTGAACTCGACCCGCGGCTGGCGGCGGTGCCGGGCCAGGAACGCCGCCGGCGGCTGGCGGCCCACGATCAGCATGCGTGCGCCGGGCTGGTCCCGCAGCACCAGCGGCCAGATCTGAGCCAGGAAGAAGTCCACCGCGTCACGATTTGGGAACCAGTCCAGGGCGCCCTGGAACACCACCAAAGCCTCCCCGGCGCCTTTGTCGTCCGCGGCCAGACCCGGCGCCGCCGGGGGAGCGATGTTGGGCGCCACCACCACGCGCGCCTGCGGCTGCTGGCGCAGCAGGCTGTCCCGGTCCACCCGCGAGCACACCAGATGCAGGTCCGCGAGTGCGCCCGCCGCCATCTCCCAGCGGTAGAGCTTGCGGCCTTCCCAACCCGCCGCGGCCCGCCGCAGCGCGTTGGCCTCGGTTTCCCGATACGAGGCGAATATGCGGTGCTCGATGTTGTGATGGTTCAGGATCAGCGGCCGCGCCTCCGGAGGTACATTGACCGCACCGAAGACGGAATCGCAGACGAGCGCCTCGCATTCCGTACTGACCCACAGCCGGCGTATCAGGGCGCGCACCGCCGCCGAGCGGAAGCGGCGGGCGGCATAGGGCAGAGGCGAGGCCAGCGAGGCCAGGCGCCGGCCCCAATCGTGTCCCTGACTGAGGCTGCCCACCCGCCGGTCGAGAATCCAGAAGGCTTCGCAGGCCTGATGCAGCTCGCTGCGGGCGTGAAGGATCTCCGAGGCCCGCTGGCACACCAGAGTGATGCGGCAACCTTCGGCGTGCAGGGCCTGCAGCATGGACCAGGTCCGCATCCGGGCGCCGTTATTGGCGGGGAGGGGACAATCGAGGGCGAGATAGAGCAGACGCATAGTGATCCCTCAGGCGCGGGTGGAGTGCGCCAGGCGATGAAAGTTGTGCAAGACGCGGTCCGCGAGTTCAGCGGCGGACCGCGGCGGGAGCGGGGGCGGCAGCGGCAGGCGCGCGGCCATGCGCGCCAGCGCCTCGTCATGCGCGGCCGGCGGTGTATAGAGGAGGTCCATCGCGGCTTGATAAATCCAATGCCGGGGCGAGGCGCGCCAGGCGAGGCGCAGCCACCTGGGCCACAGCCCCGGCCGGCGTCCGCCGACGTGCCGCATGGCGCTGGCCCAGCCGCGCAGTCGCGCCCGGAGCGGCTGTCGCCGCAGCCAACCGTCCCAGAGCTCGGACCGGCTGGCCGACTGCGTTGTGGTCAACTGCTGCATCTCCCAGATCCACAGCGCATGAGCGTCGCGCAGCGCCCGTCCGCGCCAGCCGGGGCCGAACACCCTCCCGATGTCCGCGTCCGGCGACAGTTTCCAGGCGGTGCACGCCTCCACCTGCTGCGCGAACGCCCGCGTCAGGATGCCGGATTCCGCGCCGCCGTCCGGGGCCCGCCGTTCCACCAGGCCGCGCAGCCGCCCTGCGCGCGCGCCGTAACTGGGAGCGTACTCGCCGGCGAAGATCAGATACGAGGTGGCCATATCGAGATAAAGTTTGACCCAGGGGTAAAAGCCCCACGGCGAAGCTGCCGTGGGTTCGGCCGCCATGGCCGCCGGCAGAACTTCCACCAGCCGGTTGGCCAGCAGCCGCCAAGCGTCCACGCGCGGCAGCCACCGCGCCGCGTGCTCCGGGACCAGCGTGAGCGCCTGCGGATCGCCCCAGAGCACGCGTCCGGTCTGCCGCAGCTCATGGCCGAAGAGGTGGGCCGGCAGCGTGCGCAAATTACGTTCGCGCACGGGAGTCAACGTGATGTCCGCGCGGATGCCCTCCCGGGCGGCGTGCTCCATCACCTGCTCCTCCAGCGCGCGCCGCGCGGCGGGCCGGAAGGGAGCGGCGGAGTCGGGGAGGAGGCAGAGCAATTCCGCATCCCCCAGCAGGATGCCGACCCCGCCGTCCTCCACCCAACTGCCCTCCCAACGGGCCAGGCTCCCCGCCAGGATCAGTGCTCGCAGCGGGGCGCCGGCCGGCGGCCAGTGCTTGAGGGTGGCGCTCACCACCACGCGTTCCAGCAACTCCGAGAGCCGGGCGGAAGAGGCGGGCAGGGCCAGGCTGCGGTCAGCCACGCCCGCCTCCCATCGCCGATGGCAGGCGAAAATCCGCGGCCACCCGTCCCCGGCGCGCGAAGCGTGCGTGCCCGAGGGCAAGATAGAGCGCGCTGGTGGCGGTAATCTGGTGCGCCTGGTCAAACTCCGCCCGGGCCCGTTGGCGCGCGTGCTCACCCAGGGCTTTCCGCAACCCGGCATCGGCAATCAGCCGCAACAGTGCTTGCGCCAACGCCTCCGGGTCGCCGGGCGGCACCAGCAAGCCGTCGCGGCCGTCGGCCAGCAATTCCGGGGTGCCGTCCACGGCGGTGGCGACGATCGTGCATCCGGCCGCCGCCGCCTCCATAACCGACAACGGCAGACCCTCGTACAGCGAGGGCAACACGAACAAATCGGCGACGGTCAGCCAGTCCTCAATTTGCGGGCAGTAGCCGGGAAACAGCACGGTCTCTCCGAGGCCGAGCTGTTGCGCCTGCAGTTGCAAAGCGCTCCTCAGGCGGCCGTCCCCCAGGCACACCAGGCGGAGTTTCGGGCCCCGCCCCCGGGGCAGCCGCGCCACGGCCTCCAGCAGAACGGCGTGACCTTTTTGCGGGTCCAGCCGCGCCGCGCACACCAGCAGCATCTCGCCGGGGGCGATGCCCAGACCGGCCCGCGGATCCGCAGGGTGGCGTGGGCAGCGGTCAAACCTGGCCACATCCACACCATTGCGGATGGTGTGAACCTTGTGCGCCGGCAGCCCCTTTTCGTGTTGCAGATAGCAGGCGTTGGCGGCGGAGACGGCAATATAGCAGTCCACGAGGCTGCCGGCGGCATGGTCCAGCCAAGCGCCCCGCTTCCAGCCCCGGCGCCAGTGCTCGCACACATGCGGCGTCTCCACCAGCAATGGCATCCGCGCCAGCTTCACCCAGGGCGCGGCGGCGCGGCAGGCGAAGGACAAATGGGCGTGCACCAGGTGGATACGCTCGGCGTGCAGCAACCGGCTCAGGCGCCATCCCGCCCCCGCCTGCCAAGGTTTTCGCGGTGCGCACGCCTCCACCTGCACATCCGCCGGCAGATCAGGCAGTTGCGGCAATAAGTCCGGCGTACACGCAAGATAGAGCTGGAAGCGTTTCCGGTCCAGGCCGCGCAGCAGGGTCAGCATGTGTTCTTCCGCTCCGCCCCGGACGTTGGAGCTGCTCAAGTGCAGCACGCGCAGGCGCGGCGCGGCGCCTTCCGCTCCGATCCGCCCGATCGCTCTCATGCCGCCCCCCGGGGAAGCGGTTCACAGAGGCAGGCGAACAGGTCCTGAATGTCGCTTCGAGATGCGTCTGCGGGGCAGTTGCTGAGCAAGCTGGCGTCGGAGTCAATGTCGTCGGGGTGATAGCCATGCATGCCGTGGGGGTTCCAGCCGCGGCCGTTGAACTCGCCTTCCCCCACCATGCACCCCGCGTCCAGCAGGAAGATGAGCTCGCCAAACCGCCCGTCGGGGAACCAGATGCCGTGGCGCCGCAGCTCCGCCTCGTTGAGCACCCGCCCGCAATCGTGCTCTTCCAGCCAGCCCCGGATGTCGGCCCGCGTGGCGTCGTTAAAGAACCAGAAGCGGAGCATGGTGGAATCGAAGACCGCCAGGTAATCCCGCGGCGATTGCCACCCGCGGCGCCGCAGCGGCCCGGCAAAATCCACACGGCGGGTCACCGGCGCCATGCCGTGGTCGGAAAAGACACGGAAGCGGACCTGCGGGTCGCGGTCCTCGGCCGCCGTGAAGAGATCGTCAATGGCCGCGTTGTAGCGCTTCAGTTCCCGCCGGATCGCTTGCGGATCGTCGCGATGCAGATGCAGGAAGTGATCGAGCTGGCATAAGTAAATGAACTGCGCCTGCACCGCGCCGCGTTCGAGGTCGCGGCGCGCGCGGCGCAGCAGGCTCCAGTCGTCGCCATCGCGATAGGAGTAGATGGCGTGGGGAATGCGGGCCGCCCGCCACAGGTCAAACGCGGACGTCTGCGGGGCCAGGCTCCCGGCCTGATACAGGTAGCGCTTTTCCCCCCAATTGAACCAGGGCAGCAACGCCGGCCGGACGGCGCACTCAAAGCCTGGGCCCAGCCGCAATACGTGGCGGCCGGCCCAGCCCAGGGCGAAGCGCCCGTAGCGATTGTCCAGACTGCGCAGCGCCGGCTGCGGCAGCCGCCGCATCCAGCGAAAGGGCGAGCCCGCGGGATCAAAGACGAGCAGGTTCCAGTGGCCGTGGACGGCGGGTGGCACGCCGCTCAGGATGGTGGGGATGGCGCCGGAGCTATAGCCCAAGGTGGTGCGCAGCCGTCGCCGCCAGCGCAGCAACGGCAGGAATCCGTAGGTCTCGGCCAGTCGCCAGCCCAGCGCGTCAATCAGAATGTAGACGGCGAGTCCTGTACTGCCGGTGGCGGCGGCGCGACTCGGCGCCGACCCCCCGGGGCGTACAGCAGAATGTGTTTGGGTGTCCATAAGAGTCGATCGAGGCCAATGCGTGCGGCGTAGCTCCCCGGACGGCAACGCAACCAAGCTTGCAAGTGCCGGGCCGAAATTTGGGTACGAAGGGTGTTGCGGCATAACCGCAACGCTCCGGCCTTCGCCAACCCCGGCTGTGAAGTGCATATGGCTGCGTAACCGATAGTGAGCGCCGTTTCCAGCACTCTTCGATTCCACAGCCCATAGGGGGCAGCCACATACTGCACCCGCGTGCCGGCACCGTCCTGCAGCATGTGACGCGAC
>JBQCEU010000342.1:0-23249 GCA_051959955.1 Terriglobales bacterium | reverse complement strand
AGACGTAAAGCGGGACCTTGCCGCAGGCCTGGGGCAAGCCGTCGCTACATTGCGCCTCCACCTGGCGCCCCAGGACCTGCCCGCTGAGGGATACGTCCACGGCGTGGCTGAGGGGCGGGTGGCTGAGCTCGTAGACCGCGGTGGCCACGATCAGGCAGGTTGCGGAAACCAGCACCACCGGCCGGCGCCGCATCACCAGATACACGAGCAGCAACACCGCCAGACCGGTCAGCAGCAGTCCGCCGCTGTCCTGCAGCAGCACCACCGCCGGCGCGCGTGCGCCGCGCGGGGCCAGCAGCCACGGCGCCCAGCGCACGCCCACGGGAAGCAGCCCGGCCAGCACCGCCGAGATCAGCAGCGGCCAGCGCGGCAGGTTTTCCCAGCGCTCCGCCGCGGACACCGCGATCAGCGCAATGGCGGCGGGAATAGCGGGCAGGATATATCCCGGCAGCTTGGATTGCGAGATCGAGAAAAAGACCACCGGCGCCAGCATCCAGAGCAGCAGCCAAAAATGCAGCGGTGCATCGCGGCCGTCCCAGGCGCGGCGCCAACCGCGCGCGCGCAGCCGGCGGGCGGCCTGGCCGAGCGGCAGCCCCAGCCATCCCGACCAGGGAAACACGGCCAGCAGCAGCACCGGAAGGTAGTACCAGAGAGGCTGCGGGTGTTCGAAGCGATTGCTGGCGAAGCGTTCCAGATTCTGCTGCAGGAAAAACTCGCGCAGGAACTGATGGTTGGCCATCTGCACGGCGATGAACCAGGGCGCGGCAATGACGAAGTAGATGGCGATCGCCGCCGGCCGCCAGATCTTCCGTGCCCACACCCACTGCCGCTGGGTGGCGCAGAATGCGGCCACGGTCAGGCCGGCCAGCACCACGGCCACCGGCCCTTTGGCGAGGGTGGCCAGAGCGAGGCCGACGGCCGCCCAGCGCAGCCAGGCGGCACGGCCGGCGGTGGTCCATAGGTACAGTGCCATCAGCGCCAGGGCCAGCGGCGCGGTGAGCGTCATGTCGGTGGTGGCGGCGCGGCCAAAGCCGAAGACAAAGGCGCTCGACAGCCCGATAAACACCGCCAGCCACGCTGCCCGGGCGCTGTGCACGCGTCGCAGAAACAACGCCAGAGCCACAATCATGGCCGCCGCCAGCAGGGCGTTGGGCAGGCGCGAGGAGGCGGCGGTGGCGGCGCCGTGGAACCAGTCGCTGAGCCCGGCCAGCCAATACAGGAGCACCGGCTTTTCCAGCCAGACCGCGCCCCATAGCCGGGGAGTGATCCAGTCGTGGGTGCGGGCCATGGCGGCGGCGATGGCGGCGTAGCGGGGCTCGTCCGGGCCCAGCAGCCCGAAGCTGCCCAGGCCGGCGACGAGCGTCGCCCAACCCAGAGCCACCGCCGCCAGGCTCAAGAGCCAGCGCTGGGCGCGCGGCGTCAATAGAGGGGCGCCTCGCCCGCCGGCCGCGTCTTCCAGCGGCGGTGCACCCACAGCCACTGGTCGGGATAGCGGCGCACCCAACGCTCGATCACCGCGGTGCCTTGCGCCGTGGCGCGGATCACGTCCTGCTTTTCGTCGCCGGTCTTTTCCAGCTCCAGCGCGGGTTCGAAGTAGAGCACGTACCTCTGCAGCTTCTCCTCCCACAAAGCGAAGGCGGGAACCACCGCCGCGCCGGTTTTCAGCGCGATTTTGGCGGGCCCGGCGGCGGTGCAGGCGAGGTGGCCGAAGAACGGCACAAACACACCCTGGGGCGGAGCCGAGTTCTGATCCATCAGAATGCCCACGGTGTGATTGGCCTGCATGGCTTGCAAGAGGCCGCGCGCGAACTCGCCCTTGCCGATACCGGTATTGCCGTGGAGCCCGCGGATGCGCTCCACCAGTTGGTTGAGCGGTTGGTTGTCGAGCGGCCGAATGATGAAGCTCATCGGATATCCGGCCAGGCTCATGCCAAAGCTCGACAGCTCCCAGGCTCCCATGTGGGCGGTCAGGAAGATCACGCCGCGCCCGCGGGCCAGCGCCGCCAGGTAATGCTCCAGCCCCTCCATGGTCAGTACCTGCGGCAGTTGCTCGCGGCGGTAGCGGGGAAACCGGCAAAACTCGGCCATTTGGCGGCCCAGGCTGCGGTAGACGCCGCGCAGGATGCGCTCGCGCTCCTGCTCCGCAAGGGCAGGGAAGGCCAGCTCGAGGTTGGTGCGGCCGACGCGCGCCAGACGGCGATGAAGGTGGTAGAAGGCGAAGGCGATGCCGATGCCCAGCCGCCGCGCCTGCCGCCGCGGCAACCGCCCCATGGCGGCGAGCGCGGCACGCACCGGCAGGTATTGGAGTTGTTCGACCAGGCCCAAGCCAAACTAGAATACAATGCGCTTATGAGGAATCCGGGTTTCCTTCCCAGCCTGCTGCTGGCCGCCTGTGCCGTTGCCTGGGCGCAGCAGCCCACAGCCAAGCCCGCGACCCAGCCGGCTGCGCCCGCTGCCATGGCGCACATGAACATGGCGCACATGCAGATGGTCAGCCAGGTGCAGGAGCCCAAGGGCAGCCCCTCGGCTGGTCCGCAGGAAGCGCCCGTGGTGCGCGAAGGCGACACGCCCGCCTACCATCGTGCCCTCCCGAAGGACGGCATGAAGGGTCTGCCGCCCACCCTCGATCCCAAGATGTTCAACGATCCGCGCGTGCAGGCCGCCTACGCCATGGCCTCCAAGGTGCGCGCCGTCCTCTACCAGCAGCCCTGCTACTGCCATTGCGACAACGAAGTCGGCCACCACAGCCTGCTTGATTGCTTTGCCGGCGAGCATGCCTCCATCTGCCAGACCTGCATGATGGAGGGCGTGTACGCCTACCAGCAAGCCAAGGCCGGGAAGAGCGCCACCGCCATCCGCGCCGCCATCGAACGCGGAGCCTGGAAGACCATCAATCTCAATAACCTCTTGCTGGGCGGACAGGTCTATTAAGGGGGGAGGGGTGAGGGGTGAGGGGTTAGGGGTGAGGGGTGAGCAAACGACGCAACTGCGCCGGTGGGAGAAGTTTTTGCTCCAGGGCGAGTTCCAGTAACGGGCGATTGGTGCGGAGCGCCTGTTGCACCAGCTCGGCGGTGCGATGGTAGCCGATGTAGGGGTTGAGAGCAGTGGCGGTGGAGAGGGTGTGGGCGGCGTAGGCGAGGCAGCGGGCGGCATCGGCCTTGATGCCGCGCACACAGAGTTGGGTGAATTGGCGCAGCGCCTGGGTCAGGATCGCGGCTGATTGCAGGCCGGCCAGCGCCATGGCCGGCATCATCACATTGAGCTCCAACTGACCGGCCTGCACCGCCAGGGCGGTGGCCGTGTCGTTGCCCACCACCTGGAACGACACCATGGCCAGCATCTCGGGCATGACCGGGTTGATCTTGCCGGGCATGATGGAGCTGCCGGGCTGCAGCGCCGGCAGTTCGATCTCGTGCAGGCCGGTACGCGGACCACTGGAGAGCAGGCGGAGGTCGTTGGTGATGCGGATCAACTCCAGGGCGAGGTTGCGCAGGGCGGCGGAGGCGACGGCCACCGGGAACTGGCTCTGCATGGCGGCGCACAGGTCCGGGGCCTGACGCCAGGGATGGCCGGTGGCCTGTTGCAGCCGCCGCAGCGCGCGCCGCGTGACCCGCGGCTTGACGTTGAGGCCGGTGCCGGCGGCGCTGCCGCCCAGCCCCAATTCCAGCAAACCCCCGGCGGCGTGATCCAGCTCCCGGCCGGCGGCGGCCAGCGTCGTGCCGTAGGCGCGAAACTCCTGGCCCAGGGCGATCGGCACCGCATCCTGCAGATGGGTGCGGCCCGCTTTCACGATGCCGGCAAACTCCGCGCCTTTGTTCGCGAAGGCCGCGGCGCAGGCGGCCACCGCCGGTTGCAGGTCATCCATTTCCAGCCGCAGGGCGATGCGCAGGGCCGAAGGAAAGGTGTCGTTGGTGGACTGGCCGCGATTGACGTGGTCGTTGGGGTGCACGCGGTCGTAGACGCCGCGGCGGCCGCCCAGCAGCTCCTGCGCGCGGTTGGCGATCACCTCGTTGACGTTCATGTGGAAGGAGACGCCGGCGCCTGCCTGAAAGACGTCAACCGGGAACTGATCGTCGTGGCGGTGTTGGGCGACTTCCCGCGCGGCGCGTTGGATGGCGCGCGCCACCCGCGGGCTCAGCTCGCCGGCGGCGGCGTTGGCGTCCGCCATGGCCCACTTCAGCCAGCCGTAGGCGGTGATCAGGGCCGGGGCGGCGCGCCGGCCGCTGATGGGGTAGTTGGCCACGGCGCGGGCGGTCTGCGCCCCCCAGAGGGCCGTGCGCGGAACCCGCACCCGGCCGAGCGAATCCTCCTCCCAACGTGTCGTGGAGCTGTTCTTAGCCATTTCCCTCATGGTAAACTGGACGGGCGAGGTTGGAGGAGAACCCATGGTCACACTCACCCCCAAGGCGATTGAAAAGGTGAAGGAAATTCTGGCCCAGCAGGATCCCGTTCCCGGCGGCCTGCGCATGGCCGTGGTCGGCGGCGGCTGCAGCGGATTCAGCTACTCGATGCAATTCGACAGCGGCACTGCCCAGGACAAGACCATCGAGTACGACGACCTCAAGGTCTTCGTGGACCCCATGAGCCTCATGTACCTCGACGGCTGCGAAGTGGATTTTCTCGAAACCCTCGAGGGCAGCGGCTTCAAGTTCAACAACCCGAACGTCACGCACACCTGCGGCTGCGGGTCTTCCTTCCAGGTCTAGATAGAGCGGGCGCGGCGCGGCCGCCGCGCTTGACTCCGCGCCGGTTTCATATAAATATTCAAATATGCTGCGCGAGTTCAAGGCGGAGTTCTTCAAGGCGCTGGCCCATCCGCTGCGGATTCGCATCCTGGACGTCCTGCGCGACGGCGAATGCACGGTCAATGAGATGGGCCGGAAGCTGGGGGTCGAGCAGAGCACGCTGTCCCAACAACTGGCGGTGTTGCGCGGCCGCAATTTCCTGCAGACCCGCAAGCTGGGCGCCAACGTCTTCTATTCGATCCGCGATCCCGAGGTGTTCCGCCTGCTCGATTGCGCGCGGACCATTTTCAACAACCAACTGATATCGGTGCAGGCCATGCTGGCGGAGCTGGACGGCGAGGCGCCCCTGCGCGGGCATCGCCGCAGCGTCTCCACGCGGGCGGGATCCCCGGTGAGCCCGGGACCGAAGCCTGGAACCGGAATCGCGGGGGCGGGTCGCCGCGCGGCGAACGCCCGCCTGTAGCCGCCGAATCCCAGACCCATCCGCGTCCATGCCCAACTCTCCCGACGCCGTCACAATCTCCTGGTGCGGGCACTCCGCCTTCCGTGTTTGCCAGGGGCCGCACGCCTTTTACATTGATCCGTTTCTCAAGGACAATCCCCGCTGTCCGGATGCGGAGAAGCAGCCGCAGGCGGTGGAAGCCGTATTCGTGACCCACGCGCACGCGCACCACGCCGGCGACACGCTGGCGATCGCGCGGCGGCACCCTGCCCAAATCGTGGCCGTGGTGGAGACGGCGGCGTGGCTGCAGCGCCAGGGGGCGCCGGCCGGGCAACTGGTGGCCGCGAATGAGGGCGGCACGGCGGAGGCGGCGGGGGTGAGGGCGCACCTGGTGCACGCCGCGCATTCGGGCGGCATCTTCGAGGCGGGCCAGCCGGTGTATTGCGGCAAACCGGTGGGCTATGTGTTTGAATTTCCGAACGGCCCGCGGATCTATCACGCCGGCGACACCGGGCTGTTCGGGGACATGGAGCTGATCGCCGATCTCTACCACCCCGACGTGGCGCTGCTTCCGATCGGCGGGATCGCCACCATGGGGCCGCGCGAGGCCGCCCATGCCTGCCGGCTGCTGCGGGTGGCGACCGTGGTCCCCATGCATTACGGCACCTTTGCCTGGCTGACCGGAACTCCGGACGAACTCCGCCGGCATGTGAACGGCAGTTGCCAGGTCGTGGAGCTGGTTCCGGGTGTCGCCTGGAAGGCGGGAGACGGCCCCCGGCCATAGCCGCGGGATCCCGATGTTTCCGCCCCCGGCTTCCGACGGCGATAGCGCCGGCCATCCCCTGGCGCAAATGCTCGACGAGGCGGCGGAGCTTCTGCCCGCGCAGGGTCCGATCAGCGTCTTCATCCACCACAACCCGCTGCACGCGCTGGAGGATTTACCGTTTGAGGATGCGGTGGAGCGGGCAGCCGAACGGTTGGGCTGCGAGCCCTACCTCTCCGAGGACAGCTACCGCGACCAACTGGCCCGGGGCGATATCCGGGCCGAGGAAGTCGAAGCGCGGATCGAGGCGCAACTGCAGGGCAACGGCGGCGAGGACATTGCCGGGATGGGCCCGCGGAGGGAGCTGTGGCGGGCCGTAATCTTGCACGGCATACCCGCGACGGCGGGCCGTGAACTTGCCTGGATTCTCGAGGAGACGCCGGCGCTGGACCGCTTTCGCGCCGATCTTCCGCCCCCGGTGCGCGCCCGCCAGGGGGCGCCGGCAGGGCCGGGCGGCGCCGCGGAACGGCAGTCAGTGCAGCGACTCTGGCAGGCGTGCCTGGACGCGGCGGGCCGGGAGGGTGCGGCGGCCGAAGCCCCAAAGGAAGGCCCGGCGCGATGGCGCGACTGGATTGTCGAGGCCGGGGGTCCCGATACGGATAGTTGGATCCATCCGCCCCTGATCCGCTTTCTTGCCGGCTATCTCGACCAGGGCCTGACCCACTGGGCCATGCCGGCGCGCGAGGCCGGCATCCATGGCTGCTTTCTCGAACTCTACGCCACGCCCCTCGCCGGCCATTGCGGCCCCTGGGCGCGCCGGCTTCCCGAGATCGTGGCCGAAGACCGCGCGGCCCGGCGGGGGGCGCTGGCTTCGATGGCCCACTCGCTGGAGGTGATGGGCGTGGGCGAGAGCGACGTCCCCGCATTCCTGGCGGCGGAATTGCTCGCCCTGCGCGGCTGGGCGGGGATGGTGCGGCAGATCGAACTGCGCCCCGACCTGCTTCCGGCGCGTGAGCTGTGCGTCACGCTGCGCGGATATATGGCGGTGCGCCTGCTGTTGTCGCGGGCGGCGCTGGCCGAAGCCGCGCGGCAGATGGGCCAGGACGGTGCGCGGGGCGTGGCGCGGGCGTGGCAGCGGGCCCGCCCGCCGGCGCCGGCGGCGCCCAGCGCGGCCGAGCGCGCCTGGCCGCTGTTCCAGGCCGCCCAGCTCATGGGGGTGGATGGGGCGCGGGCGGCGTGCTGGACGGCGGATGCGGTGGCGGCGATCGAAGCTGAGTTGGCGGCGATCGGTCCGGTGCGGCGGAGGCGGATCCTGCATCAGGCGCTGGAGCGTACCGTCCGCCACCGCTTGTACGACGCACTTCTCCAGCACCGTCCGCCGGACATGCCGGCGGCCCCGGCGTTTCAGGCGGTGTTCTGTCTGGATGAACGCGAGGAGTCCATGCGGCGGCACTTGGAGGAGGTGGACGCCGGGTGCGAAACCTTCAGCACCGCCGGTTTCTTCAATGTTGCGATGTATCACCAGGGCGCAACCGACGCCCATGCCCGTCCCCTGTGTCCGGTGAGCGTTCGCCCCGAGCACTATGTGCGGGAGGCGGGTCTGGGTGGGGGGCCGCAACCGCCGCCCCACCGAGGGGCCGGCTTCCTCGGTTACAACGTGCAACAGACCAGCCGCCAGGCCTTCGGCGGGGCGCTGCTGGCGACGCTCTTTGGATGGATGGCCCTGGTGCCGCTGGTGTTGCGGGTTATCTTCCCCTGGCTCAACTCGCGCTGGCGGCGGGCGATGGCCGCCCAGGACACGGGCCGCGCCAGCCGCCTGCAGCTCGACCGGTCGCCCGAGGTGCCGCCCGCGGGGCGTTTTTCCGGGTTCACGGTGGGTGAGATGGCGGAGAGGGTGCGGCGGGTGCTGGAAGACACCGGCTTGAGCGGCCAACTGGCGCCGCTGGTGGTGGTGGTCGCCCATGGCTCGGTCAGCCTCAACAACCCGCATGAATCGGCGCACGACTGCGGCGCCTGCGGCGGCGGACGGGGCGGACCCAACGCGCGCGCGTTTGCGCAGATGGCGAATGATCCGCGGGTGCGCCGGCAACTGGCGGGAGAAGGTTTGATCATTCCGGCGGACGCCTGGTTTGTCGGAGCGCAGCGCAACACCTGCAACAATCAGGTGCTCTTCTATGACACCGATCTGGTTCCGGATGCCAGCCGCGCGCTGTGGGAACGCGCACAGCGGGCGTTTGAGACCGCCCGCCGCCGGGAGGCGCACGAGCGCTGCCGGCGATTCGAGGTTCCGGGCTGGTATCCGGCGACGGCGGCGCTGTCCCATGTGGAGGGAAGAGCCGCCGACCTGGCGCAGCCGCGGCCGGAGTACGGGCACGCCACCAATGCCTTCTGCATCGTCGGGCGGCGGGCGCGCACGCGGGGGCTGTTTCTCGACCGGCGCGCGTTCCTCATCTCCTACGACCCGCAACGGGATGACGACGGCGCGATCCTCGGCCGCATCCTGAGCGCCGCGGTGCCGGTGGTGGCGGGCATCAGCCTGGAGTATTACTTCAGCTATGTGGATCCGACCGGCTATGGGTGCGGCACCAAGCTTCCCCACAATGTCACCTCGCTGCTGGGGGTGATGGACGGTGCGCAAAGCGATCTCCGCACCGGACTGCCCTGGCAGATGGTGGAGATCCATGAGCCGGTTCGGCTGGCGATGGTGGTGGAGGCGAGCCGTGAACGCCTGTCGCGGGTGGTGGCGGCCGACGGGGGATTGGCGGAACTGGTGCGCAACCGCTGGCTCTGGCTGGCGTGCCTGGAGCCGGCGTCGGCGACCCTGTGGGAGATGGAGGCGGGGGATTTCACGGCCTACCGGGCCACGCACCCCCTGCCGGTTATCGCCGGCGATTCCGCAGCCTGGTACCGGGGCCGGCGGGGATTCGTTCCTCCGGCGACCATTGCGCCTATCGCGGGCGGAGCCGCCGCCACCGCATGACGCCGAATGTCCCACTCACCATCCTGGTCTTGACCGGCGTGGGGGCGCCGGCGTTGCTGTTCGCCCTGCTCGGCATCGCGGCCCTTGGCAACCGCTCGCCTTCGGAGGCGGTCACCGGCCGCCTGACCGCCCTGACCATGACGCTGTCGTTGGCGGTGCTCCTGGTCGCGCTGGTGCCGCAGTTGGCCGGCTCCAGGATGCACCTGCTGAGCTACGGCAGTTGGTCGCATGCCGGAGGCATGGCGGTGCAGTTCCTGGTGGACCGCCTGTCGCTTGCCTTCGCGGCGCTGTCGGCGGGGATGCTGGGGATCGTGGCGGCGTTTTCGCATCGCTACCTGCACCGCGACCCCGGCTTCCACCGGTACTTTGTGCTGCTGGCGATGTTCGCCACCGGGATGGAACTGATTGCCCTGGCCGGCAATATCGAGGTGTTGTTCATCGGCTGGGAAATGGTGGGCCTGAGTTCGGCCCTGCTGATCGCCTTCTTTCACGAACGGCCGGCACCGCTGGCCCACGGGCTGCGCGTGTTTTCCGTGTACCGCATCAGTGACGCCGCCCTGTTGTCGGCGGCGGTGCTGCTGGAGTTGAAGGCCGGAAACGGCGGTCTGGCCCTGTTGTTCAGCGGCGGCGCCGCCGGGCCCCATCTGGGCGGCGGCGCGGCCACGGCCATCGCGGTGCTGCTCATTGCGGCGGTGGCCGGCAAGAGCGCGCTCCTGCCGTTTTCAGGCTGGCTGCCGCGCGCCATGGAAGGCCCGACCCCGTCCAGCGCGGTATATTACGGGGCGTTGTCGGTCCATGCCGGGTGTTTCCTGCTGCTGCGCGCGATGCCGCTGCTGGCCCTGGCCCCGGCGGCGCGCCTGCTGGCGGGCGTGCTGGGCGCGGCCACGGCGGCGTTCGCCGCGGCGACCGCGCGGGTGCAGAGCGACGTCAAATCCGCGCTCGCCTACGCCTCGCTGACCCAGGTGGGCCTGATCGTGGTGGAAATCGCCCTGGGATGGCAGTTGCTGGCGTTTGTCCACCTCGCCGGCCACATGTGCCTGCGCCTGCTGCAACTGCTGAGCGCGCCCAATGTGCTCCACGATCTGCACGGGTTGTCAGGTGACGCCACCCCGCGGCGGCCAGTGCTCAGCCGTGTGCTGCCGGAGCGGCGTGTGCGCCTGCTCTATCTACTGGCGATGGAGCGCGGGTTTCTGGACGCCAGGCTGGACAAGGCGCTGGTGCAGCCTTTCCTCGACCTCGCCCGGCGGCTGAGCCGGATGGATGCCCGGCTGTGCGGTGCGGTGCTGGCGTCGCCGGCCCCGGAGCCGGAATTTGGAGCCGGGGATGAGTGAAGCCGCCCGCTGGCTGATGGCGCTGGCCGTCCCGCCGGCCGCGCTGGTGGCGGTTTCGTGGCTCCGGCTGGACCTGGAGCGGCTGCGCCGCCTGGCGGTGACGCTGGCCGGCGCCATGCTTCTGGTATCGCTGCTGCCGCTGCTTGCGACGCCTGCGCGCGCCTGGGCGTGGCAGGCCGGCGCCGCCACGGCGCTGCTGCGGGTGAATGGCCTTTCCCCGGTGCTGCTGCCGCTGGCCGCCGGCCTGTGGCTGCTTACCGTGGCGGTGACACCGCACGCCGCACTGGATCGTGGCGGACTGCGGCGCGCGGCGTTGGCCACCCTGGTCTCCTCCGCCGCCTTTCTCACGGAAAGCGCGGTTTTGCTGCTCCTGCTGCAGGCCGCCGCGGTGGGGATCTTTCTGGCCGCGCTGCGCGACCCCGCGCACCGCTACCAGCGGCGCATCGTGGCAGGATACCTGGGCGCTTCGACCCTGCTGCTCGGTGCGGGCGCGCTGCTGCTGTCCGGCGCGCGCCCGGGCGGCGGATGGGAGGCGGCGGCTGTGGGGCTGATCGCCGCGGCGGCGCTGGTGCGCTAGGGGATCGTCCCCTTTCATAGCTGGATGCCCGAGCTGTTCGACCATGGCCGCCTGGGCCCGGCAATTCTGTTCTCGGCCCCACAGATCGGCGCTTACATGACGGCCGTGCTGGTGGTGCCGCGCGCATCTCCGGGACTGCTGCGTACCATCGCCCTGCTGGCGCTGGTCACCGCCGTCTACGGAGCGGCGCTGGCGCTGGTGCAGCTGAGCGCGCGGCGCGCCTGCGGTTACTTATTCCTCAGCCAGTCCGCGCTGGTGATGGCCGGGCTCACCTGCACGAGTTCCCTGGCAGTGGCGGGCGCTTTGTTGGTGTGGCTGTCGTCAAGTCTGGCTTTTGCCGGGCTGGCGCGTATCGTGCTGGTGCTGGAGGCGCGGCGCGGCCGGCTGGATCTGACCCGTCACCACGGTCTCTATGACCGCATGCCGCTATTGGCCGTCAGCTTTCTCATCCTGGGGCTGGCCTGCACCGGTTTTCCCGGCACGCTGGGATTTTGGGGGGAGGACCTGCTGGTGCACGGCGCCGTGGGCTCTTTTCCGGTGATGGGCTACGCCATGGTGGCGGCTTCGGCGCTGACCGGGGTGGCTGTGCTGCGCATGTATTTTTCGCTTTTCTGCGGGCCGGCGGCTTCCCGCCAGCCCTCCAGCCTGCGCTTGGAGCTGAAGCGGCGGGAAGCGATTGCCTTTGCCTTGCTGGTGGCCGCGCTCCTGGGCCTGGGTGTGATGCCGGGGGGGCTGGTGGCCTCGCGCATCCGGGCGGGCGAGCAATTGTTGCAGCAGCGCCAGCGCTGGTTGTCGTTGCCGCCGGCTAATTCCACCGCGCCCGCAAGCGTTTCAGCGCGCGCCGGGCAGGCACGTACCCAGGGTTGATTTCCAGGGCGCGCGCGAAGCACGGCTCCGCCTTGTCCAACCTCCATAAGCGCTCGTAGACCCGGCCCAGGTTGAAGTAGGCAAAGAACGGGCTATCGTAGCGCGGTGCCCGGGCGGCCTTTTCCAGCCAGGCCACGGCCTCGTCCAACTTTCCCTGTTCGATCAGGTAGGCGCCGATGTCGTTGTAGGGGTTGCCGAAGTCCGGGTCGAGGGCAATGGCCTGCAGGCACTCCTCGATGGCCTGCTGATAGTCCCCTTGGAAGGAGTAGGCCCAGCCGCGGAAGGTGTAGGCTTCGGCGGTCGGGCAGCAGGCGATGGATGCGGTATAGAGGTCCACCGCTTCCCGCAGTTCTCCCTGCATCTGGGCCTCGTAGCCCTGAGAGAAGAGTTCCAGCGCACGGCGCCGGTTGTCGTCCGCGTCCATAAAGAACCCCCATTATGGCCACGCACCTGCGGTTCTCGCCAAGCGCCCCGCTGGGCAAGCCTCAAACCAGTGAACAGGGCGCGAGGGTGTGGGAGCCCCCTCGGGGTTCCGCGCCAGTCAATGTAGACTTAAGGTAATGCGCATAGCCTTGGCCCAAATCAACCCCACGGTGGGGGCGCTGGAGGCCAATCATGACCAAATCGTCGCCATGGCGCGAGAGGCTCGCGAGCGCGGCGCCGAACTGGTCATCTTCCCGGAGATGGCCATCTGCGGCTACCCGGCGCTGGACTTGCTGGAGAAGCCGGAGTTCGTAGCCGAAAGTCAGCAGTGGCTGCGCAAGGCCTCCCGCGCCGTGCCGGAGATTGCCATCCTGTGCGGCTGCGCCACGCCGGCGCCGGCGGACAGCGGCAAAAGGGTACACAACAGCGCGCTGGTGGTGGAGAACGGCGAGGTCATCTTTCAGCAATCGAAGATGCTGCTGCCCACCTACGATGTCTTCGACGAATCGCGCAATTTCGCCCCCGCCAGCCACCAACGCATCTGGCGGTGGCGGGGGCTGCGCCTGGCGGTGACCATCTGCGAAGACGCCTGGAACGACAAGAACTACTGGCCGCAGCGGCGGGAACGGCTGTTGTATGAGCGCGATCCGGTGGAGGAGCAGATGCGCAGCGGCGCCGACCTGCTGATCAACATCTCGGCCTCACCCTACACCGCCGGCAAAATCGCGCTGCGGCAGGAGATGCTGGGGGCGATCGCGCGCCAGTACCGGGTGCCGGTGCTGCTGGCCAACCAGGTGGGCGGCAACGACCAGTTGATCTTCGACGGGTGCTCGATGGCGCTGGGGGCCGACGGCACGCTGCGGGCGCGGGCGGCGTGTTTCGAGCCCGATCTGGTGGTGGTGGAGATCGGCGCCCGCGGGGAAGCGCTGCCGGGGGAAGTGCGTGCGGCGCCGGCGGCGGAAATTGAAGCCATCGCCCACGCGCTGGTGCTGGGCACGCGCGACTCTGTGCGCAAGTGCGGCTTTTCCCAGGTGCTGCTCGGGCTGAGCGGTGGGGTGGACTCGGCGCTGACGGCCGCCATCGCGGTGGAGGCGCTGGGCGCGGCGCAGGTGAGCGCCGTGTACCTGCCCAGCCGCTTTTCCAGCCCGCAGAGCGGCGCCGATGCGGCGACGGTGGCCGGACGGCTGGGCATCGGGCTGCGCACGATCTCGATCGAGCCGCTGTTCGAGGCGGCGCTGGCGACGCTGGCGGGGCCGCTGGAGGCGGGGGCGGCCGGGGCGGCCGACCTGACGCGGCAAAACCTGCAATCCCGGCTGCGCGCGCTGGTGCTGATGGCGCTGTCCAACCTCAGCGGGGCGCTGGTGCTTTCCACCGGCAACAAGAGCGAGCTGGCGATGGGCTACTGCACCCTGTACGGCGACATGGCGGGCGGGCTGGCGGTGCTGGCGGATGTCTTGAAGACCCAGGTGTACGAACTGGCGCGGTACTGGAACCGGGAGCGCGAGATCATACCGGCGGCGGTGCTGGAGCGCGCCCCGACCGCCGAGCTGAAGCCCGACCAGCGCGACCAGGACGATTTGCCGCCATATCCGGTGCTGGATGCCGTGATTCGCAGCTATATGGAGGAAGGGTGCGGGGCGGGGGCCATCGCCGGGCAGTTGCAGCTCGAGGCGGGGCTGGTGAGCGCGCTGATTCGCCGCATGGATCACAGCGAGTACAAACGGCAGCAGGCCGCCCCCGGCCTGAAGATTTCGAAGAAAGCCTTCGGCATGGGCCGCCGCCTGCCCATCGCCCAGCGATTTGAAGCCCCGGCGCGGCCCGGCGGCACGCTGCCGTCGGAGTTGGTGGCCGCCCTGATGGAGAGCTTATGAACCGATCCCTCGTCTTTGCGATTGTCCTTGCCTGCGGCCTGGCCGCGGCCCAGAGCCCGAAGCCGCAGCCGGCGAGCACGCGCGATGCCGCCCTCAAGGCGCGCGTGCATGCCTTTCTCGACCGCAGCCTGGGGTGGCAGGGGCTGGACAAGCTGGAGGTGCAGTCCATCTCCGCTCCCGACGGCAGCGGTCTGCGCACCGCCACCGTGCTGCTCGCCAAGGGCAACCAGACCAAGACCGCGCTGTACTACATCACCCCGGACGGCAAGGAGATCCTCGAAGGCGAGGTCAACAAACTGAGCGGCGATCCCTGGGCGGAAAACCGCGTCCTGATTGACACGAAGGGCGCGCCCGCCATCGGCTCCGCCAGCGCACCGGTCACTCTGGTGGAGTACAGCGATCTGGAATGCCCCTACTGCAAGGAGGAGTCGGCGGCGATCGAAACCCTGCTCAACACCGATCCGGGCAAGGTGCGGGTGCTGTTCAAGTTCTTCCCGCTCACCCAGATTCATCCCTGGTCCATGCCGGCCGCCGAAGCCGGGGTGTGTGTCGCCGAGCAGGGATCGGACAAGTTCTGGAACTTTGAAAAGGCGGTCTTCGCCGCGCAGGAGCAGATCACCACCGCCACGGCGCCGCAGCGGCTGCGCGAGCTGGCATCGGAAGCCGGGGCGAACCCGGCCGCCTATGACGCCTGCCTGCTGCGGCCCGCCACCAAGGCGGCGGTCGAAGCCTCAATTGCCAACGGCAAGAAGGTGGGCGTGGCCAGTACCCCCACGCTGTTCATCAATGGCCGCCTCATCCCGGGCGCCATTCCCGAGGACCAGTTGCGGCTGCTGGTGGATCACGAAGCCAAATTTCCGGCCGGCGCCGCCGCCAAGCTGGCGCTGGGCGGCAGGCCCGCGGGCGAACAGTGCGGGGAGTGCAAGCCTCTGCCCAAGATCAAGCACCCGAAACCGCGGTGAGCCCCGATCCCTCCAACCGCGGCAGTGTGTTTCGTCAGGTGGGCACCTACCTGGGCCTGGCGATGACGGTGCCGGCGGCGGTGCTCATCGGCTTCGTCATCGGCCATGAGATTGACACCCATATGGGCGGCGGGGGGCACACCTTCACGGTCATCTTCGTGCTGCTGGGGTGCGCCGCGGCCCTGCTGGAGATCGTGCGCACGGTGGGCCGCGACAAGTCGCTGTAGCGCATGGCAGCCGCGCCTGAAACCCGCGTCTTCTACCTGGCCGGCGTGGTCACGGCCGTGGCGGCGGCGGTGGTGGGCGGTTGGCGCGGCGGCCCGGCCGGGCTGGGGGTGGCGGTGGGCGGCGCGCTCAGCCTGATCAATTTCGCCGGGCTTTATGCCGGGGCATCGGCGCTGATCCGGGCCGCCGCGGGACAGACCGTGACGGCGCCTATGCGCTGGGGATTGGCGGGCTTTTTCCTGCGCTTCGCCTTGCTGGCGGGCTGCGTATTCGCTATAATTATCAGTCGTTTACTGCCTTTGGGGCCGGTGCTGGGCGGGCTGTTTGCCGTGCCGGCCGCGGCTCTGGGGGAGGGCCTGCGGCTGCTATGCACGAACAACTCTGGTTCACCCACATCCTCAACACCCTCTTCGCCGTCCCGGTGACCGGCCTTTTCCACCTTCTCCACGTCCCGGTCGCGGATGCCGCCGCCCCCATCACCAATACCTTCGCCATGGAGGTGCTGGTGGCGCTGATGCTGATGCTGTACGCGGCCTGGCAGCGGCCGCGGCTGTCGGTGGACAAGCCGCGCGGTTGGCAGCACATTCTGGAGTTGAGCTGGAACGGGATCAGCGACCACAGCGAGGAAGTCATCGGCCACGGCGGGTCGCGCTTTCTGCCCTACCTGTTCACGCTGGCAATCTTCATCCTCATCGGCAACCTGATCGGGCTGATTCCCAGCCTGGAGTCCCCGACCGCCGGCATCGAGACCACCATCGGCCTGGCGGTGGCGACGTTCCTCTATTACCACGCGGTGGGCCTGCGGAAGATGGGTCTGGCCAAGTACGCCAAGACCTTCCTGGGGCCGATCTGGTGGATGGCGCCGCTGGTGGTGGTGATTGAGATCATCAGCCACTTTGCCCGCATCCTCTCGCTCAGCGTTCGTCTGTACGCGAACATGTTCGCGGGCGAGCTGCTGGTGACCATCTTCATGGCCCTGCTGCCGGTGCTGGGTATTGTGTTCATGGGGCTGCACGTGTTCGTGGCCTTCCTGCAGGCCTACATCTTCCTGGTTTTGACCATGGTTTATCTCGCCGGCGCAACCGCCGAGGAGCACTGATCCGGGTCATGCTGTACCCCGTTGTGTGAGACCGTAACGCCCCAGCGCATACGGGAACCACCGCCAACGGGCAACTCATGTGTGAATCGAAGGAGCTCTCATGCGTCTTAAATTGATGTACCTGTTCACCACCCTGAGCGCGCTGCTGTTTGCCTCGCCGCTGCTGGCCCAAGGCGGGGCGTCCGCCCCGGCGCTGAAGCTGGGCGCCATCGGCATGGGCATCGCCTCGGGGATTTGCGGCATCGGCCAGGGCCTGGCCACCAAGGGCGCGGCCGAAGGCGTGGCGCGCAACCCCGGCGCGGCCAACCATGTGCGGTTCATCTTTATTTTCGGTCTGGTGCTGATCGACTCGCTGGCGTTGTACACGCTGGTGATCGTGTTCGCCGGCTTTTAAGTCACCGTGCGGGCGCGGGCCTTTGGCGGTCCGCGCCCGCACGGCCTCATCCCTCTGCTAAAATAGACAAGTTTGCGGGCGCCTAGCTCAGTTGGTTAGAGCGCCGCCTTCACACGGCGGAGGTCATAGGTTCGAGTCCTATGGCGCCCACCATAGCCAAACCCGTGAAATTGATCGAAGTCCAGGAACTGCGGCTGCATCCGCTGCCCTTCAACCTGCATTGGACGGCAGGCAAGGACACCTCCGCCCTGGCGGCCATCCCGGAGGTGACGGGGGAGCTGCGCTTTGAGGGGACGGCGCGGCTGGCCGGGGAGGGCATGCGCCTGCAAGGGCATGTGCATGCCGATATCGCCCCCGCCTGCGCCCGCTGCCTGGAGCCGATTCCGATGGGGGTGGAGCGCGACTTTGATCTGCTGTATCAGCCGGAATCGCTGCTGGGCGAAAGCGCCGAGGTGGAGATTCACGCGGCCGACGCCGAACTGGGCTTTTTCGCCGGGGCGGGGGTGGATGTGGAGGAGGTGGCGCGGGAGCAGGTGTTGCTGGCGCTGCCGATGCAGCCGCTGTGCCGCCCGGACTGCCGCGGCCTGTGCGCCCGCTGCGGCGCGAATTTGAATGCCGGTCCGTGCGGCTGCCAGCCGGCGGCCGACGAGCGCTGGAGCGCGCTGCAAACGCTGCGCCGGCCGGGCGCGAAATCCTAGGAGAGAATTGCATGCCCAATCCCAAACGCCGTCACTCGAAACAGCGCACCAGCACCCGCCGCGCGCATGACCACCTGAGCACGGGCTCGCTCTCGGAGTGTCCCAACTGCCACGAGCAGAAGCTGCCGCACCGCGCCTGTCCGCGCTGCGGAACCTACAAGGACCGCGAGATCTTCGAGGTCAAGGAGAAGTAGTCCCCACCGGTTGCCCGTGACCACCCCGCTCAGCCCAGGCCGCCCGACGATAGCTCTCGACGCGATGGGCAGCGACCATGCGCCGGTGCCGGAAGTCGCGGGCGCCATCGCGGCGGCGCGCGAGTACGGGGTGAATCTGCTGCTGGTGGGCATCGAGTCGCGGCTGCAGCAGGCGCTGGCGGCCTACAAGGGGGCGGACCGCGAGCGCATCCGCGTGGTGCCGGCGACGGAAGTGATCACCATGGAGGACAAGGCGCTGCGGGCGGTGCGGACCAAGCGGGACTCGTCGGTGCACGTGTGCGCGCGCCTGGTGAAGAGCGGGGAGGCGGACGGGCTGGTGTCGGCGGGCAACACCGGGGCGGTGATGGCGACCAGCAAGCTGATGCTGGGCAGCCTGGCGGGGGTGCAGCGTCCGGCGCTGGCCACGGTGGTGCCGACGGCGGGGGGCCGGGGCGCCATCCTGATTGACGTGGGCGCCAACGTGGACTGCCGGCCGGAGCACCTGGAGCAGTTCGCCATCATGGGCGAGATCTACTGCCGCCTGGTGCTGGGCAATGACCGCCGCGACGCGGTGGCGGGTCCGCGGGTGGGCCTGCTGTCCATCGGCGAGGAGGAGATCAAGGGCAACGAGCTGACGCTCGAGGCCTTCAGTCTGCTGAAACAATTGCCGTTCAACTTCGTGGGCAACGTGGAGGGGCGCGACATCTACCGGGGAGAGGTGGACGTGGTGGTGTGCGACGGATTCGTGGGCAACGTGGCGCTGAAGATCAGCGAGGGCCTGGTGGAGACGGTGCGCGGCCTGCTGCGGGAGCTGCTGGGCTCGTCGCTCTCCAGCCGGGTGGGGTATCTGCTCTCGCGCCGCGCCTTCGCCGAGTTCAAGAAGCGGCTGGACTACAGCGAATACGGCGGCGCGCCGCTGCTGGGGGTGCGCGGGACGGTGATCATCTGCCATGGACGGAGCAACGCCAAGGCCATCAAGAATGCCATCCGCGTGGCCGCCGAGTCGGTGACCCACAACATCAACCAGGAGATCGAAACCCGCATCGGCCGCATCCGTCCGCTGGAGCCGCAGCCGGCGGCGCAGTCCTGATCCTCATGCCCACCACAGCCTTTCTATTTCCCGGCCAGGGTTCCCAGTACGCGGGCATGGGCCACGAGCTGCACGAACAGTTTCCGGCCGCCGCCGCCGCCTTCGCCGCCGCCGACCAGGCGCTGGGAGAGCCGCTGTCGCAACTTTGCTTTCAGGGACCGGAGGAGCAGCTCAAGCTCACCGCCAACACCCAGCCGGCGATCCTGACCGTCTCCGTCGCGGCGGCGCGGGTGCTGGCGGAACAGGGCATCCGGCCGGATTTTGTCGCCGGCCACAGCCTGGGCGAGTACTCGGCGCTGGTGACGGCCGGCGGCATGGATTTCAAGGACGCGGTCAAGGTGGTGCGGCGGCGGGGCGAGCTGATGCAGGAAGCGGTGCCGGCGGGGGTGGGAGCGATGGCCGCGATCCTCGGGCTGGAGCCGGTGGCGGTGAAGGAGCTGTGCGAGGCCGCCGCCCAGGGCCAGGTGTGCTCGCCCGCCAACTTCAACGCACCCGGACAAGTCGTCATCGCCGGGCACAAGGAGGCGGTGGAGCGGGCCTGCGGGCTGGCCGCCGAAGGCGGCGGCAAGGCGATTCCGCTGCCGGTCAGCGCCCCGTTTCACTGCTCGCTGATGGCTCCGGCACAGGAGACGCTGCAGTGGGATTTGTGGAATACGCTGTTTTGCGAGCTGGAGATCCCGCTGATGACGAACGTGGACGCGGAGCTGATCGAAGGCGCGGAGGAAGCGCGGGACTCGCTGATCCGCCAGGTGACGGCGCCGGTGCAGTGGGAGCGGAGCATGCGCGAGCTGCTGGCCAAGGGCGTGACGCATTTTGTCGAGGTCGGCCCGGGCCGGGTGCTGGCCGGCCTGCTGAAGCGGATGGACCGCGGCGCGGTGGCGCTCAACGTGGAAGACGCGGCGTCGCTGCAGAAGACGGTGGAGGCGCTGCGGCATGCCTGAGGCGGCCGCGAGCGATCATGTCGCCCTGGTGACCGGGGCTTCGCAGGGCATCGGACGGGCCATCGCTTTGGCGCTGGCGGAGAGCGGGGCGGCGGTGGTGTGCGTGGCCCGCAACCGGGAAAAGCTCGAGGCGGTGGCGGCGGCCATCGGCGCCGCGGGCGGCCGCGCCCTCGCCCTGGAGATGGATATGACCAGCGAGGAGTCCATCAAGAGCGGCGTGAAGCAGGCGGTGGGGCATTACGGCAAGGTGGATATCCTGGTGAACAACGCCGGCCTCACCCGCGATCAGCTCGCCCTGCGGATGAGCCGCGCCGACTGGGACATCGTCCTGCAGACCAATCTCACCGCGGCCTTCCTCTGCTGCCAGGCGGTGTTGCCGGGCATGGTGCGCGGCCGCTGGGGACGGATTGTGAACATCAGCAGCGTGGTGGGCCTGTCGGGCAACCCCGGGCAGGCCAACTACGTGGCCAGCAAGGCGGGGCTGATCGGCCTGACCAAGTCGCTGGCCCTGGAAGTGGCCTCGCGCAACATCACGGTCAACGCCGTCGCGCCCGGCTTCATCGCCACGGCGATGACCGCCGCGCTGCCGGAGGGCGCCCGGGCCAAGCTTCTGGAACGCATCCCGATGGGACGCATCGGCGGAGAGGAGGAGGTGGCTGCCGCGGTGCGCTGTCTGGCGAGTGAGCAGGCGTCTTACATCACCGGGGATACTCTGAGCGTGATCGGAGGGTTATATTTGGCATGAAGGAGAACGCGATTCATGTTTGACACGCGCGGAGTTCAGATCACCTGGCTGGGGCAGTCGGCTTACCGCATCCGCTCGGCGGGCAAGACCTTTTATCTCGATCCCTTCCTCACCCCCAACCCGCTGTGCCCGGAAAAGGAAAAGGATCCCAAGCAGGCGGACTGCATTCTGCTGACCCACGGCCACGCCGACCACACCAGCGACGCCATTGCGCTGGCCAAGGCCTCGAACGCCCCGGTGCTGTGCATTATCGAGCTCGGCCTCTGGCTCATCAAGAACGGCGTGCCCGCCGCCAACGTCATCCAGTTCAACATCGGCGGCACCGTCTCCGCCGCCGGCGCCAAGGTGACGATGGTGCACGCCGACCATTCCAGCTCGATCGAACAGGACGGGCTGGCGCTGTATCTGGGCGAGCCCGCGGGCTTTGTGGTGGAGTTCGCCGAGGGGCTGCGCGCCTACTTCGCCGGCGACACGGCGGTGTTCGGGGACATGAAGCTGATCGGCGAGATCTACCGGCCCGAGGTCGCCTTTTTGCCCATCGGTGGCCATTTCACCATGGATCCGCTGGAGGCCGCCCACGCCTGCCGGCTACTGGGCGTGAGCCACGTGGTCCCCAACCACTACGGCACCTGGCCGGTGCTGAACGGCACGCCCGCCGAGCTGCGCGAACACCTGCGCCGGCTGGGGGTTCCCTGCGAGGTTTGGGAGATGCAGCCGGGGCAGACGATTTGATCGTCACCAGCGAAGTCGAAGCCTATCTGGCGCGGCTGCTGCCCGCCAGCAGCGAAGTGTTGGCCGAGATGGAGGCGCAGGCGCGGCAGCGCGACATCCCCATCGTCGGCCCGGTGGTGGCGCGGCTGTTCCGCCTGCTGGCGCAGACGGCGGGCGCGCGCCGCGTCTTCGAACTGGGCTCGGCGATCGGCTACTCGACGTTGTGGTGGGCGGAAGCGGTGGGGCCGCAAGGCGAGGTCTACTATACCGACAACAGTCGGGCGAACGCGGAGGAGGCGGCGGGATACTTTCGCCGCGCCGGGTGCGCGGAACGGATCCGTATTCTGACCGGCGAGGCGCTGGCCCTGTTGCAGGCAACGCCGGGGGAGTTCGACATCGTGTTTCTGGATCTGAACAAGGAGCAGTACAGTGCCGCGCTGGACGCCGCGGTGCCGCGGCTGCGCAGCGGCGGGCTGCTGGTGGCCGACAACGTGCTGTGGCGGGGAGAAGCGGCACAGGCGACGCCGCTGGAGGGCGCGGCCCGGCACATGGCCGAATTCAACCGCAAGCTGTATGGCGATGCGCGGCTGGAGCCGGTGATCCTGCCGCTGCGCGATGGCGTGGCGGTGGCGAGGAGGATGGCATGATCACGCTGGAGACAGTGCAGTCGTTCGCGGTGGAGGAGTACCTGCTTTCGCGCCTTGCCTTTTCCCCCGATGGCAGCGAGATTGCCGTTGGGCACAAGCACTTCCGCACCTACGCCGCCGAGAGCGGGGCGCCGCGGGGCGAGTTTGCCTTTCCGGAATTCCTGTCGCAGTTGCGCTACAGTCCCGATGGGCGGTTTTTGGCGGCCGCCAACGTGGGCGACAACCATCCGGCTACGCGCGGACGCCTGGAACTGTTTGACGCGGCCACGGGCCGGGGGCTTTGGCACGCCGCCGCCCCGCAGCCGGTGGAAGCCTGCGCATTCAGCCCGGCGCGGCCGGAGATTTACTGGAACGGAGGCGGCGCGGTGGCCGGCGCCGTCTGCGATCCGCATGCCCCGCTGGTTTCGCTGCCGCTGCCGCAGCTTCAGATTCGCGGCCTGGCGGCCATGGCCGGCGGCATCGTCTGCTTCGGCCGCGAATCAGAAGGCGCGGTGCAGCAAGTGGAGGGCGCCGACCTCATCTTCCGCAAGTTTCGCCTGATCAGCCTGGACAACGCGGGCAAGCTGACCAAGGATATTGACCTGGGCATCGGGGCGGGCGTGCATGCCTTGTCGCCGGACGGCAAACTGCTGGCGGTGGAGATGGTGGACTTCAAGAACAACGAGCGCCACGTCTCGCTGGTTGACGTGGACACGGGAGTCGAGGCCAACCTGCTGCCGCTCGAGGCCAACACCCTGCCGGTGCTCGCCTTCGGCGCCGGGTCGGAGTATTTTCTGTGCATGAAGGAAGACGCCGAGGCCAACTACAACCTGCTGCGCATCTGGCGGACCAGCGACCTCAAGCTGATTGGCGAGGCCCAGGTGGCGCTGTCGTTCCACAGCCTCGGGGCGTGTCTGGAGCACAGCCTGCTGGCCTTTCTCGGCGGCGGGCAGCTCGAGATCATGGCGCTCAGCTAGGCGCCTGGCTCGCAAAACAGGCGGTAGATGTCCCGCGGGGGCAGCCGGTGGAGGTCGGCGGCGGCCACCGGATCCAGGTCAGGGAATTCATAAGGGCGGCAGCGGTAGCCCGCGGCGGCCAGCGGCGCCAGGGCGGCCGGCGCATCCAGACCGCGCTGGCGCAGCATGGCGCAGTGCCACTCCAGGATGAGGCGCGGGCCCTGGGACAGGGTCTCGGCGGCGCCGGCCAGAGCTTCGGCCTCGTAGGCTTCGACGTCCAGCTTGATAAGGTCCGGGCGGAGGCCGCGGGCGCGGCAGAGCGCGTCCACCGTGGTGACCTCGACTTCCAGGGGCTTGGCGGCGGCGCCGGGGTGCAGGCGGGGGTCGGAGACGAGCATGTGGATGAGGCCGGGGTAGAGATGCATGCGGCCGGGCGAAGCGCCCACCGCCGCGGGGACGACCTCCCATCGGGCACCCGACTGGGCGCGGGCATTAGCATCGAGCAGCGGCAGCGCCTGCGGGGATGGTTCCACGGCGACGAGGCGGGAGGGCAGGGAAGCGGCGCAGCAGACGCCGAAGACGCCGTGGTGAGCCCCAAGGTCCAGAATC
>JBQCEU010000341.1:0-3222 GCA_051959955.1 Terriglobales bacterium | reverse complement strand
GGGAGCCTTCATTATAGCCAACGCCCGGAACCCGCGACGCGGCAACGCCGCGCTAAATTCAACGGCGCTTCCGTGTCGGCGCTGTCCGCGGCGCCGGTTGGCTGCGCGGGCCCGCCGCGAGCGCGGCACCGGCGGCCGGCTTGGCGGCCGCCGCTGCTCCCGCCCCGCCGCGCCGCCGCCGCGCTGCCGCCGGCGCGGCTGCCGGCGCGATGGTCGTGGCCGCCGCCGGCTGTTGCGCCACTACCGCCCGCCGCACGCCTTCGGCCAGTTCGGCATCGCTCAATCCCTCGCCGCCCAACAGGCGCAGATACCACGGACGCAGCAGCGCCTCGGCGCGCTGCGACCGCGGCGGCACCCCCAGCCCCCGCAGCAGGCTGAGCGGCAACCGCTGCCGCTGCTGCAGCGCCTGCGCATGGAAATCCCGCAGCTTGCGCGCGCTCTTGGCATTGCTGGGGCTCAGCGCCGCATACACCACCGCCTCCGGGCTGAACTTGCCCAGCATTTCGTAGACCGCCCGCAGCCACGCGCTGCCGCCACCCCCCGCGGCCAGCAGTTTTTTCTCCAGCGACTGCGCCTCCGCCACCAGTTTCTTCCAGCCCGCCCCCAGGTGCCGGCTCGGCATCCATTGCCCCAGCCGGTTCTGATCGCCGGCCGGCAGCCCGGCCATCAGAAAAGGTGTTGCCACCGCGCCCGTATCCACCGCCCGGCCCAGCAACTCCCACGACTCCAGCGCGGCGGTGAGTTTGCCCAGCGCCGCCAGGTTCATCTTGCTGGTCCGTACACCGGCGCCAAAGGCCGGCTCCAGCCACCCGTCCTTTTCCAGTGCCCGCAGCACCAGCGCGGGGTCGGGCTCGTAGGCAATGGCTTCCCATTCCTGCCCCCGCGACTCCGGTGTCGCCCGCGCCAGATAGTTGCCTTCCCGCGCCGCTTCCATGCGCGCCCGGGTGCGTTCCTCCAACCCAAACTCGAGCCGCGTCGCCAGCCGGACCGCGCGCAGCAGCGCCACCGGGTCCTCCAGGAAAACATACGCGTGATTGCTGCGCACCAGCCGCGCCTCGATATCCGCCGCCCCGTTGCACGGATCCAGCGGCAGGCCTCGTGAGCCCGGATTCAGCGATAGCCCGATGGAGTTGAGCGCCAGCCCCCGCCCCCGCAAGTCCTCCAGGATCGCCCCCCCGCGCGCCCCCTCCACCCGCATGCGGCACCCCAGCAGGCTGAAGAAAAGTCCGGCCGGTTCGGTGCGCGCGCTCAGCCGTTCCGCCCCCGCCGCCAGCAGCGCCTCTTTGAGTGCCAGCGGGTCGCCTTCCGTGGTGATGTTCAGCAGCCGCACCGGCTGGTTGGTCAGCAGATCGCGCATGCTGGCGCCGGTAAGGTAAAGGTTGAGACCGGCTTGGCGGCACACACCTTCCAGGATGCGCAGCGCGTTTTGCTGGTCCTGGTTGAGGCGGGTGGCGATCAGGAAGTTGAAGTCGGGCATGGCGGTGCCTGCGCTAGGCGCGCGGATGGTGAGCGCGATAAACCTCTTGCAGCCGTCCGGTGAGGACGTGGGTGTAGATCTGGGTGGTTTGGATGTCGGCATGACCGAGCAGCGCCTGCACGCTGCGCAAATCAGCGCCGCCCTCCAGCAGATGGGTGGCAAAGCTGTGCCGCAGAAGGTGGGGATAGACCGCCCGGTTGGCACCCGCGCTCACCCGATGCAGCCGCGTCCACAGGGCCTGGCGCGATATGGGCCGGCCGCCGCGGCTGGGGAACAACCAGGGACAGCCGGGGTGGGCGGCTATCAGCGCCGGTCGCGCCTCCTCGCAATAAGCCCGAAGCGCCGCCTGGGCGCGGCGATTGAGCGGCACCCAGCGCTGCTTGCCACCCTTTCCCTGGCAGCGCAGCAGGCCGGCCTCGGCCTCCACGTCTTGACACCGCAAGCCGCACAACTCGCTGATCCGCAACCCACAACCGTAGAGCAGATGCCAGGCCGCCTGGTCCCGAAGCCGCAGCCTCCGGTCGCGGGCCCCCGTGGCCGCCTGCGGGCCGGCGGCGTCCAGCAGCTCCTCCACTTCTTCACGGGCCAGCACCGTCGGGATGGGACGTCCCCACGCCGGGGCGCTCACCCCCGCACTGGGGTCGTGCGCCAACTTGCCCTCGCGCGCCAGGAAGGCGTACAGACCGCGTACCGCCACCAGGCAGCGGGCGGTGCTGCGCGCTCCCCGGCCTTGGCGACGCAGGTCCAACAGGAATTGACGAATTTGATCCCGTTGGCAGGCAGCCAGCCCCAGGCGGCGGCGCTGGCGCCATCGCGAAAAGGCCTCCAGATCCCGCCGGTATGCGGCTAAACTATTGGCAGCCAAGCCTTTCTCAACCTGTGCCCAGTGCAGGAAAGCTTGCTGGGCGTGGGCGTCGGCGGCAGCCGCAACGGACTCTCCCACGATGCCTCCAAGTGACTGAACCGCAATGACTTAAAGTTTCAGGTCGGTTCGATTCAGTTGGAATGATACTAGACTTATTGGGCCCGCGCCATACGTATTTGCAACCACCTGCGAAACCCCGAACTTGACCTCCGCCACGCTCAAAAAAGCTGTCTTGCGTCTCCATCCCGCCCAGTGGCTGTGCGGCTTCGTTGATGCCGCCCACTTGCGCGAGCCCGGCCCCCTGACCATCCTGCTGCCCGAAGGCCAGGCGCGCGAAGTGGATGCCGCGGCACTGCAAGCCATCTATTTCGTCTCCGACTTTGACTTGGTCGCCGAACTCACCGCTCCCCCGCGCCGGGGCGCCGGCGCGCTGCCGGGACTGCGGGTCAGGGCGCGCACCCGCGGTGGGCTCCTGGTGGAGGGCATTCTGGCCACGGAGCTGCTCGCCTTGAGCGGCGGCCTCGATCTCACGCCTGCCCACGCCGAATGCGCCTGGCAACGCTTGTTTGTCCCGGCCGGCGCCCTGGTTCAGGTTGTCCCCTTGGCCATGGTACGGCTGCCGCGCCGGCGCCGCGCGCAGACGCCGCTCAGCGGGCAGTTCCCGTTGTTTCATACCGGCAGCGCCAAGCCGGAGAAAGAGGTGGAGTGATGCGTTTGCGCGAGCTTGCGGATTTGTTGCAGGGCCGCTGCGAACAGCCCGAAGTCGAGATAACGGGCGTGGCCAGCCTGGCGGCCGCCGGTCCTCGCGATCTGAGCTTCCTCACCGATCCGCGGCGCGCCTCCGAGGCGGCACGCAGCCGGGCCGGTGCCCTGCTGGTGG
>JBQCEU010000340.1:0-2786 GCA_051959955.1 Terriglobales bacterium | reverse complement strand
ATGTAGGGCGGCAGCAGGCGGATGGTGTATTCGTGGGTGACGTTGGCCAGCACGCCCAGCTCCAGCATTTTGTTGAACACCGGCGCCGCCGGCTGGAACAGCTCGATGCCCGCCATCATGCCCCGGCCGCGCACTTCCTTGACCTTCTTCTTGTGCTTCGCCGCCAGCCCGCGCAGGCCGGTTTGCAGGCGCTCGCCCATGGCCTGCACGTGGGCATACATCTCCGGCCGATCGAGGATGTCGAGCACCTCCAGCGCCAGACGGCAAGCCAACGGGCCGCCACCGAAGGTGGTGCCGTGGCTGCCGGCGGTCAACTCGGTGGCGGCCGCGCCGCGGGCCATGATCGCCCCCAAGGGGTAGCCGCAGGCGATGGGCTTGGCGGTCACCAGCACGTCGGGCACGATCGAAGTCCATTGATGGGCGAAGGCCTTGCCGGTGCGCCCCAGGCCGCACTGGATCTCGTCGAAGATCAGCGTCGCCTGATGGCGTTTGGCCAGCTCCGCCGCGCGCGCCAGAAATTCCGGCTTCAGTTCGAAGATCCCGCCCTCGCCCTGCACCGGCTCCAGGATGATGGTGCAGGTGCGCTCGTTCACCGCCGCTTCCAGCGCCGCCATGTCATTGGCGTCCACGAAGGTCGCCCCCGGCACCAGCGGCCCGAAGGGCTTGCGGTACTTGAGCTGCCCGGTCACCGACAGCGCTCCCATGGTGCGGCCATGGAAGGAGTTGTTGAGGGTGACCACATCAATTTTGTCGGGCGAAATCTTCTGTCCCAGGCTGCGCGCGACTTTCAGCGCGCCTTCGACCGCCTCGGCGCCGCTCACCGTGAAAAACGCCCGCTCCATGCCGGCCATGCGGGTCAGCTTCTCGGCCAGCGGCCCCTGGTAGAGGTTGTAGTAGACGTTGGAGCTGTGGATGAGCAGCTTGCTCTGCTCCTTGTAGACCTTCATCAGGCGGGGATGGGCATGACCCAGCACGTTGACGCCGATGCCGGTGATGCAGTCCAGATACTTCCTGCCGTCGCTGGCATAGAGATATACGCCCTTGCCCCGTTCCAGCAGCAGCGGCACGCGCGCGTAGGTGGGGAACAGGTAACGGGATTCCAGATCCTGAATTTTTTGCAGGGCGTTGTCCATGACGTCAGTCTCTCCGTTCCTCAGCGTAGCATTTTGACGGGCGGGGTCAGTAACCCCGTTGTTTGTCCACCAGTGGTTCGAGTGGCTCGCCGGTGAGGAAGCGGCGCAGGTGCGCACTCACCAGTTCCGTCTGCCGCTGCCAGGTATCGGGCACGGCGGCGGCGACGTGGGGCGTAATCAGGCAGCCGGGGGCCGACCAGAGCGGCGAATCCGGGGCCAGTGGTTCATGCTCGAAGACATCGAGCGCGGCGCCCGCCAGGCGGCCGGCGTTCAATGCCGCCGCCAGCGCGGCTTCGTCCAGCGCCGGGCCGCGGCCCAGGTTCACCACCAAGGCATGAGGCGGCAACAGAGCCAACTGATCGGCGCCGAGGAGGCGGTCGGTGGTGGGCGTGGCCGGCAGGGCGAGGATGAGCCAGTCGGCGCGCGGCAGCAGCCCGTCCAGCGCGGCGGGCGCATGCATCTCGGCGCAACCGGGAGCCGGGCGCTCGGGATGCCGGCGCACGCCGATGACGTGCATCTCCATGGCCGCCAGGCGCGGCGCCAGTGCGCGGCCGATGCGGCCCATGCCCAGCAGCAGCGCGGTCGCGCCGCCCAGGCGCCGCAGTCCGCCCAGCCAGGGCTGGGGCCGCCAGCGCCGCGCCGCCTGATCGGCGCAGGCCTGGGGCAGCCCGCGCGCCAGCGCCAGCATCATTGCCAGCCCGTGCTCGGCCACCGTGGCGGCGTGCACACTGGCGCCGTTGGTGACCACGATCGGGCTGCGGATCAACTCCGGGGTCAGCAGTTGGTGCACCGCGGCCGAGGGGCAGTGGATCCAGCGCAGCCGTTCGCTGCCGCGGTACAGCCGGGGATCCAGCCGCCAGGCGATGGCGGCGTCGGCGTCGCGGAACAGTTCGGCGCCGGCGGTCGCCGCAGCCTCGTCCAAGGGGGCGTCAATCGGCCGCGGATAGCCGCAAAACTCGACTTCGGGAAACTCGCGCGCCAACTGCGCGGTGGCCGACTCCGGCCAGTGCCAAATGCCGGCCGGGTTGGCGCTGCGCATGGCGATGACCACGCGCACCCGTGACGCCATGGCCGGACTACGCCCGCAGCGCCGCCGCGGCGTCTTCTTCCCAGGCCTTGGGCTGCCGGCCTTCGTCGCGGAACCAGATGCGGTCGTAGATATAGCGGTCGCTCACCGATCCCAGGCTCTCGTTGTACAGCGACGGAATGCCGCAGGCGAGGCGGAGCTCCTGCTCGAAGTGCGCCAGCGCGCTCATGGTCTCCGGCAGCGCCGGCACTTCCAGGTCGGCGGTCTTGAAGAACTTCTGGTAGCCGCGGTCCACCAGCCGCGCCAGCTCGCCGTTGACCACCAGCCCCGGCGCCACGGCGATGGCGACGGCACGGTTGCTTTCCTCCAGGATGGCGGCGCAGCCGGATTTACGCACCAGCACCTTGCCGTCGCGCAGCGGACTGATCTGAAATCCCAGGCCGGTCAGCTTCTGTTGCGCCTCGGCCAGGGTGGTGGGCTTCTGCTTGGAGCGGGCCATGACCCGCCAGTATAGCAAGGGGTCAGGGGTCGGGGGTGAGGGGGTCAGCGGCACCGGGGCTAGAGTTCGCGCAGCACGGTGGCGGGCGGGGTGCGGGCGGCGCGGCGGGCGGGGAGGGGGGCGGCGG
>JBQCEU010000339.1:0-2871 GCA_051959955.1 Terriglobales bacterium | reverse complement strand
GAACCGCGGTCCCCAGCTTCACCCCACCCGGAACGAGTACCTCGTTCCCACTCGATAAACCAGGCCACTGCACGACGCATGCTCCGGCCATGAACGTGACTTCTTGGAGAGCCCCAATGAGGAAGTTCCTCGCAGGATGCGCCTGCCTCCTGGCAACACTGTCCACCGGCCACGCCCAGAGCAACTATGCCGTCGTGCGCGGCGCGGTTCTGGACCCGCAGCATCTGCCGGTCGCCAATGCCCACGTGCATCTGACCGAAGTGGCCACCAGCGCCGAGCGCTCCGCAGTTTCGAACTCCAGCGGACTTTACGAGATCGCCGGCCTCCAGCCGGGCCCCTACACGCTGCGCGTCGAAAGTGCCGGCTTTCGCGAAGCGACGCAGAGCCTCAATCTCGAAGTCGGTCAGCAGGCCACCATCGACGTGCAGCTTGCTGTCGCGGGTGCCGTGCAGACGGTCCACATCCAGGGATCCGAGGAGCTTCTGAAAACGCAGGATGCCAGCGTCGGCGCCGTGGTCGACCAGCGCTCCGTCGAGTCGCTGCCCTTGAACGGCCGCATGATGATCGATCTGGTGCTCACCGTGCCCGGAGCCCACATCAGTCACGGCGCAGGCACCGGTGACATGAACGCACTCTACTGGCGTCCTGGTCAGCGCTCCGCGGTCAGCATCGGCGGCAGCCGTCCCAATGCCAATTACTTTCTGCTCGATGGCGCCACCAATACCGATCCCACCTTCAACACCCAGAACCTGAGCGCCTCGCCCGACGCCGTGCAGGAGTTCCAGGTGCAGACCAGCAGCTATCTGGCGGAAATGGGCGGCGCCGGCGGCGGTCAGATCAACATCGTCACCCGCTCCGGCACCAGCCAGCTGCACGGCACCGCCTATGAGTACCTGCGCAACGGCGCCATGGATGCGCGCACCTTCGCCCAGATGACCAGCAACAACTTCCTCGTGCAGAACAACTTTGGCGCTGCGCTCGGCGGCCCTGTCTGGCATGCGGGCAAGACGTTCTTCTTCCTGAATTACGAGGGATTGCGGCGCGTCGAAACCATGAACATGGTCGAAACCGTCCCAACTGAAGCAGAGGCCGGCGGCGACTTCAGCCAAAGCGGCGTGGACATCTACGACCCCAGCACCACGGCCCCCAATCCGAACTTCAATCCCGCGCTGCCGGTCAGCAAAACGAATCCGCAGTACCTGCGGCAGCAGTTCGAATACAACGGTGTCAAAAACGTGATTCCGCCCAGCCGCCTCAGTTCAGCCGCGCTCATCATGCTCAACCAGTACACGCCGCGGCGCAATCTGATGATGTCCATGGGCGGAATGTCCATGATGGGCCAGCCTACGGTGTTCGGGGCCGGCAACGACGCCAACAACTACCTCGATGCCCGCAAGCAGCGCATGTTCGACAACCAGGGCACGGTCCGGATCGACCACAGCTTCAGCAATGGCGACTCGGCTTTTCTCCGCTACTCCATTGGAACCGAGAACGGATTCATGCCCTGGGGCCTGCCCGGCTTCGGCATGTATCACGACAATCTCTCGCTTCAGAGCACGCTCGCCTGGACGCGCGTCATCTCGCCGCACATGGTCAACACCGCCTCGCTGGCCGTCTCGCGGCTCGACATGGCGCACACCACCGAGAGCGCGAACAAAAAGGACATCGTCACGCAGCTCGGCCTCCAGGGCACCGGCTTCGGCGGTCCGGGCGCGTGGGGCGCACCCTACTTCAACATTCAGGGCTATTCGCCGCTGGGCGACAACTTCAGCGCCACGCCCATGAAAGCCTGGGACACGATCGTCGAAGGACGCGACTCCTTCAGTTGGCAGGTGGGCCGCCACAGCACGAAGTACGGCGCGGCGTACCAGAAATTTATCTGGCCCATGTGGGGCTTCTTCCAGAATCGCGGCTACTACCAGTTCACCAACGGCTTCACCACGGCACACGCGCTGAACGACGGAAGCACCGGGTCGGCGCTGGCCAGCTTCCTGCTGGGACTGCCCGCTGCGCGCCAGGGCCAGGCCGGCATACCGCAGATGAACCTCCACCAGTGGTACGCCGATGCGTACGCGCAGGACACGTGGCGCATCACGGCCAACACCACGCTGGACTACGGCCTCCGCTACGAGTTCATGAGCCCGCTGGTGGACGTCGACTACACGAACAGCAACCTGGTGTTCATCGGCGGCAAGCCGGAGGTTTTCATTGGCGGACAAAACGGCTATCCGCGTGGGCTGATGTATCCCAACGACGCGCGCTTCGCACCGCGCATCGGTCTGGCGCACAGCCTGCCGCACCTGGGTATGGTCGCCCATCTCGCCTCTGGCGTCTTCTTCACGCCGGTGGACATGAACACCTGGTGCAACCAGCGCCACAACGTCCCCTACGTCTTCCCAATGACCTCGCAGAGCGATCCCTTCCTGCCGAGCATCAATACCCTGAACTTCCCTTCGCCGGTGCTGGGCACCTCGGTCGTCAGCTTTACTGGTCTGCAGTTGCACGCGCCGCCGCAGTACATCCAGCAGTGGAGCGCTTCGATCGAAAAGCAGCTGGGCAGCGAAACCACACTGGAAGTCGGCTACCTCGGTGCCGGCGGATTCCACCTCCAGCGCGCGCACCTGATCAACAACGCGCAACCCGGACCGGGCCTCATTCAGCCGCGCAGGCCCTTCCCGAAGATCAGCTTCGTCAATGACTCGGTTTTCCCGTCGCAAACGAACGTGGCCAGCACGACATTTCCGGTCAGCACGACGAATCTGCTCGAGAACACAGCGCAGAGCTGGTACGACGCCGGCTATGTCAACGTCCGCCGCCGCTACGCGCACGGCCTAAGCTTCCTCGGCAACTACACATTTGCCAAGGCGCTGG
>JBQCEU010000338.1:0-10268 GCA_051959955.1 Terriglobales bacterium | reverse complement strand
AGCGAAGCCGGCGCTGGAACTGCTGCTGTGGGCGGTGGGCTTTGTGCTGCTGATCGCCTGCGTCAACGTGGCCAGCGTGCTGCTGGCGCGGGCCGAGGCGCGGCAACGGGAGATCTCGATTCGCGGCGCGCTGGGAGCGGGTTACGGCAGGCTGCTGCGGCAGTTCATCACCGAAGGGCTGGTGCTGTCGCTGGCGGGCGCAGCGGCGGGCGTGGGACTGGCGGCGGCGGCACTGCAGTGGCTGAAGACAGCGCAGGCCAGCGGGATTCCGCGGATCGCAGCCATCTCGCTCGACGCGCGGGTGCTGGGGTTCGCGCTGGCGCTGGCGGTGGGGACCGGCATTTTATTTGGCCTGACGCCGCTGGCGCACGTGAGCGGCGGGAAGCTGTTCGGAAGACTGAAGGCGGCGGGCACCGGCAGCGGCGGGAGTCCGGCGGCGCAACGCTTCCGGCAGGCGCTGGTGGTGGCGGAGATGGCGCTGGCGCTGGTGCTGCTGATGGGCGCCGGACTGATGGTGCGCGGCTTCTGGAACCTGCAGCATGTGGACCTGGGATTCCAACCGGAGGGAGTCACCACCATGCAGGTGGCGCTGCCGCCCAATGCCGCCAACAGCGATGTGGACCGGCTGACCAGCCGGCTGACCGCCGGACTGGCGCATCTGCCGGGAGTGAGTTCGGCAGCTCTGGCGGCGGTGGGATTGCCGCCCAACCGGCAGCCCAATGACAACGACACCGATATTGAAGGCTTCGTGAAGCGGCCGGGCGGACCGATCGAAAACGTGGAGTACTACCAGATCGTTACTCCCAGCTACTTTCAGACGCTGCGGATACCTCTGCTGGCGGGGCGGTTTTTCAACGATGGCGACGGCGCCAGCTCGCCGCCGGTGGTGGTGGTGAACCAGCGCATGGCCGAGACCTTCTGGCCTGACCAGAGCCCGCTGGGACACCGGGTGCGGCCCGACAGCTCGATGCCCTGGTTCACCGTGGTGGGTGAAGTGGCCGACGCCAAGAACAAGGGCGTGAGCGAGGCGGCGGGAACGGAATTGTACTTCGCCATGGGGCAGGTGCCGGCGCAGTATCGCAAGCAGGTTTACATCCTGACGCGGTCGGCGCGGGGCACGGCCCCCGACGATGGCGCCGTCACGGCGGTGCGGCACCTGGTGCAGGCGGTGGATCCGGCCCTGCCGGTGGCCCACGTGGACAGCCTCAGCGACATCGTGGGACGGGATACGGCGCGGCCGCAGCTTCTGCTGGTGCTGCTGCTGGCCTTCGCGGGGGTGGCGCTGGGGCTGGCGGCGGTGGGGATTTACGGAGTGATGAGCTATGCCGTGGCGCGGCGGCGGCGGGAGTTCGGGCTGCGGGCGGCGATCGGCGCGCAGCCGGGCGACCTGCTGGGCATGGTCATGCGGCAGGGGCTGGCGCTGGCGGTGATCGGAGCGGCGGTGGGAATCGGGGTGGCGCTGGCGGCCGGCGGGGTGATCCGCGGGCTGGTGTATGGCGTGGGTGCCAGCGACCCGGCGACATTGGCGGCGGTAGCGGTGGTGCTGCTGGCGGTGGCGTTGGTAGCCTGCTGGGCGCCGGCGGCACGGGCGGGGCGGGTGGACCCCGTGACGGCGCTGCGGGACGAGTAGAGCCTTCCAGTGGCTATGGCGGGTGCGCCGGGGCTGCCGCGGCGGGGCCGCGGGCAGGGGGATGCGGCTGCGCCGCATGGGGCTGGGCGCGGCTCGGGCCGCGCCCAGGGGGTGTCGGGTTGCGCGTTGGAGTCAGCTTTTTATACCGACCCTGAAGGCAGCGCCTGGCGAGTTGCTGGTAACCTTGAAGGATTATGCGTTGGAGTCAGCTATTCATACCGACTTTGCGGGAAGCGCCTGCGGATGCGGAGGTGGCCAGCCACGTTTACCTGCTGCGGGCAGGCTATATCCGGCAGTTGGGGGCGGGGCTGTACAGTTACTTGCCGCTGGCGTGGCGGTCGCTGCTGAAGATCCAGGCGATCGTGCGGGAAGAGATGGATACCATCGGGCAGGAGTTTCAGCTTCCGGCCCTGCATCCGGCGGAACTTTGGCAGGCGAGCGGGCGGTGGGAGCTGATGGGCGGGAATATGTTCCGGCTCAAGGACCGCTTCCAGCGCGACCTGTGCCTGGGCATGACCGAGGAAGAGGTGATGGCCTCGATCGCCGCCGGCGAACTGCGCAGCTACAAGCAGTTGCCGCAGATCTGGTACCAGATTCAGAGCAAGTTCCGGGATGAGCCGCGGCCGCGCTCGGGGCTGCTGCGGGTGCGCGAGTTCATCATGAAGGACGCCTACAGCTTCGACCGCGACGAGGCCGGGCTGGATGTGAGCTACCGCAAACATGACCAGGTGTACCGGCGGATCTTTGACCGCTGCGGGCTGCGCTACGTGGCGGTGGAGGCGCATTCGGGCGCCATGGGCGGCAGCCAGTCGCAGGAGTTCATGGTGATGGGCGAGGCGGGCGAAGACATGGTGGCGCAGTGCGCGGGCTGCGGCTACGCCGCCAACCTGGAGAAGGCCACCGCGGCGCCGCCCGCGGTCGAGGACCCGGAAGCGAAAGGCGCGCCGGAGAAGTTCGCCACCCCGAACGCGCGCACCATCGCCGAACTGGCGGCCGTCACCGGCGAGGCGCCGGGCCGGCTGGCCAAATCGCTGGTGTACATGGTGGCGGAGAAGCCGGTGCTGGTGCTGGTGCGCGGCGACGATGAGGCCAGCGAGGCGAAGCTGGGCACGGCCTTTGGCGGAGCGGAGTTCCGGCCGGCGCATCCGGAGGAGATCGTCGAGTTCCTGGGCACGCCGCCGGGATCGGTGGGGCCGCTGCATAGCGCCAAGCCGGTGCAGGTGATGGCGGACCTGGCGCTGCGGGGACGCAAGAACCTGACCGTGGGAGCGAATGAAGAGGGCTTTCATATCCGCCACGTGACGCCGGGGGAACATTTTCAGCCGGAGTGGGTGGACGTGCGCGATGTGCGCTCGGGTGACGCCTGCCCGAAGTGCGGCCAGCCGCTGACCGTTTCCCAGGCGATCGAGGTGGGACACATCTTCAAGCTGGGGCGCAAGTACAGCCAGGGGCTGGGCGTGCGCGTTCTGGACGAAAACGGGGCGGAGATCGTGCCCATCATGGGCTCGGATGGGATCGGAATCGAGCGCATCCTGACGGCGGCGATCGAGCAGAACCACGACGGCGAAGGGTTCTGGCTGCCAAAGAATATTGCGCCGTTCGAGGTCTTGATCACGCCGACGAATTTGGGGGATGCGGCGGTGAAGGAAGTCAGCCAGAAGCTTTACGACGCTTTCAAGGCCCAAGGGAAGGACGTGCTGCTCGACGACCGCGACGAGCGGCCGGGGGTGAAGTTCAAGGATGCCGATTTGATCGGCATCCCGCAGCGGATCACCGTCGGCAAGAAGGCGGGCGAAGGGGTGGTTGAAGTCGTAGACCGGGCGACGCGGGAAAAGCGCGAGGAGAAGGCGGAAGAAGTAATTAGTAATTAGTGATTAAGTGATTAGTGATTAGGCAGGAGGCGGGCGAGGTGGTCGCCGAAGGTGGCGGAGGCGTGGAAGATGGTGCCCGCCTTGAGGCCGCCGGGGAGGCGGTAGTTGGCGATGGCCTCCAGACCCATGGAGGCGATGCAGCCGCAGCGGGAACAGTCGGGATCGCCGCCGAACTGACAAGGCGAGATGGTGGACTGCAGGTCGGCCGAGTAGACGGTGGTGGAGCGGGCAAAGACGCAGCGTTCGGGGCTCACCGGCGGGGACTGCAGGGCCTGAACCAAACCGCGGGGCATATCGAGCTGGGGATAGATCTCGCGCAGGCGGAAGAGTTCGCCGATGATCTGATCGCGCTCGTCAATGCTGGGAATTTCCGCCAGTTGATCACCGCGCTGGGGCGTGAAGATGCTCATCCAGATTTTCTTGACGTTGGGGTTGGCCGACCACTGCTGCAAGAACTCCTCGAGATAGCCGGGGCGGCGGATCATGGGAGCGGTGATGGTGCAGTGGACGACGACGTGGTGGCCCTCGATGTGCTTCTGGATGCGGGCGTAGGTGGCGGGGGCGCGGCGGACATCGTGCTCGGGCTGCAGGCCGTCAATGGAGACCACCAGCTCGAAGTTGGGGAGGCCGATCCAGGATTCCGGCAGCACGCGGAAGGCGCTGGTGACCACCTGCACGAAGATGCCCATGGCCAGCAGGCGGGGGACGATGACCTCCATCTCGCGATAACGAACCAGCGGATCGCCGCCGACGATGGAGACGTGGAGGGGGCGGTGGCGATGGACCAGATCCGTGACCCCGGCGATGAGGGCGTCGCCGCGGAGGTCGTGCAGGTCGCGGAGGTTGACGCCGGCGGCCACATGCTCATCGCTGAAGGCGTAGCAGCCGGGGCAGCGCAGCGGACATTCCTTGGTGATCTCGATGGAGAGGGCCGGCTTGCGGCCGCGAAGCAGACCACCCCAGGCTCGTACAATGTCTCGCGTAGGCACCATAATCGTGTGATGCCCATTTTAGCGTGAGGTATCCTGAAAAAAGCAGGTTGGGGGAGGAATATTGCGGGTCACGATCACAGCGCGGGGCCTGGCGCGATGGCTGGCGCGGCCTTGGGGACGGGTGCTGCTGGCGGCGGCCCTGACGATATTCATCGCCGGCGGGCTGGCGTTCGTCCATTATTACAACGTTTACGCGGCGGTGATTGACGAGCGGCTGCGCGCGCCCATCTTCCATCAGCCGTCGCTGGTATTTGCGACACCCAAAACGGTCCAAGTGGGTGAAAACCTGACTCCGGAGCAGTTGGAGCAGTGGCTGCGGGCGGCCGGGTATGCGAGCGATCAGGCGTCGCCGGTGGGCAGCTATGTGCAGGCGGGCGACGCGGTGCGGATCACGCCGGGGCCGGAGGCGTCGCGGGCGGTGACGCCGGTGGAGGTGCAGTTCGCGGGCGGGGCGGTGAGCGGCATCAGCAATCTGCAGGACGCGGCGGCGCCGCAAGCGATGAACAGCTTCGCCATGGAGCCGGAGGTGCTGACCTCGCTGTTCAACGACAAGCGGGAGAAGCGGCGGCTGGTGAAGTACACGGATTTGCCGCCGACGCTGATTCAAGCGGTGATTGACATCGAAGACCGGGGCTATTTCCAGCACGGAGCGGTGAACTGGAAGCGGGTGCCGGCGGCCATGTTCCGCGACCTGCGGGCGGGGCGGGCGGAACAGGGCGCCAGCACCATCACCATGCAGGTGGCGCGCAATATTTTTGACCTGGGCTTCCAAAAAACCGCCAGCCGCAAGCTGGAAGAGACGCTGGTGGCGATGGAGCTGGAGGAGCGGCTGACCAAGCAGCAGATCTTCGAGCTGTACGCCAACCAGTTGTACATGGGCCAGCGGGGCAGCTACAGCATTCATGGATTTGGCGAGGCCGCGGATGCGTACTTCGACAAGCCGGTGCAGAACCTGGATTTGGCGCAGTGCGCGCTGCTGGCGGGCATCATCCACGCCCCCAACTCGGACTCGCCCTACCGGCATCCGGAGCGGGCGAAGCGGCGGCGGGATGAGGTTTTGCAGGCGATGGTGCGGGCTGGGGCGATCACCGACGCCCAGCGGCTGGCGGCCGACCAGGAACCGGTGGTGACGACGTCGGCCAACAACGAGGCCAGCGACGCCCCCTACTTCACCGACATGGTGCGCGACCGGCTGAGCGACAAATTGCCGGAGACGGATCTGTCGAAAGCGAGCTACCGCATCTACACCACGCTCGATCCCGACCTGCAGACGGCCGCGGCGCAGGCGGTGACGGAGGGGATGAAGGACGTTGACAAGGCGGTGAAACGGCTGCTGGCGGCGCGGCACAAGCGGCGGCGCGGCGCCAAGCCCGCGGCTGAACCGCAGCCGCAGGTGGCGCTGGTGGCTCTCGATCCGCATACGGGCGCGGTGTTGGCGCTGGTGGGCGGCCGGAACTACGCCTTCAGCCAGCTCAACCACGCGCTGGCGCTGCGGCCCACGGGCAGCATTTTCAAGCCGTTTGTCTACGCCACGGCGCTGGAGACGGGGCTGCTGCCCAACCTGACGCCGATTACTCAGACTTCGATCGTCAATGACGCGCCGACCACGTTCACCGGCGGGTATGCGCCGGCCAACTTCGAGAATGAATACTTCGGGCCGGTAACCCTGCGGGTGGCGCTGGAACACTCGCTCAACAACGCCACCATCTCGCTGGCCGAGGAAGTGGGCCTGCAGGCGGTGACCGACCTGGCGCATGCGGCGGGGATCGTCAACGCCCAGCCGACGCCGTCGGAGGCGATCGGCACCTATAGGGCGACACCTTTGCAGATGGCGGGAGCGTACACGGTATTCGCCAATGGCGGGGTGCTGGAAAGGCCGCGGTTCATTGACGCTGTCCAGACTCCGGACGGGAACGTGGTCCTGCAGCAGCATGCGCAAGGACAGCCGGTGCTGGATCCGCGAGTGGCGTTTTTGACCACCAATCTCATGGAGTCGGTGCTCGATGCCGGAACCGCGGCGCGGGTACGGGCCAGCGGCTTCACCGCTCCGGCGGCGGGCAAGACCGGAACCTCGCATGACGCCTGGTTTGCCGGCTATACCGACAAGCTGCTGTGCGTGGTCTGGGTGGGGCTCGACGACTACCAGGACCTGTGCCCGAAGGGAGGGCCGTGCGTGCAGGGGGCGGAAGCGGCGCTGCCCATCTGGACGGACTTCATGAAGGCGGCGATAAAACTGCCCGCCTACGCCAACCCGCAGCCGTTCGCGCCGCCCCCGGGCGTGGTGGCGGTCAAGATGGACACGGTGTCGCATGAAGTGGCGACACCATTGTGCCCGCCCGACCAGACGCAAGTGAATTATTTCCTGGATGGCACACAGCCGAAGGTGATGTGCCACCTGCATACCAGCAACCTGATGCCGCGCGGAATCGCGGCGGCGGCGGAGGCGGGCGCGAGCAGCCTGTACCACCTGATCGTACCGGCAACACCGCCGCCGCCGCCGGCGCCCGCGGCCAAGGCGCCCTCGCGGGCGCCGGTGCAGGCCGCCAAGGCGGCGGCGCCCGGGAAGAAGCCCAATCCCAAGCCGGAGGAGAAGAAGAAGTCAGGGTTCTTCAGCCGGATATTGCATGCGCTTGGCGGCGGCGGAGGCGGCTAAGCGCCGCGCCCAAGCTGCCGCCCAACATGACAGGACTTGCAAAGTAGCGGGGGCGGGTGGATACTGTGGGCAAGATTTGGAGGCCCCTATGCGCTGGCTCCCCTTGCGCACGCTCGCCGCGGCGAGCATTCTGACGCTGACGCTGACCGGATGGGCCGGCGCCCAGGTTTACTCCTCCACCGATGCACCCAAGCCGGTGTCGCTCACCATCGGCGAGCGGGCGGACATCTTCATGGCGCGGCACGAGTACTTGCAGGCGCTGGACCTGCTCAAGGACGGCATCAAGCAGTACAAGAAGGACGCCAGCCTGTACAACCGCATGGGTATCGCCTACCAGCAGCTCAACAATCTGGGGCAGTCGGAGAAGTACTACAAGAAGGCCATCAAGCTCGACAAGAAGAACGCGCGCTACCACAACAATCTAGGCACGGTGTACTACATGCGCCACAAGATGAAGGACGCCATCAAGCAGTTCAACGGCGCCATTCAGATAGACCCGAGCCAGGCGGCGTATTTTGTGAACCTGGGGGGAGCGCTGTTCTATCAGAAAGACTTTCAGCCGGCGCTGGCGGCCTACCGCTCGGCGCTGCGGCTCGATCCCAATGCGCTGTTTCCCGACAGCAGCTCGGGCGCCATCATGCAGGATATTACCGGCGCCGACACGCCGCGGTTTCACTACGACCTATCACGGCTGTTCTGCAGCATGGGGATGCTGGACGATGCCGTGCACCAGTTCCGGCAGGCGTATGAACAGCACTATAAAGGCCTGAAGGGATCGTTGACCGACCCTGAGTTCGCGCCGCTGCGGCTGCGGCCGGAATACCGGACGCTGATGGGCCTGCCGCCGCTGCCCCTGCCCGGGGGCAAAGGCGGCGGGGGCACCGGGTCGGGGCCTTCCAACCTCTAGCGAAGGAGGCGGGTGCCGGTGCGGCGGCCGCTGAACCAGCTTTGAGGACGTTCGCGGGCGTCGGCGGGGCGGAGAACTTCAATGGCCTCGCCGCCGCGGGCGAGGATGGTGTCGGCCAGCGCCCGCTCGACCGGCACCAGCGCGGGCTCGGCACTGATCAGAAGGACGCGGTGAACGTCGTCGAGCGGGAACCAGGCGGGTAAATCCGAGCCTGCCAGCAAGGCGAGCTGTTCCTGGTCGAAGGCAGCGTAGAGCGCGGCGGCGTCGGCCACAAGAATCAGAAGCTGGCGCTGAGCCGGAAGGATAGCCGGGGCGAGGAGCGCCAAAGACTCGCCGGCATCGCGTAGGGCCAAGTACTCGGGAACCAACTCGGCGGCCTGGGGCCGGAGATCACAGATCAGTACTGGCAAGGTGGAGTATCAGGCGGCTTGGCCGTTGGACTCATGGTTGGTGCCGATGTCAAGGCCCTGGTCGTCGAGTCGAACAACAGGGCGGCGGCGCATGGTTCCGGCGGCACGGCAGCGGGGGCAGGTGTAGTCGCCGTCGAAATCGCCGGAGAAGTATTCGCCACACCCAGCGCACTGCTTTGTAACGGCCATGGAGGACCCCTTAAGTGTGATGCTGAACGGAATTCCAAGCCGTGTCAACCAGAAGCAGCCTGCCCGGCCCAGGCCGGGCAGGCCGCTGGCATTGATAGGCGCGGGACCTCGAGTGGCTGCGCCACCCGACCCGCTTGACGCTCGACCGGGCCGGGGACCCCTCGAGCCCCAGGCCGGGCAGGCCGCTGGCTAGGAACTAGGGCCGAGGGTGTAGCCGAGAGAGATGCTGGCTTGCCAGGCGCTGGGGATGCCGTATTCGAAGTTGTGGCGGATGTTGTAGTAATCCACCGCGGGGCGAAGAAAGAGGTGTTCGGAGAAGTAGAGCTTGACGCCGATGTCGGCGTGCAGCACGAAGTGGTTGGAGCTGGTGTGGTTGCTGCAGCCGGTGAAGGAGCCACAGTTGAGCACGCCCTGGTAGAAGCGCAGGTTCTGGGCGCCGATGCCGAGCTTGAAGTCGGGGCGGATCCAGATGCCCGGAGGCACGGGCTGCCAGATGCCGTCGAAGCTGTAGTAGACCGGGCGGGCGCCGACACCGAAATAGTTCGTCTGACTGGCGCGCCAAGTGGCTTGGGCGGCAATGCCCAGGCCGTGGGGCAGGAAGATGAGGTCCCCGCCGGCGTTGAGGTAGGTGCCGCCGCCCAAGGTGGGAATGCCATTGTTGCCGGCCTTGGTGATGAGCGTGCCGGCGCCGATGTAAGCGTCCACCGATTGCGCGGCGGCAAAGGTACAACACAACAGGCAGAGGGCGGGAATGAACCAGCGAAAATGCTTCATGCGTTCTCCGTTACAGGGTCATCGCGGCGATGGCTAGCCGCCGAAAGTGTAGCCGAGCGAAACGCCGAAGCGCTGCGCGTTGGGAAAGGCTTGATTGCCGTGGACAAAGTAGAAGTGGGCTTCCGGGCGAATGAAGATGTGCTCGGTGGCGTAGAACTTGAGCGCCAGGCCGATGTGTCCGGCGAGGTGGTTGCCCGCAAATTGGGCGCAGTTGGAGAAGCTGCCACAGGAACCGAGGCCTTCAAAGCCTTTGATGTCCTGAGAACCCACCCCGACCATCAGTTCCGGCCAGGCGGAACGGGTGATGTGGAAGGGGCTGAGCAGTAGATTGGCGTCGTAGTAGGTAGGACGCAGGTTCTGGGTGGTGGTGGTGGCACGGAAGGCGGCTTCGGCGCCGATGCCGATGGCGCCAATCCACAACTCAACCCCGGCGCTGGGGAAGACACCGCCATTCAGCTTGGGAATTTGGGTGACCTGCTTGGCCGTAAGGGTATTCAGGCCGGCAAAGACATCAATTGCCTGGGCGCGGGCTGCGGGCAAGGAGGCGAACAGCAGGCCGGCCGCCAAGGCTAGGGAGCAGCGTAAGCTTTTCAGAATGGACCTCCGTCTACTACGGCAGTACCAAAGTGGCTGACCTTCCCCCCAGTATAGCGCGCGCGGCGGCGCGCGCTATAGGGGCTGCGCGGCGAGGCCGCGCAGGGGGATGCTGCGCATGGGGGCGCCAGCACGCGGGGCGTGCCGGCTTGGGGTGGGGCGAAGCGACTGGAGCGGGAGACGGGGATCGAACCCGCGACATCCAGCTTGGGAAGCTGGCGTTCTACCGCTGAACTACTCCCGCTCGC
>JBQCEU010000337.1:0-5880 GCA_051959955.1 Terriglobales bacterium | reverse complement strand
TCGCATGGAGTTGCGCCAACCAGACCGGGTGGCGTTACCATCACTACAGAAGGAGACCGCTGCGCGAATGCTGTGGCCGCTCATTGTCTACTTCGTGCTGGTGATGCTGCTGATGGTGGCCCTATTGGGGCTCTCCTACCTGCTGGGCGGCAGGCACCGCCAGACCGCCACAGCCCTTCCCTACGAAGGTGGAGTGGAGTCGCAGGGCGGCGCCCAGGTCAGGCTCTCGGCCCGTTTCTATCTGGTGGCGATGTTCTTCGTCGTCTTTGATCTGGAGTCGGCCTTCATCTTCTCCTGGGCGATAGTGGTGAGGCGTGCCGGCTGGTTCGGCTACACCGAGATCGCCACCTTCATCGCCATCCTGCTGCTCACTCTCTGGTATCTGGCGCGGGTAGGAGCCTTGGAGTGGGGCGAAATGACCCCGCAGCGGAGGCGAAATCCATGAATTATTGGATTACACGGCCGGGCGAAGAGAGCGCCACACGGCCTTTGGAGCTGTTGCCCGGCGAGGCCGAGGAACAGGTGCGCCGCTCGGTGGTGCTGACCTCGCTCGAGCGGCTGCTGGCCTGGGGCCGCAAAAACTCCATCTGGCCGTTCAACTTCGGCCTCTCCTGCTGCTTCGTCGAGATGGCCACCTCCATCACCAGCAAGTACGATCTGGCGCGCTTCGGGGCGGAAGTCATCCGCGGCACCCCGCGCGAGGCCGACCTCATGGTCATCGCCGGCACGGTGTTCATCAAGATGGCGCCGGTCATCCAGCGCCTCTATGAGCAGATGATGGAGCCGCGCTGGGTGATCTCCATGGGCTCGTGCGCGAACTCGGGCGGCATGTACGACATCTACAGCGTCGTCCAGGGGGTGGACAAGTTCCTGCCGGTGGATGTCTACGTTCCCGGCTGCCCGCCGCGCCCCGATGCGCTCCTGGAAGGCATCCTGCTGCTGCGCGACGCGGTCGGCAGCGAACGCCGGCCGCTGAGCTGGGTGGTCGGCGACCAGCGAACCATCCGGCCGCGGATGCCGGCCCAGCGCCTGCTCAAGCACGATGCCCGCATGGCCGCCACGACGTTGAAAAGCCCGGATGAAATCTGAAACCCACTCCGTGCCCCTGTCCGATGCCCTGCCCGGAGGCCTAAGCGGGTCGCGCGGCGCAGCCGCGCGGGGCCCCGCGCCAAACAAAGCCTGGCGGCAGCCCGCCGGCCCGGCGGCGCCGGCGGCGGTGCCCGAAGATCTGTGCGGGCTGCCGGCCCTGGCCTGGGAGACAACCCGCGACGGCATCCCCACCGCGTGGCTGGATCGTGATCAGTTGCTGCCCGCGCTGACCTGGCTGAAGCAGTCGGCCTCGCCGCGCTACGAGATGATGTATGACCTCACCGCGGTGGACGAGCGGGCGCGTCGCCCCGCGCCGCCCGACTTCGACCCGGTTCCGCGCACGGAGTTCACCGGCATCTACCACCTGCTGTCGTTCGGCCGCAATCAGTACCTGCGGCTGAAGGTGCCCCTGCCCGCAGACGATCTGCATCTGCCCTCGATCACCCCCCTGTGGCCGGCGGCCAACTGGTACGAGTGCGAAGCCTGGGACATGTTCGGCATCCGCTACGATGGCCATCCGCATCTCCGCCGCATCCTGATGCCGCCCACCTGGCGCGGCCATCCGCTGCGCAAGGAGCACCCGGCGCGGGCCACCGAGATGGGGCCTTACCGGCTGTGGGAGGAAAAGGTCCAGTTGGAGCAGGAGGCGCTGCAGTTCCGGCCCGAGGACTGGGGCATGGCCCGCCAGTCGGGCGACACCGACTTCCTCTTCCTCAACATCGGCCCCCAGCATCCCGGCACCCACGGCGTGCTCCGCCTGGCGCTGCAGCTCGACGGCGAAACCATCGTGGACGTCGTCCCCGACATCGGCTATCACCACCGCGGCGCCGAGAAGATGGGCGAGCGCCAGAACTGGCACACCTACATCCCCTACACCGACCGCGTGGACTATCTCGGCGGGGTGACCAACAACCTCGCCTACCTGGTCGCGGTCGAAAAGTTGGCAGGCATTGAAGTGCCGCCGCGCGCCGTCGTCATCCGCATCATGCTCAGCGAGCTGTTCCGCATCATCAGCCATCTGGTCTGGTACGGAACCTTCGCCCAGGATCTGGGCCAGCTCTCGCCCGTGTTCTTCACCTTCAACGACCGTGAGCGCGCCTTCGGCCTGATCGAAGCCATCTGCGGGGCGCGCATGCATCCCAACTGGTTCCGCATCGGCGGCGTGGCCCAGGACCTGCCGCATGGCTGGGACACCATGATGCGCGACTTCCTCGCCTACATGCCGCCGCGCCTGCGCGAGTACGACCATGAGGTGATGGCCAACCGCATCTTCAAGGCCCGCACCCTCGGCGTCGGCCAAATGAGCGCCGCCGAGGCCATCGAGTGGGGCGTCACCGGCCCCAACCTGCGCGCCTGCGGCCTCGAATGGGATGTGCGCAGAAAGCAGCCCTACGGCGGCTACGAACAATTTGCCTTCGATATCCCCACCTCGCCGCGCGGCGACTGCTACGGCCGCGCCGAAGTGCGCGTGGAGGAGATGCGCCAGAGCCTGCGCATCATCGAGCAGTGCATGAAGGTCATGCCCGCGGGCGACTACAAGTCGCGTGACCCGCGCGCCATCCCGCCGGTGAAGGAGCGCGGCGCGGCGGGCGAGGGCTCCGGCGGCACCATGCACGACATCGAGACGCTGATCACCCACTTCCTGGGCGTCACCTGGGGGCCGGTGATGCCCTACGGCGAAGCGCTGGGCGTGACCGAGGGCACCAAGGGCAGCTACGGCTATTACCTGGTGAGCGACGGGGGCACCAACAGCTACCGCACCCGCATCCGCACGCCTTCGTTCGTCAACATGCAGACGCTCCCGCAGTTGTGCCGGGGCGCGATGATCCCCGACCTGCTGGCCGTTCTCGGGGCAATGGATTTTGTGCTGGCGGATATTGACCGGTGAGAGGCCCATGCTGACCGAGGACGAACGCAAGGAGATCGAAGCCGAAGCCGCCCACTATCCCTACAAGCGGGCGGTGGCGATTGACGCGCTGCGCATCGTCCAGCAGCATCGCGGCCACGTCTCCGACGATGCCCTGGACGACGTGGCGGCGTTCCTGGAGCTGTCGCGCGCCGAGCTCGAAGGCGTCTGCAGCTTCTACAACCTGCTGCTGCGCCAGCCCGTGGGGCGCCACGTCATCTGGCTCTGCGACGGCGTGAGCTGCTGGCTCACCGGCTATGGCCGCCTGCGCCGCCAGTTGGAAAAAACGCTCGACGTCAAGCTGGGCGAAACCACCGCCGACGGCCGCTTCACGCTGCTGCCCATTGTCTGCCTCGGAGCCTGCGACCACGCCCCGGTGCTCATGGTGGACCAGGACCTGCACCGCGACCTCGATCCCGACCGCAATCCCCAGGGGTTGGAGAAAGCGCTGGCGCAGTATGAGTGAGCCGATGCGCCCGCTGATCGGCAACCTGCCCGCCGACGGCAGCGGCCTCGACCTCGCCGCCTACCAGCGCACCGGCGGCTACCAGGGCCTCGAGGCGGCTCGGAAGCTCGATCCGGCGGCGGTTACCGCCCTGGTCAAGGAATCCAACCTGCGCGGCCGCGGCGGGGCGGGCTTTCCCACCGGCGTCAAATGGAGCGTGCTGCCCATGGGTCCGGAGGCGCCGCGGCCCAAGTACATCGCCGTCAACGCCGACGAGATGGAGCCGGGCACCTTCAAGGACCGCCTGCTGATGGAGCAGAACCCCCACCTGCTGCTCGAAGGCATCGCCATCGCCGCCCGTGCCGTCGAAGCCGAAGCCGCCTACATCTTCCTGCGCGGCGAATACACCGATGCGGCGCGCGCCCTGCGCCGGGCCATCGCCGCCGCCGAGGCCGCGGGCGTCACCACCGGGCTGAGCATCAAGCTGCACACCAGCGCGGGCCGCTACATGTGCGGCGAGGAGACCGGCATGCTCAACGCCCTCGAGGGCAAGCGCGCCAACCCACGCACCAAGCCTCCTTACCCCGGCATCAGCGGCTTGTGGGGCAAGCCCACCGTGGTCAACAACGTGGAGACGCTGTGCAACGTCCCCGCCATCCTCTGCCACGGGGCGGAGTGGTACCGGAAATTGAGCCGCACCGCCGACGGCGGCACCAAGCTCTACGGCGTCAGCGGCCGCGTGCAGCGGCCCGGCTTGTGGGAGCTGCCCATGGGCACCCCGGTGGGCGAAATCCTGGAGCGCGCCGGCGGCATGCTGCCCGGCCTGCGGCTCAAGGGCATCCTGCCCGGCGGCGCCTCGACGCCGTTTCTCACCCCCGCCCATCTCGACGTGGCCATGGACTTCACCGCCCCGCAAAAGGTCGGCAGCCGCATGGGCACGGGCACCATGATCATCCTCGACGACCACGCCTGCCCGGTGGGCATGCTCGCCAACCTCATCCATTTCTTCTCCCGCGAAAGCTGCGGCTGGTGCACCCCCTGCTGGAGCGGCCTGGGATGGGCCGACAAGATCCTGCAGGCGATGGAGGCGGGCGCGGGCCGGCCCGGCGACCTCGAAAAGCTCCAGCACCTGGCCGGTTTCTGGGGACCCGGCATGACCTTCTGCGCCCTGGCGCCCGGCGCCGCCGATCCGCTGCGCACCGCCATGCAGTTTTTCGCTGACGATTTCGAGGCGCATATCCGCAATGGGCGGTGCCCCTACGAGGGTTGGGATGCCTGAGATCTTCGTGGATGGGCGCAGCTACAAGGTCCGCGGCGATCAGTCGCTGTTGCAGGCCTGTCTGTCGCTGGGCTTCGATCTGCCCTACTTCTGCTGGCACCCGGCCATGGGTTCGGTCGGCGCCTGCCGCCAGTGCGCGGTCAAGCAGCTCAAGGACGAACACGACCGGCACGGCCGCATGGTGATGTCCTGCATGACGCCGGTCACCGACGGCGCGCGCTTCTCCCTCGCCCATCCCGAGGCGGTCGCCTTCCGCGCGTCGGTGATCGAAGGGATGATGCTGCACCATCCCCACGACTGCCCGGTCTGCGACGAGGGCGGCCACTGCCAACTGCAGGACATGACGGTGATGACCGGCCACAACTACCGCCGGTACCGTTTCCACAAACGCACCTTCCGCAACCAGTATCTGGGCCCGCTGGTCAATCACGAGATGAACCGCTGCATCCAGTGCTACCGCTGCGTGCGTTTCTATCGTGAATACGCCGGCGGCACGGATTTCGACGCCCAGGGGATCAGCGACCGGGTGTTCTTCGGCCGCCAGCGCGACGGCGTGCTGGAGAACGAATTTGCCGGCAACCTGGTCGAGGTCTGCCCCACCGGCGTGTTCACCGACGCCACCTTCAAGCGCCACTACACCCGCAAGTGGGACCTGCGCTGGGCCCCGTCCGTGTGTGTGCACTGCGGCCTCGGCTGCAATACCTCGCCCGGCGAGCGCTACGACCGGGTGCGCGTGGTGGTGAACCGCTACCACGGCGCCATCAACGGCTACTTCCTCTGCGACCGCGGCCGCTACGGCTACGAGTACCTCGATTCGCCGCGCCGCGTGCGCACCGCCATGCTGCGCGGCGCGCCCGTCACCCCCGAGGCGGCGCTGGAGCACCTGCGCGCGCTGCTCGCCGCCGGCCAGGCCGATCCGCCCGGTCGCATGATCGGCATCGGCTCGCCGCGGGCCTCGCTCGAATCCAACTTCGCGCTGCGGCAACTGGTGGGGGCGGAACGGTTCTTCGCCGGCATGAGTGACCTCGAGCTGCGCCTGGTGCGCGCCATGATCGCCTGCCGCCAGGCAACCCCCGCGGCAACGCCCAGCCTCCACGACATCGAGCAGTGCGACGCCGCCCTGGTGTTGGGTGAGGATCTGACCCAGTCGGCGGCGCGCCT
>JBQCEU010000336.1:0-4801 GCA_051959955.1 Terriglobales bacterium | reverse complement strand
TGCAATCGCTCAAGGCCAGCCTGGAGCAGCAGGGCGCGACCGCCGCCAAGCCGCCCGCCGGCCGCGGGAAGAAACCCACGGCCCGCGCCGGGCGCGGCCGCAAACAGAAAGCCGCGTAAGCTCGGCGGCGGGCACCATCACTGCCACGGTGAGCAACTGGAAATCCGCTGCGCATTTCTAAAGTGTCAACGTCTTCGGGTTCGAGCCCACGGACTCTGCTCGCAACCGCGCTGCTGCTGGGGTTTGCCTTGGCGGCGCAGCTATACTGGGGTGTGAACCCCGACCAGCCGCTCGACGCCCGTTTTCGCGAGAACCTGATCGCGCTCATCACGCGCACCTCGACCGATCTGCCGCCCGACGTGCGCACCGCCATGCAGCGCGCCACCGGGCGCGAGCTGCCCGCCAGCCAGGCGGGCCAGGCGCTGGCCATCATTGACACCAACATCCACATGGCGGCGGGCGACGCCGGGCCGGTGTGCCAGGACACGGGCATGCCGACCTTTTTCGTGCACACGCCGGTGGAATTCAACCAGATCCTGCTGCGGCGGGAGATTACGGCGGCGGTGGCGGAAGCCACCCGGCGGGGCAAGCTGCGGCCCAATAGCGTGGATTCACTGACCGGCAAGAACAGCGGCGACAACCTGGGGCCGGGCACGCCGGTGGTGCACTTTGAGCAGTGGGAGAACGACGACGAGGTGGAGATCAAGCTGCTGCTCAAGGGCGGCGGCTGCGAAAACAAGAACATCCAGTATTCCCTGCCCGCCACCCTGGACCAACTCGGCAAAGCGGGACGGGACATGGACGGCATCCGCAAATGCATTCTGCACGCGGTGTGGCAAGCGCAGGGACAGGGGTGCGCGCCGGGCGCGCTGGGCGTGGCCATCGGCGGCGACCGCACCTCGGGCAACGAGGCCGCCAAGGAGCAGCTTCTGCGGCCGCTCGACGACGTCAACCCCGACCCGCGGCTGGCGGAGCTGGAGGCCTACATCCTGGAACGCGCCAACACGCTGGGCATCGGCACCATGGGCTTCGGCGGCGCGGTATCGCTGATTGGCTGCAAGATCACCGCGCTCAATCGTCTGCCGGCGAGTTTCTTCGTCTCCGTGGCCTATGACTGCTGGGCCTACCGGCGGCGGGGGCTGGTGCTCGACGCCCGGACGGGCGCGGTACGGCGCTGGCTCTACGGGGATCCGCCGCTGACGGCGGAGAAGGCCCCTGTTGCGGCCGCGCCTTCGGGCATCCGGCTGCGGGCGCCGATCAGCGAGGCGGAGATTCGCAAGCTCAAGGTCGGCGACACGGTGTTGATCTCCGGCCGGATGTACACCGGCCGCGATGCCGTGCACGCCCACCTGATGCACCACGATCCGCCGGTGGACCTTCGCGGGGCGGTGCTGTACCACTGCGGACCAGTGGCCCGCCAGGACGCCGGCGGCGCCTGGACGATCAGCGCCGCCGGGCCGACCACCAGCATCCGCGAGGAGCCCTACCAGGGCGAGCTGCTGCGGCGCTTCGGGATGCGGGTGGTGATCGGCAAGGGCGGCATGGGGGCGCGCACGCTGGCCGCGCTGCAGGAGTGCGGTGCGGTGTACCTGAACGCGGTGGGGGGCGCGGCGCAGTATTATGCCCGGACCATCAAGCGGGTGACGGGCGTGCACCTGCTGGAGTTCGGCACACCGGAGGCGATGTGGGAGTTGGAGGTGGAGGACTTCCCCGCCATCGTCACCATGGACAGCCACGGCCACAGCCTGCACCAGCAAGTGGAGGCAGCCTCGGCCGAGAAGCTGCATGCCCTCGAAACCAGCACTATCGTCTAAAATGACACCTTATGTCCTTTAAGGTGGCGGTGCTCAAGGAGACGCGCGCGGGCGAGGCGCGCACGGCCATGGTGCCGGCGGTGGCGTCCCAACTGGAGAAGCTGGGCGCCGAGGTGGCGTGGAACGCCGATGCCGCCACCGTGGGCGGCGCCGACCTGGTACTGGGCGTGCAGGCGCCGGCGGCGGCAGTGGCGCAGGCCATGCGGCCGGGCGCGGTGCTGATTTCCTTCATCCAGGCCCAGCAGGAAGCGGCGCTGGTGCAGGCCTTGCGCGAACGGCAGATCACCGCCTTTGCCATGGAACTGGTGCCGCGCATCTCCCGTGCCCAGCCGCTCGATGCTCTCTCCAGCCAGGCGGCGCTGGCGGGCTACTACGGCGTGCTGCTGGGCGCCACCCACCTCGGCCGGGTGCTGCCGCGCATGACCACGGCGGCGGGCGTGATCCGCCCGGCCACGGCCCTGGTGATGGGGCTGGGAGTGGCGGGCTTGCAGGCCATCGCCACGCTGCGGCGGCTGGGGGCGCTGATCGAAGCCTACGACGTGCGGCCGGAGACCAAGGAGGAAGCGGAGTCGCTGGGCGCCAAGTTCGTGGCCACCGGCGTGGACGCGCGCGGCGAAGGCGGCTATGCGCGTGAACTCACCGCCGAAGAGCGGGAAAAGATCGCCTCGGCGCTGACCAGGCATATTCAGGCGGCGGATCTGATCCTCACCGCCGCCGCGGTGCCCGGCCGGCGCGCACCGCGGCTGATCAGCGCCGAACAGGTGGCGGGCATGAAGGCGGGCGCGGTGATCGTGGACCTGGGCGCCGAGAGCGGCGGTAACTGCGCCCTCAGCCGCCCGGGGGAGACGGTGACTGCGGCCGGACGCGGCGGCGATGTGACCATCGTGGCCCCGCTCAACCTGGCCTCGCGGCTGGCGGAGAACGCCAGCGAGCTGTATGCCAAGAACATTTTCAATCTGCTCAAGCTGATGATCCGCGACGGCCAACTCCAGGTGGACTGGAGCGACGAGGTGCTGGCGCAGACGGCGCTTACCCACGCCGGCGAAATCAAGAACGCCGCCGCCCGCGCCGCCCTGGAGGCGGCGCCGGCGCGCTGACGGAGACACTATGGAAACCGCCCTGGTCGGCTTCATCGCCCTCTACATCGTCATGCTGGCGGCCTTCACCGGCATCGAGATCATCAGCCGTGTGCCCACCCTGCTGCACACGCCGCTGATGTCGGGCTCGAATTTCGTGCACGGCATCGTGGTGGTGGGGGCGATCTATGCCCTGCTCAACGCCGCCACGCCGGCGCAGCAGGTGATCGGCTTTGTGGGCGTGCTGTTGGGCGCGGGCAACGCCGCCGGCGGCTATGTTTCGACGGAAAGGATGCTGGAGATGTTCAAATCCAGCCACAAATAGGCGGCCGCATGGATCCCAAATTCATCATTGACGCCGCCGACTTCGCCGCCGCGCTGCTGTTCATCCTGGGCCTCAAGCGCATGTCCTCGCCGGTGACGGCGCGCAACGGCATTGTGGTGGCCGGCTGGGGCGTGCTGGTGGCCACGTTGGCCAGCTTTCTGTATCTGTTCGGCGTCGCGCCGGAAGCCCAGCCGCACCTTTCCACCAACCTGACGCTGGCCATCGCGGCGCTGGCGATCGGCGTGGCCTGGGCCTGGTGGAGCGGCAAGCGCGTGGCCATGACCGCCATGCCGCAGATGGTAGCGCTGTACAACGGCATGGGCGGCGGGGCGGCGGCCTGCATCGCGGCGGTGGAGCTGAGCGGCCGCGAGGCGCTGACCACCGGGCGGCTGGTGCCGGCGCTGATTGGAGCCCTGATCGGCTCGGTGTCGCTGGCCGGCTCGCTGATCGCCTGGGCCAAGCTCGACGGCAAGATCAACAAGACGCTGTACCTGAGCGGCCAACAGTTCCTTAACGGCGCCATTCTCGCCGCCACCGTGGCGGCCGGCCTGGTGGTGATCTTCAGCCCCGGCGGGCAGGCCAACAGCGCGCTGGTGATCGGCTATTTCGCGGGTGCGCTGGTCTACGGCGTGCTGGCGACCCTGCCCATCGGCGGCGCCGACATGCCGGTGGTGATCTCGCTCTACAACGCCCTCACCGGCCTGGCGGTGGCGATCGAAGGCTACGTGCTGCAGAAGCCGGTGCTGGTGATCGCCGGCGTGGTGGTGGGCGCGGCCGGTTCCCTGCTGACGCTGCTCATGGCGCGGGCCATGAACCGCTCCATCGCCAACGTGCTGTTCAGCCGTTTCGGCGCGACGGCGGCGGCGGGCAGCGCCGAGATCCAGGGCACCATGAAGCCGGTGGAGGCGAGCGATGCGGCCATCAACATGCGCTACAGCAGCCGGGTGCTGATCATCCCCGGCTACGGGCTGGCGGTGGCGCAGGCGCAGTACAAGCTTTACGAGTTCGTGAAGCTGCTGCAGGCGGCGGGGGTGGAGGTGAAGTTCGCCGTGCATCCGGTGGCGGGCCGCATGCCCGGCCACATGGACGTGCTGCTGGCCGAAGCGGGCGTGCCCTACGACCTGATGAAGGAGCTGGACGAGGTCAACGACGAGTTCGCCTCCACCGACGTGGCGCTGGTGATCGGCGCCAACGACGTGGTCAACCCGGCGGCGCGCACCGATAAAACCTCGCCCATCTACGGCATGCCCATCCTCAACGCCGATCAGGCCCATCAGGTCTACGTCATCAAGCGCGGCCAGGGCAAGGGCTACTCGGGGGTCGAGAACGAATTGTTCTTTGCCGACAACTGCAACATGGTCTATGGCGACGCGCAGGCGGTGCTGGTGAAGTTCATTGCCGCCATCAAGGAGCTGGGAGCGGCGGCGTAGCTGGGGGTTAGCGGTTAGGGGTTAGGGGTGGGACCGCCCATAACAGCCAGGGCCCGGGCGGCTTCGGGGAAGCCGGCGGCTGCGGCGCGTTCCAGCCAGGGGCGGGCAGCGGCGCCATCGTCGAAGGCTTGACAGAGGAGCAGGCCCATGTTGAGG
>JBQCEU010000335.1:0-4842 GCA_051959955.1 Terriglobales bacterium | reverse complement strand
GCGAAGCCACCCGCCATCTGGAAGGGGTCGAAATCTGCGATTTTCAGGGCCTGCTGGTGGACTTCGCCCGCGAGCGCGGCGCCGGGGTGCTGGTGCGCGGCATCCGCGCCATCAGCGACTACGAGTACGAGTTTCAGATGGCCTGGATGAACCGCCGCATGTCGCCCGAGCTGGAGACCGTCTTCCTCATGCCCGGCGCCGACTTCGCCTACCTCAGCTCGCGGCTGGTGAAGGAGGTGGCCGCCGGCGGCCGCTCCGTCGCCGGCATGGTCTCGCCCGCGGTCGAGGCGCGTTTGCAGGCCAAATTGGCCGCCCGGGAAGGACGAGCATGAGCCAGCCGCAGCCCGACACCCCACTCGCCGCCCGCACCCGCCGCATCGCGGTTTCGGCCACCGCGGCCATGCTGCAGGCCGCCGCGCGGCTGCGCGCCCAGGGCCGCGATCTGGTGGATTTGGGCGTGGGCGAACCCGACTTCCCCACCCCCGAACACATCAAGCAGGCCGCGTTGACGGCCCTGGGCCGCAATCAGACGCGGTACACCGAAATCGGCGGCCTGGCCGAGCTGCGCGCGGCCATCGCCTCGGCCCACGCCCGCGACTACGGCTCCGCCTACGCGCCCGGGCAGGTGCTGGCCACCGTGGGCGGCAAGCACGGCCTGTTCAACGCCACCCAGGTGCTGGTGGACCACGGTGACGAGGTCATCGTGCCCTCGCCCTACTGGGTCAGCTTCACCGAACAGATCCGTTACGCCGGCGGCACGCCGGTCATCGTTCCCACCGACGAATCCCAGGGCTTCACGCTGCCGGTGGCGGCCATCGAGCGGGCGCTCACGCCGCGCACCAAGGTCATCCTGCTCAACTCGCCCGCCAACCCCTCGGGCGCCGTCTTCCCGCCCGCAACCTTCCGCGCGGTGCTCGAAATCTGCCGCCGCCGCGGCCTCTGGCTGGTGAGCGATGAGTGCTACGCCCAGCTCAGCTACGACGCCCCGCCCTATAGCGTCGCCGGCGAGCCGGGCGCGGCCGAGCGGGTGATCATCGCCGGCTCGCTGTCGAAGACCTACGCCATGACCGGCTGGCGCATCGGCTATACCCTGGCGCCGCCCGCCATCCACCAGGCCATGCTCAGCCTGCAGAGCCACACCACCAGCAACACCACCACCTTCGCCCAGTACGGCGCCATCGCCGCCCTCAGCGGCACGCAGCAGCCGGTGGCCGACATGCGCGCCGCCTACCGCGCCCGCCGCGCCGTCATCGTGGACGGCCTCAACGCCATCCCCGGCGTGCGCTGCGCCCTGCCCGCGGGCGCCTTCTACGCCTACGCCAACGTCGGCCACTTCCTTGGCGGCCAGGGTCCCCAGGACACGATGGCCTTCTCCCAGCGCCTGCTGCGCGAAGCCGGCGTGGTCTCGGTCCCCGGCGAAGCCTTCGGCACCCGCGAGCACGTGCGCTTTTCCTACGCCGCCGCCATCCCGGTCATCGCAGAAGGCCTGCGCCGGTTGCGTGCCTTCTGCGCTGGGTTAAAATAGAACTCGCCGTGCCGCTCTATGAATACGAATGCAGCCGCTGCCACAAGCGGCTGGAAAAGATCCAATCGTTTTCCGCCGAACCGCTGCGCGAATGTCCGCACTGCGGCGGCCCGCTGGAGAAGCTGATCTCCGCCCCCGCCATCCAGTTCAAGGGTTCGGGCTGGTACGTTACCGACTACGCCAAGTCGGGTTCCTCGGCGCCGGCCAAGGAGAGCAAGCCCCCCACCGAGACCAAGTCCGACGGCGCCGCCGCCCCGGCCGCACCCGCTGCCGCCCCGGCCGCCGCGGCCACGGCTTCGACTTCCAAAAGCAGCAGCGAGTAACCCGGTGGCGGTAACGCTCACCATTCTGGGCAGCGGCAGCCGTGGCAATGCGGCGCTGCTGCAGACCGAATCCACCTGCATCCTGCTCGATTGCGGCTTCAGCCGCCGCGAGCTGTTGCGCCGCATGGCCCTGTGCGGCTGCCCGCCCGAGCGCCTCAGCGCGGTGGTCATCACCCACGAACACACCGATCACGTCGCCGGCCTGCCGCGCCTCGCCGCCTCGCTCCCGGTGCCGGTCTACATCAACCCCGGAACCCGCCACGCCCTGGGCCGGGCGGGCGACGAGCTGCCGCGGGTCGAGAGCTTCGCCGCCGGCGAGAGCTTCACCATCGGCGACATCGAGGTCAGCGCCTTCACCATCTCCCACGATGCCGCCGACCCGGTCGCCTTCCGCTTCCGCGCCGCCGGCGTGCGCGTGGCCTTCGTCACCGACCTCGGCTACCTGGCTGCCAACGTGGCTGACCAGTTGCGCGGCGCCGACTGCCTGGTGGTCGAATCCAACCATGACCTCGAAATGCTCAAAAACGGCGGCTATCCCTGGCCGTTGAAGCAGCGTGTGCTCAGCCGGGTGGGCCATCTCTCCAACACCGGCCTGGCCGAGTTCCTGACCAGCGGCTTCGATGGCGCCGCCGCCCACCTGATCCTGGCCCATCTCAGCGAAAACAATAACCTCCCTCACCTGGCCCGGATCTCGGCCGAGCGCGCCCTCGCCCCCCGCCTGTTCCGTCCGCAGGTGCACTTGGCCCAGCAGGACACTCCGCTGGCGCCCATCGTCCTTTAAGCTGGTACAAGCATGAACTTGAAGAACCTGCCCCTGGGCGCAGCCGCGCCCGAGCGTGTCAACGCCATCATCGAGATCCCCAAAGGCACCCGCACCAAGTATGAGTACGACCCCCAGTTGGGGATTTTCCGCCTCGACCGCGTTCTCTACTCGTCCATGTTCTACCCCACCGCCTACGGCTTCCTGCCCAGCACGCTGGCCGCCGACGGCGACCCGGTGGATATCCTGATTCTGATCAGCGAGCCGCTGGACGTGGGCGTGATGGTCGAGGCCTGGCCCATTGGCCTGCTCAAAATGCGGGATGAAAAGGGCGAAGACGACAAGGTCCTGGCGGTGGCCACCCACGACCGCAGCTACCGTGAGATCCGTGAGCTGGAGCATGTCGCCGAAGACGAGCTGCGGCTCATCGAGCACTTCTTTCGCACCTACAAGACCCTGGAACACAAAGACGTCCTCAGCCAGGGGTGGCTGGGCAGAAGCCATGCCCACCTGCTGATCTCGCAAGGGCGGGCGGAGTATGACGCCCACGCCCAACAGTCCTAGTTTTTGTAGCCAAAGGGCCATTTCCAGCTTCTTTCCTTGACCCCCGGCCGGGGCGGCTGCTACGCTCTTTAAGATTGCGTAGACGCTACTACATCTTCATGGTCACCCATGACTGGGATGGCCAGTTGCGCCGCATACCCGTGCCGGTCAAGTGGGTGGTGGTGTTTGTGATCTGCGCCCTGGTGGGCGTGGGCACACTCGCCGGCCTGGCCGGCTCCTATGGCCGCATGCTGACCAAGGTGGCGGCCTTCAATGAGCTGCGCAGCCGCCAGAACCTGCTGGAACAGCAGCTTTCCAGCTCCCGCCACGACGCCGACCAGTACAAGGCCGAGGTGGCCAGCCTGGGCAGCCTGGCGAGCGAGGTCAGCGCCCTGTACAACCTCAAGCACAACAACAGCTTGAAGGACCGCGTCCGCAACGCCAGCCGCACCCCCGAGCTGGCCGAAACTCCCGGCGACGGTGCCGCGCCCGACACCCTGCTCTACCGCACCTCGCTCAACAGCTTCCAGGTGCTGGAGACCAGCGCCCTGCAGGCCTCGCTGCCGCGCAGCTTCTCCGGCTTCGGGCCCGCCGCCTGGCAGCCCGACATGTGGCCGGTGCGCGGCCGCATTACCAGCAGCTTCGGCGAACGCATTGACCCCTTCCAGGGCGAAGGCGCCTTCCACGCCGGCCTGGACATCGCCGTCGGCTACGGCACCCCGGTACACGTCACCGCCGACGGCATCGTCGTCTTCGCCGGCATGGAGAACGGCTACGGGCGCACCGTCATCGTGGACCACGGCCACGGCATTCGCACCCTCTACGCCCACCTCTCGGGCCTGGCGGTGACCGTCGGCCAGCACCTCGACCGCGACGAGGTAGTGGGCTTCGTCGGCGAAACCGGCCGTACCACCGGCGCCCACCTCCACTACGAAGTGCGCATCCAGAAGGCGCCCGTCAATCCCTACCGTTACCTGCACCCCTAGGGCAGGGGCCAGCAACTAGTAATTAGTGATTAGGTACTAGCGGCCGGCGGCGAGAGCGCGGCGGTTCTGGATTTTTCTCTTCGGCAAGAAACCAATCGGTACAGTATCGGCTTCCAGCGCAAGGAAGGAGTTCCGTATGCCTGCCTCGCGCGCCGATTTCGTGGCGGTCGAACGCCTGTCGCCAGCCGCCGTGCCGCCTCCGCCCGCCGCCCCCGCGGTGGATCGCCAGCAGATCATCGCCCGCCGTCTGGCCGAAGAGCGGCTGCGACTGCGTCGCGAAGCCGGCCTGGACACCGGCCCCCGGCACTTCCGCCGCCCGGAGGAGCGGGCCTTTACCGGCGAGGAACACTCGCAAGTGACCATACTCTTCGGCGGGCTGACTTGGAAGCACGAGAAGCTGATCCAGGCGGCGTTTCAGGGCAACGGCTACCAATGCGTGGTGCTGCCCGATCCCGACGTGGCCGCCTTCCAGTTGGGCAAGGAGTACGGCAACAACGGCCAGTGCAACCCGACCTATTTCATGGTCGGACATCTCATCAAATACCTGCAGGGGCTCGAAGCGCGTGGCCTCACGCGCCAGCAGATCGTGGACAACTACGTCTTCTTCACCGCCGGTTCCTGCGGCCCGTGCCGTTTCGGCATGTATGAAGCCGAGTATCGGCTCGGCGTCGAGAACGCCGGCTTCAGCGGCTTCCGCATTCTTCT